>DATBDL010000084.1:0-5074 GCA_036269975.1 Pseudonocardiaceae bacterium | reverse complement strand
ATGAGCTGCCGACCAGTTACCAGGATGCCGGTTCCCAGGTCCAGCAGGCCCAGACGCAGGCATGGCAGCAGGCCGTGCGGCAGGCGGAGAGCAGTCCGGATCCGGTCGCGGCCATGGAAGCGCTCATCCACGGTGTGCAGCAGGCCCAGCAGGGCAAGGCGAGTGCCACCGCCGCCGTCGACAACCAGGCGCAAACGCTCGCGCAGAACGTGGACACCCGCCAGGCGCCGTCGGTCGGTGGCCAGAACTACATGACCTACAGCCACGACGACCTCTACAAGATGGTCAACACGAACCTGAGCGCCGGCCAGGTCGGTACCGGCAGCCAGTCGTGGAACCAGATCGGCAACTCGATGGTGACGATCAGCAAGACGCTGAACAATGCCGCCACCGCAACGGAAAGCTCGTGGACCGGCAACGCGGCCGACGCGGCGCGTGGCTTCCACACCGGCGTCGCGAGTTGGACCGGCACCACCAGTGAGAGCGCGCAACTGGTCTCGGACAACATGTACAACCAGTCCCAGGCCGCGCAGTCCGCCCAGTCCGCGGTGCCCAAGCCGGTGCCCTACAGCTTCACCGACGAGCTCAAGGACTTCTTCACCGCGCCCAACCCGGTCGCCGGGATGGACGCCGTGAACCAGAAACTCGCGGCCCAGCAACAGGCCCACCAGGCCGCCGCGAACGCGGTCCAGTCCTACGACCACACTCTTGGCCAGTCCGCCGGCAAGATGCCCGCGATGGCGCCTGTCCCGACGTTCGATCCCAGCACGGGCGGCGGTACCTCGGGCACCGGCACCGGAACCGGCGGTAGCGGGCCAGGCGGCGGTGGCGGTACCGGGCCCACGTTCCCCGGCGGGACCGCCGGGGGCTCAGGTGGTGGCAGCGGCTCCGGCGGCGGCAGCGGCGGAAGTGGCAGCGGCGGCGCACCTGGGCAGCCCGGCGCCAGCTCCCCAGGCGGCGGTGTTCCGGGTGCCGGCGGTGTTCCTGGCAGCGGAGCCAACCCCGTACCGCCCGGCACGACGACAGATCCGTCGTGGACCAATCCGGGCGGCGGCGGTCCCGGCACACCCGGTTTCCCCGGCGGCACGGGCGGCACCGGGCCCGGCGGCGCGGGCGGTGGTGGCGGCGGCGGATTCGGCATGCCCCCGGTGGGCGGCTTCGGCGGTGGCGGCGGCTTCGGTGGCGGCGGTACTGGCGGATCTGGCTTCGGTAGCGGCAGCGGTGCCGGCGGCTCTGGCAGCGGTTACGGCAGCGGCCGGGGTGGTTTCGGCCCTGGTGGCAGTGGCAGTGCGGCCGGCGACGCCAGCAGTTCGTCCGCTGGTGCCCGTAGCGCGGCCGGCGCGGCGGCGGCCGAGGAGTCGGCGATGGGCAGCGGTGCGGCCGGTGCCCGTGGTACGGCCGGTCAGTCCGGCGCCGGCGGCATGGGTGCCGGCCGTGGCCAGCGCGGCAAGGAGGACGAGGAGCACAAGCGCCCGTCGTTCCTGGTCGAGGCCGACCCGGACTCCATCTTCGGCACCGACGAACGCACCGTCCCACCGGTCATCGGCGGCTGACCGAAACCGGCCAGCCGAAAGAAACGACGAAACCGGCGCTCTCAGGCGCGGACCAGGCCGAGACCGGGTTCGCGGGAGTCGCGCGGGTCGACCACCCAGCCTAGTGGCAGCCGCACGTCGTGCTGTAGCGATACCCGCATGCCCGCCGTTCGTCCGATCAGGCCGTCCGTGTTGGTGAAACTCAGCTCGCCGAGGAATTCCGTGTTCTGGAAGTCGGCCGATGTCGCGAAGTGGCAGCCCTGGAAGGAAACCCGGTCGGCGAAGGTCGCGTAGGCGAACTTGGTCTCGCCCCGGAAGTCGGTGCGGTCGAAGTCCACGGGGCCGCTCGCGGTGAAGTTGCTCCACCACGCGATGCCGTGGCACACCATGTCGTTGGCCCGGAACGCCTCGCCCCACATGTGGGCCCACGTCAACCAGATCGGACCGTGGAACCACGTGCCCTCGAACGACACCGCCTCGTAGAAGTGCGCCGATCGGGCCGTGAACGTGCCGACCCGCTTGTGCGACAGGTCGAAGTACTCCAGTGCGGCGCCGGTCAGGTCGAGGTTGTAGTCCGGCCCGTCCACCTCGGACGTGGACGGCAGCAGGTCGACGATCAGCCGCTGCGCCGTCAGCCGCACCTGCCGTTCCCGGTCGGCGTCGACGTCGTGCCACGCGTCGTCGTTCCGGTCGGCGTTGGCCTGGGTGGCGCGGCGGTCCTGGTAACTGGCGTGGTCGAAGGGGCGCCGCAGGTACGCGCACAGAATGTCCACTGTGGTCTGACCGTACCTCGGGTCGCTCCTCGCGATACCGGCCAGCGCGTGCAGCGCGCCCACCCGCACCTGGTCGGCGTCGTGGCCCAGCAGTTCCAGCGCCTTGGCGAACCGGTCGTCCGCCGCACGGCCGCGGTCGTGGTCGATGCGCTGTCGATCGAGGTCCCGCTGTGCCTCGGCCAGCCGGTGTTCACCGACGGTGTGATCTGGCGCGCTCGGCCGGTGCTCGTAGAGCCACACGACGTACAGCGCGACGACCACCAGCGCGGCCAACCCGCCGGTGCGCAGCGCGTCGGACTCGGTGCTGGCGTTGTCCTGCAACAACAGTCCACTCACAACGCAGAACGCGCCGAACGCGAGCACCATCAGGCCGGCCAGCCGCGCCGCTGGGCGCGGTGTGCCGCCGAGCGCCCTGCCGGCCGCCGCGAGCCATGCCAGGACCAACATCGCGGCCCCGGCGGCCACGCACACCCAACCGATCACCAGCCACGGCGTCGCGCTCATCAGGTTCACCTCTCGGGGGCTCCGGCGGTCACTGGGAAGATCGGTCACGAGCCGGTCTGTGTAACGCACAGAGGGATATCACCTTTGCCAGACGGCGGGCAGACGCCGATCGGCAGCCTCGGCTAGGCCGGTTGCCGCGAGCGGCAGAAACGACGGCAACACGCCGATCCGCCCGGTCACGAACGACCGGACGGATCGGCGCATGTGGACAGCGGATCGACGCTGGCCGGCGGGCGGCAGCGCCTGCCGATGATCAGCCGTTGGCGAGTGCCTGCACCCTGGTGATGTCGCCGTTGAACCGGTCCTGGTCACCGGGGAAGGTGCCGGAGTCGGCGAACTGCCAGATCGTCTGGAAGCCCCAGTTGAACGGCATCGGGCCGGCGTTCGTCGAGTAGAACGCGATCATCAGCGGGTTCGTGGACGAGAAGTCGCCACGGTTGCCGGTGCACTGGCTCCACCAGCTCGTCGCCGTGTAGACGACCGGCCAGCGGCTGGTCTTGGCGTGGTACTCGTTGCTGAAGGACACGATCCAGCTCACCATCGCGGCCTGGCTCAGGCCGTAGCACGCGGCACCGTACGGGTCCCATTCCATGTCCAGCATGCCGGGCAGCGTCTTGCCGTCCTTGGACCAGCCGCCGCCGTGCGCGACGAAGTAGTCCGCCTGGGTCGCGCCGCTGGTGGTGTCCGGTGTGGCGAAGTGGTACGCGCCGCGGATCAGACCGGCGTTGTACGAGCCGTTGTACTGCTGCGCGAAATAGGGATTGGTGTAGTAGGTGCCCTCGGTTGCCTTGGTGTAGGCGAACTTCGCGCCGTTGGCCGCGACCGACGCCCAGTTGACGTTGCCCTGGTAGCCGCTGACGTCCAGGCCGGGCGTCTGGGTGGTCAGTGGCGTGATGCCACCGGTGAACGTGGGGTGCGGTTCGTGCTTCGCCACCTGTGAACCAGCCCAGTCCAGCTCAGGATGCCGGACGACGCTCTGCGCCGCGGCGCCGGATGGTGTGGTGGCGGTCGCGCCGGCGGGGGCCGTCGCGGTGAAAATGAGCGTGCCGGCGAACGTCGTGCCGGCGACTAACGCGGCGATGATGCCGCGTTTGGCTCCAACTCGTACCTTCATCTCTGGATGACCCTTTCGATGTGCCCTCGCTGATGGCCGACCTGACCATGGCCGGGTGACCGGAGTCACAAGTCACTCGCAGGGGGTAGTCTGCTGCCTGGGTAACCAAATGTCACGATTGTTTGTGAAGAGTTAACAAGAAGTGCATTCCCGTTGTCCGACAACAACGGCCGCGACCGGCCGGCCAGTCAACCACAACAACTCAACCGCTGGCCAGGGTGTGCAGTTGACCGACATTGCCGTCAAAAGAGTCCTGATCACCTGGGAAAGCTCCCGCGTCGGCGAACTGCCAGATGGCCTGCGCCGTCCATCCTGGCGGCAGGCTGCCGAGCACGGTGTTGTACCTGGCGATCCACAGCGGATCGGCGCCGAACGACGCGTCGTTGCCCATGCACATCGCCCACCAGCGCGTGCTCGTGTAGATGGTCGGATAGCGGCCGGTCCGCACCCGCACCTGGTCGGCGAACGCGTGCACCCAGGCCACCAGCGCGACCGGCGTCATGCCGTAACACGTGTCGCCGTACGGGTTGTACTCCAGATCGATCGCGGGCGGCAGCGTTCTGCCGTCCGCGCTCCAGCCACCCCCGTTGTTCACGAAATAGTTCGCCTGTGTCACACCGTCCGATGTGTCCGGGGTGGCGAAGTGGTAGGCGCCGCGGATCAGACCGGCCTGGTAGGACCCGTTGTACTGCTGTGCGAAGTACGGGTTGACGTAGTTGGTGCTCTCGGTCGCCTTGACGTAGACGAAGGTGGCGCCGGCGGCCGCCGCGGACGGCCAGTCCACGGCGCCCTGATAGTGGCTCACGTCGAAACCGGCCGGCGCGGTGTCGCCCATGGATACGGGAGCCAATGGGCCTACCGGCAGATCCTGTGGGTTCTGCGCGTTCGGCGTCGCCGTGCCCTCGTACCGCGCGATCTGGGAGCCGGCCCAGTCGTCCTGCGGATGGGTGATGGCCGGCGCCACCGGCGTCGCACGTGCGGGTGCCGCGAACACCGCTACCGGCAGGCACGTGACCAATGCGACCAGCGCGATGTTCCTCGTCGCGACCACGACAATCACCCGACTCCGAAGCCGACCACACCCGATCTTGGACCGTTCGGCGTACAGAATGCGGCCGGTCAGGTGATGCCGCATCTCGACACCTTCACCT
>DATBDL010000083.1:0-10703 GCA_036269975.1 Pseudonocardiaceae bacterium | reverse complement strand
CAGGTCCTCGACTGGGACCGTCAACTCGATCTCGTCGTACGCGTCCAGCAATCTGTTGAAGGCGACCTCCGCCTCCAGCCTTGCCAGTGGTGCGCCCAGGCAGTAGTGGATGCCGTGGCCGAAGGCCATGTGGCCGCTGGTGTCCCGGTGGATGTTCAGGTGGTCCGCGTCCTCGTAGCGGTTCGGGTCTCGGTTGGCCGATCCCAATGACAGCACCACGAATTCCCTTGCCGGCACCATCACGTCGCCGATTGCAGTCGGCTCCACCGTGTATCTCAGCGTGGCGTTCTTGACCGGTGACTCGAAGCGCAGGAACTCCTCGATCGCGCCTGGTAGCAGCGACCTGTCCGCTCGTAGGGCCGCCAACTGGTCCGGGTTCTCTATCAGGGCCAGTACTCCGTTGGCGATCAGGTTCACCGTGGTTTCGTGGCCTGCGACCAACAACAAGAACGCCATCGCTATCAGCTCGTCCTGGCTCAGGCGGTCGTCGTCGTCGTGGGCGGCTACCAGGGCTGACATCATGTCTTCGCCTGGGTTGGTTCGCTTTGCCTCTATGCTCTTCGACAGGTAACCGGCCATGTCGATCGCTGCTTGCTGCATCACTCCTGGTTCTACTCCACCAGAAATGAGTACGTTCGACCAGGTTCGGAAATCGTCTCGGTCTTCTGTTGGAATTCCCAGTAGTTCGCAGATTACCGTGATGGGTAGCGGGAATGCGAACGTGTCCAAGAGGTCCACTTCCGCTTTCGGGCCTATTCCGGCCAGCAGGCTTTCGGTGATCTCCTCGATCCTGGGGCGCAACTGCTCGATCCTGCGTGCCGTGAACGCCTTGTTCACCAGGCGCCGCAGACGTTCGTGGTCCGGTGGGTCGCTGTTGAGCATGTGGCCCACCAGTGACTCACCACCGCCCACGAACCGTTCCGCGTTGTTCGAGTGGCGCTCGAACAGGTCCTCGATGTCGCGGGAGTCCTTGTGCAGCCGGTTGTCCGCCAGCGCCGCGCGGACGTCCGCGTACCGCGTGACCATCCACACCTTCAGACCGCGCGGCAACACCACCGGGCGGACAGGGCCTTCGGCGCGCAGGCGCCGGTTCAGGGCATGCGGATCCTGCAAGAATTCCTCACTGAGCTCTTCCCGCACCACTGTCACGCTGTTTCTCCTTACCCCCGTCGAGCAGCCTGAAAGACACCTCGTTGGTGCAACGGACGTGAGGTCGATCAAGTGCCCCGCTGTGACATCAGTCACCCAAAAGGGTCAAAGTCACTGCGTGGCCACCCAGTCCTCGACCGCCTCTGCCAGTACCGACAGCGGCAGCGGGCCGTTGCCCAGCACCACGTCGTGGAAGCCCCTGATGTCGAACCTGTCCCCCAGTGCCGCCTCGGCCGACACCCTGATTCGCTGGATCTCCAGCCGCCCCACCATGTACGACAGGGCCTGTCCCGGATAGGCGATGTACCGATCGACCTCGGCCTCGATCTCCACCGTCGCCATCGGCGTGTTCTTGGACAGGAACTCGACCGCCTGCGCCCTACTCCACCCCTTGGCGTGCAGGCCGGTGTCCACCACCAGCCGTCCGGCGCGCATGGAGTCCGCGGTGAGCATGCCGAGCCGGGACACGTCGTCCGAGTACAGGTTCATCTCGTCGGCGAGTCGCTCGGTGTAGAGGCCCCAACCCTCGGTGTACGCGTTCACGTCCGCGATTCGGCGCAGCAGCGGCATTTCCGCCTGTTCCAGCGCGATCGAGATCTGGAAGTGGTGGCCGGGCACGGCCTCGTGGAACGCGACGGCCTCGCACTGGTGCCGGAACCGCTCGGTGACCTGGTCGGTGTTCGCGTAGTACACGCCGGGCCGGTGGCCATCGACCGTACCCGGCATGTAGTACGCGGCCGGGGCACCGGCGGCATCGGCGGCCGGCACCGAGCGGACCTCGCAGCCGTGCTGGGGGCGCAGGCCGAACCACTGCGGCGCGACCTCTTCCGCCCGGCTGATCGCCCTGCGGGCGGCGTCCAGCAACTCGTCCGCCGACGTCCAGCGGAACCGCTCGTCGAAACGCAGCTTGTGGAAGATCTCGCCGAGGTCGTCCGTGCCCAGCACTCGCCTACCCAGTTCGGCGTACTCGGCCCGCAGGTCGTCCATGATCGACAGGCCGGTCTGGTGCAGTTCGTCAGGCGTGCGGTCGGTGGTGGTGTGCACGCGGACCAGCCGCGCGTAGTCGGCATCGCCGCCGGGTAGCCAGCTCAGGCCGGGACGGTCGGCGGACCGGCCGTGCGGCAGCACATCGTTGATCAGCACGTCCCTGTAGGCGGCGAAGGCGGGGCGGACCACGTCGGCCAGCAGCGCGTCGCGGCGGGTCGTCCAGTCGGCGGCCACGTCGGCGGGCGGTACCGGGCGGGTGAGCGGGTCGTTGTCCGGGTCGGACAGGTAGCGGTCGATGTGCTTGATCGCTGCCTCGACCAGGTGCGCCACCGGTACCCGCCCGGCCGCCACCCCGGCGCGATGCCGCTCGGCCGCGCCTTCCAGGTGCGGCGGGATCACCTCGATGCGACGTAGATACGCCTCGGCGAGTTCGGTGCTGGACAGGCCGATCATCGGCAGCATGCTCAGCAGCAAGGGAGCCGGGGCGACGAACAGGTCGGTCACCGTGTGCTCGACCAACCGGCTGTCGATGGCGTCGACACGGGCGCCGGCCTGCTGGATCACCACCGCACGGGTGATCCGCTCCTCGGCGCTCAGGTCGGCGGGGTCCAGCGCGGTGGCACGTTCGGCCATGTCGACGTATCGGGCACGGAACGCCTGTTCAGCGACCTCGCTCAGGTCGGCGAGCCGGTCGTGGGCGCCGTCGAGGCCGAGCATCGTCGGCATCGTCGGGTCCTGTTCCTCGAGCACGCCGACGAGTTCGTCGGCTAGTGCACTGGCCGGCCCTGCTTCCGACATGGCGAACCTCCGAGCCTCGACACGTTGTCCTTGTTTCGTTCGTCGTCCTAACGAGCCTAGCCAACGCACGCGGTATCCGGATCAGACTTTCGGCCGATGGGGCGGCAGGATGGCGGTGTGCCGGTTCGCCCAGTGACCAACGACGCCCTGCGCACCGAACTCGCCGACACGATCGCCGCATACCGCCCGGACCAGTGGCTACGGGTGGCCGTCGACGGCGCGCCCGCTGCGGGACCGGGGGCGCTCGCCGACGGTCTGGCCGAGGGGTTGCGGCTGCGTGGGCGGCCGGTGCTGCGCGTTCGGGCGGCCGATTTCCTGCGGCCGGCGTCGCTGCGGTTCGAACACGGCAGGACAGATCCGGACGCCCTGCGCACGGACTGGCTGGACGCGGGCGGGCTGGCACGGGAGGTGCTGGACCCGTTGGAGCCAGCCGCTTCCGGCCGCGTGCTGCCGGCGCTGTGGGACGCGGAAACGGACCGCGCCAGCCGCGCCGGCTACGTCGAACTGCCGCCCGGCGGGGTACTGCTGCTGGACGGATCACTGCTGCTCGGGCATGGTCTCCGCGTCGACCTGACCGTGCACCTCGCGATGTCGCAGGCGGCGCTCGCCCGGCAGACCGATGCCACCGAACGGTGGACATTACCGGCCTACCAACGGTATGCCGACGAGGTCGGGCCGGAGCGGCACGCGGACGTCGTGGTGCTGGTGGATCACCCGAACCGGCCGGCGATCAGACACAACAGGGCACTCGATCCGACCGCCCCCGGCGCGGCGGGCGGGCGGCAACGTCCTGGGTGACCGAGTAGCGTTCGAGCCGTGGCCGCCCCGGACCCCGTGGACATCCGCCTGCTCTCGCTCGTCGCGGAGTCGGGCAAGGCCGCCGTGCACGACATCGCAGCGCGCATGGGCATGGACCCGCGCGAGGTGGCCGCCCGGCTGGTCGCGCTGTCCGGCACGGGGCTGCCGCTGATCGTGGGCGTCGAGTGTGACCCGAACGGCCTGCGGACCGCGATCGCCGGTGCCGGCCCATGGCTGAACTACGCGGCCCAGCACCAGCCGGTCCCGGCCCCTGGGCCCTATCCGCAGCGGGCCTACGGTCCGCCGTCCAGTCCTTACGCGGCGCCGCCGGGACCGCCGTCCGGGCCACATGCGGTGCCGCCGGGACCGTCGTCGGGGCCGCATGCGGTGCCGGCCAGGCCACCGGTGCTGGCACCGCCCCGGCCGGGCGTGCCGTTTCCGGCGCCGGGCGCCGATCCGGTCAGCACGTGGGGGCCGCCGCAGAGCTCGTCGTGGGCGCGCGGCGACCAGCCGACCCGGCCGGCCACCTGGACCCCGCCGCCGTCACCCGCGCCACAGCAACAACGGGGGCGGGTCGGCGAGACACTGCGCGGCGAGACCGCCGAGGGCGAACCGCTGGCCATCCAGTTGGTCGAGGTCGTCGATCCGGCCGATTTCCTGTTCACGGCCGCCGGTTACCGACTGCGGCCGGGCGAGCGGGCGGTCGTCGTGCACACCGAGCTGACCAACCACGGCTCCGCGCCGCTGGGCACCCTGCCGGACCTGTACCTGGTGTTGGTGGCCAAGGACGGCCAGACGGTCGGCAAGGCGCCGGTATCGCTGTCGTCACGGCCGCCGCACCAGATCGGCCTGCGACCCGGTGACACGGCCGGCGGCCACACGGTCTACGTGTTGCCGGAAGCCACCGAGATCACGTCGATCCGCTGGAGTGCCCGCCCCGACGACGACCGCACGTCGCTGACCTGGGCAACCGCCGAACCGTAGCCGTTACTGTGCGCGCAGGAGTTCCAGGGCGTGTTCGAGATCCGCGGGATACGGGCTGGTGAACTCGACCCAGCGACCGTCGGCCGGGTGCTCGAAGCCGAGACTCCTTGCGTGCAGCCACTGGCGGCTCAGGCCGAGGCGCTGCGACAGCGTCGGGTCGGCGCCATACGTGATGTCGCCGACGCACGGGTGGCGCAACGCCGAGAAGTGCACGCGGATCTGGTGCGTGCGACCGGTTTCCAGCTTCACGTCCACAAGGGACGCATTGCGGAACGCCTCGATCACCTCGTAGTGCGTGACGCTCGGCCGGCCACCGTCCACGACGGCGAACTTGTAGTCGTGCTTGGGATGCCGGTCGATCGGCGCGTCGATGGTGCCCCGGCTGGGATCGGGCAGGCCCTGCACTACGGCGTGATAGCGCTTGTCCACGGTGCGCTCCTTGAACGCCCGCTTGAGCACGGAGTAGGCGTGCTCGCTCTTGGCCACCACCATCACGCCCGTGGTGCCGACGTCCAGCCGGTGCACGACGCCCTGGCGTTCGGCGGCACCGCTGGTGGCGACCGTGAGGCCGGCCGCCGCGAGGCCGCCGACCACGGTCGGGCCGGTCCAACCGGGACTCGGATGCACCGCGACGCCGACGGGTTTGTCGACGACGGCGATGTCGTCGTCCTGATACAGCACGACGAGGCCGTCGACCGGCACGGCGACGACGGCGGCGATCGGCGCTTCCGGTTCGGGGAGCGTGACTTCCAGCCAGGCACCGGCGGTCAGGCGGTCGGACTTGCCTGCGGTCCTGCCATCGAGCCGGACCTCGCCGGACTCGGCCAGTTCGGCGACGACCGTGCGGGACAGGCCGAGCAGCCGGGAGAGCCCGGCGTCGACGCGCATCCCGTCCAGGCCGTCGGGCACCGGCAGGGTGCGGGTCATTCGGCCGACTCCGACGTGGTCGCGGTGTCGTTCGTGGTCGCGCTCTCGTTGGCGATCGCGCTCTCGTTGGCCAGCCGGGCTGTGCGGGCGATGCCGCCGTCGTAGTCCTTGTTGAGCAAGGCCATCAGCACGATCACCACCGCGCCGACGGTGATCGACGAGTCGGCCAGGTTGAAGATCGCGAACGCGCCGCCCTCCGGCCGGAACACCGAGATGAAGTCGACGACGTGACCGCGCAGCGGGCCGGGCGCGCGGAAGATCCGGTCCATCAGGTTGCCCAGCGCGCCGGCCAGTACCAACCCGAGCCCGATCGCCCAGCCGACCGACCGCAGCCGGGGCGCCACCCAGCCGATCGCGACCGCGACCGCCAGCGCGACCAGGCTGAACACCCACGTCATCCCGGTCGCCATGGAGAACGCGGCACCGGGGTTGCGGCTGACGTCGAAGTAGAGCAGCCCCGGCAGCACCGTGACCGGCGCCTTGCCCTCCAGATTGGCGACGACGACGGCCTTGCTGACCACGTCGAGCGCCAGGGCCACCAGCGCCACCACGATCAGGATGGCGAACCGGCGCGGTGGTGCCGACGTGGCCGGCTGCCCGGTGCTCTGTTCGGTGCTCACCCGGCCATTGTCGCCTACCGCTGTCGGCCGGCGAGCAGCCTGTCGCCGTTCGCCGACGAGACTGTCGTTGTCGACTGGCGAGACTGTCGTTGTCAGCCGGCGAGAAACGGCGGCAGCGGGCGCGGGTCGGGGGTCGGTGTCCAGCGGCCGTCGTGCTGCCGGTAGGTCCACCTCGGGCCGGCGGTGACCAGCTCCCGCAACGCGCTGACCAGGCGCTGCACGTGCTCGGCCGTGGTGCCGATGCCGATGCTGGCCCGCAGCGCGCGCTGGCCGCCGGTGCCGTTGGCGGCCAGTAGCCGGCGGGTGACGATGTGCGCGCAGAACGCGCCGTCCCGCACGCCGATGCCGTGCTCGGCGGACAGGACTGCGGCCACCAGTCCGGGGTCCAGGCCGTCGATCGTGAAGCTGGCCACGCCGACCCGCGCGCTGCCGGCGCCGAAGACGGACAGCTCGCGCAGGCCGGGCACCGTGCGCAGGCCGGCGAACAATCGGCTGGCCAAGGTGCGTTCGTGGGCGCGGATCGTGTCGAAGTCGCGGCGCAGCGCCGTGCACGCGGCGGCCAGCGCGTGCACGCCGACGACGTTCGGCGAGCCGGCCTCGTGCCGGTCCGGCACCTGGCTCCACTCGACGCCCACCTCGCTGACCAGGGCGGTGGCACCGCCGCCGCGCAGGTAGGGCGGGGCGGCACGCAGCCAGTCCGTCCTGCCGACGAGCACGCCGGCGCCGAACGGCGCGTACAGCTTGTGACCGGAGAAGACCAGGTAGTCGGCACCGCAGGTACGCAGGTCGATCGGCCGGTGCGGGGCGAGTTGCGCCGCGTCCACCACGATCCGGGCGCCGTGCCGATGCGCGACGTCGGCCAGTTCGGCGATCGGCCAGAGCTCACCGGTGACGTTGGACGCGCCTGTCACGACGACCAGCCGAGGCCCGGTCGGGCAGCCCTGGAGCGCCGACGCCACGGCGGCGACGGCGGCGCCGGGGGACGCGGGCACGGTCAGGCGGCGGACGTTCAGGCCGCGCCACGGCAGCAGGGCGGCGTGGTGCTCGCTGTCGAACAGGACGACGGACGTGCGCGCCGGCAGGGCGCTGGCCAGCAGGTTCAGCGAGTCGGTCGTGTTGCGGGTGAAGATCACGGCGTCGGTGGAGTGCGCGCCGACGAACTCGCGGACGGTGTCC
Organism: Pseudonocardiaceae bacterium; assembly: GCA_036269975.1. Lineage (GTDB taxonomy): Bacteria > Actinomycetota > Actinomycetes > Mycobacteriales > Pseudonocardiaceae > DATEPR01. The sequence goes on along the minus strand of DATBDL010000083.1, from coordinate 3,264 downwards.
CTGGCCTGCTCGTAGATCCTCGTACAGACCTGGGACGCGAAGCCGGCGCCTCGGTGCACGCTGGCGTACCAGGGTAGAAGCTCGTCGACGGCGTCCTTGACGTCGGCCAGGCAGGGGGCGCTGGCGGCGTGGTCGAGGTTGGCGTATCCGATCGTGCGACCGGTGACCAGCGGGACCGTGAGCGTGGCGCCGACGACGGCCGGCAGGCGGGTGTCGGTGCGGGTCTGGATGGGCAGTGCGAGTGTCATGACAGCCTCCCGTTCGGGACCCACGGGGAGTCCGCGCTTGCCCGCCGCACCACGCGACGGACCAGGTCCTCACCCGGAGCACCCCACCGCGGTTGGGGGTTGCCGACCAGCGAGCCGGGGCTTGACGCTGGCACTCATGACCTTCTCCCTAACGGTAGCTGAGCAGAACATGGCTCTGCCACTCGGTTTCGCACCCTGAGACGAACGCGGCACTTTGAAATACGCGCGCTACGCGCCCGCTTCGCCCTTCCAGCGGGCATAACGGCCCGCCCTGTCGACGGCACGGAGACGGCGTTCCGTGGCGTCGTGGACGGCTTCCGTTGTGACGACGAGGAGTTGGTCGCCTTCGCGCAGACGGGTGCGGTCGTCCGGGGTGAAACCGGCGTCGTCGCGGACGACGAGGCTGACCGTGGCGCCGACCGGGAGGCGCAGTTCGTTGAGGTAGACGCCGTGCAGCTTGGAGCCCGGCCGCACGCGGACCGTCAGCAGTCCGGCGTCGAGTTGGTCGAGCGGCGCGGAGTCGATCTCGAGTTCTTCCGGTTGCATGCCCTTCGTGAGCCCCAACGCCTTGGCCAGGTGCGGCAACGTCCCGCCCTGCACGACGGTGAGCACGACGACGAGGACGAACACGGCACCGACGAGTTCCCGCGCGCCAGGTCGTCCCTCGGTCAGCGGAATCAACGCGAGCACGATCGGTACCGCGCCACGTAGTCCAGACCAGGACAAGAATGCCTGCGCCGGCAGGGGAAACCGGAACGGCAGCAACGCGACCAGCACGGAGAGCGGCCGGGCGAGGAGAACGAGGACGGCACCCGCCACCAGGCCGGGTACTACGGCGGCGAGCAGCGTCGGCGGCGACGCGTAGAGGCCGAGCAGCACGAACAGGCCGATCTGCGCCAGCCAGCCGAGTCCTTCCGCGAAGGACAGGGTGTCGGCGCGGTGCGGCAGCTTGGTGTTGCCGAGGACGAGGCCGCAGACGTAGGTGGCCAGCAGACCGGACGCGTCGGCCAGCCCGCCGGCCGAGAACGCGAGCACGCAGACCGCGACGGCGGCGAGCGGGTAGAGGCCGGTGGCCGGCAACGCCGCGCGGCGCAGGGCCATGCTGCCCAACCAGCCGAGCAGGCCGCCGATCAACGCACCGGCGACGAGTTCGTAGGCGGCGACGAGCGGAGTGGTCCAGCCGAGCGGCCCGTCGCCGGCGAGTAGGACGACGGCGATGAAGACGGGGGCGTCGTTGAGTCCGGATTCCAGTTCGAGAGCGCCCACGAGCGTGCGGCTGACGTTGATACCGCGCAACACGCTGAAGACGGCGGCCGCGTCGGTCGAGGAGAGGACGGCACCCCAGAGCAGGGCGGTGCGCCAGTCCAGCGAGAGGACGAGGTGAAGTGCGGTTCCTGTGACGACGATGCTGACCACAACGGCCACGGTGGACAGTGCGATTCCGGGCCACAGCGCGGGTTTCACGGTGGACCAGCGGGTGGTGAGGCCACCTTCGGTGAGGATGAGGGCGAGAGCGGCGATGCCGAGGGATTGGGTGAGGGCGGCGTCGTCGAACCGGATGCCGAGGCCGCTCTCGCCCAGCACCAGGCCGATTCCTAGGTAGAGGAGGAGCGAGGGCAGGCCCAGTCGGACGGACACGCGCACCGCCAGGACGGCCACCAGGAGGACCACGGCGGACGTCCCCAGCACGTAGGCCAACTCCGCCATGACACCTCCTCGTCCCGTCCGCATCGTCGCATCCACAATGCCGCAGAGTTGTCCACAGGGCCGGCAGATCCGCTGGGAGTCCGGGTGGTCTTCGACGATACTTTGAGCCTCTCGGGGTGCTGGGCGACGGTTGGGTGGCGGGTCAGTGTTGTGGTCCGTTGCGGTTGGTCTGGGTCACGGAGACCTGGGGTTGCCGATCAGTTGCTCGATGCGGGCCGGCAGGTCCGGTGGTGGTGCCGCTACTTCGATCAGCTTGTCTCGGGACCGGGCGCCCGTCGCTATGGTGATGTCCCGCTCCGGCACCTCCAGCGCCGCCGCCAGCGCTCGGCACACCGCTTCGTTGGCTCGTCCGTCGACTGCTGGTGCCGTCACCGCCACCACCAGTGCCTCGCCCAGGCGGCCATCCCATCGGCCGCCTACCGTGGCTCGATGCGCGCCCGGCTTTACGCGGACGGCGAAACGACCCGTCATCGTGGCGGGCGGGTCAGTGCGTGGACCACATCTTCGACGTAGGGGCGCCGGGCTGTCGGCAACGACTTCGGTGCTGCTCGCCGCAACTGGGCGTTGCCCAGGTACGCCGCATAGGCCAGTACCGCTCTTCGGCGCGCTTCGGGTCTGCCGAAGCCGATCTGGCCGTACAGGCCGGCCAGGTAGCCGATTCTTCGTTCGGTGACCCGGTTCACGATCTCCGTGACCACCGGCTCAGCCGGTGCGGACAGCAGCGCCAGCTCCGCCAGGTGTGCCGTCGGGTGGTCCAGCACCGACTCGAACAGTGCTCGCAGCCGCGCGTGTCCCTCCGGTTGTGCCTCCACCTGGCGGATCACCGACTCCGTGCTCTCCTGCTCCCATCGCTCCAATGTCGCGCGCAGCAACGCTTCCCGGTTCGCGAAGTGCCAGTACGCACTGCCCTTCGTCGCGCCGAGCCGGGCCGCCAGCGGTTCTATCGCCACCGCGCCGACTCCGCCTTCCGCCAGCGCGACCAGCGCGGCCGCTGTCCAGTCGGATCGTGTCAGGCGCACCGCCATACGGTACCGTATGGATGGAACATACGGTGGCGTATGGAAGGCGATGACGACATGCTCATGACCAGCAACGTGCACCAGCGGGAGTACCCGGTGTTGCCACACCAGCTCGGCGCCCTACTCGACACCGTCGGCCGACCTCACGACCGGCTCTGGCCGGGCCACTGGCCCGCCGTCGAGTTCGATCGGCCGCTGGCGGTGGGCGCGTGCGGAGGGCACGGGCCGATCCGCTACACCGTGACCGACTACCAACCGGGCCAACGGGTCGAGTGCCGGTTCGACCCGAG
>DATBDL010000082.1:0-5841 GCA_036269975.1 Pseudonocardiaceae bacterium | reverse complement strand
CGCGTGCGCGTCCGGCGACGAAGCTGCGCCGGGCGGCGTCGTATCGGGTGGAACACCGCTCCATCATGTCGAGCCGCGAGTAGGGTCGGAGGAGATGAGTGTGGAGACCACCACCGGCTCATCGGATGCCATCGGGGGCATCGAGTCGGCGGTGTCCGAGACGGTCGCGCGGGCTGAGCAGGTGCTCAGCCATCGCTTCGGTGCCACGATTCGGCTCGCCGATCCGGAACATCTCGGTGGCAGCGGCCGTTCGACCGTGGTGCGGGTCCGCGTCGCGTCATCGCCGTTCTCGCTGCCGCGCACGCTCGTCGTCAAGCGTTACGGCCCGGCGAGCCTGCCGCCGATCGGTGACGAATTCGTCCAGGAAGCCGTCAGTTATCAGTTGTTTACGGCGTTCTCGCCGGAAGACCGGATGTGCCCGGAAATGTTCGCGCACGACGGTGCGGCGCGCCTTGTCGTACTCGAAGATCTCGGCAGGGCGCCGACGCTCGCGGACAAGTTGCTCGCCGGCGACGCGCGGGCGGCCGAGCGGGCGCTGTTGTCGTGGTCGCGGTCGCTCGGCAGGCTGCACGCCAGCACGGCCGGCCGGGAGGCCGACTTCGACGCGCTGTCGCGCCGGCTCGGGGTGTCGCGGCTGACCGATCCGCTGTCGTCGGCGGGGCACCAGGCGTTCGAGGAACTGCCGGAGCTGCTCGCCGACGCCATCGGTGTCGTCACGTCCGGCGACGCGCACCGGCGGGCCGCCGCGTCGACCTGGCTGCTCGACTCGCACACCCACCGCGCGTTCAGCCCGTCCGACGCGTGCCCGGACAACAACGTGATCACCAGCAGGGGCGTGCGGTTCCTGGACTTCGAGGGTGGTTGCTGGCGCAACGTGTTGCTGGACGCCGGTTACCTGCGGGTGCCGTTCCCATCCTGCTGGTGCAGCTTCAGCCTCCCGCCGGGCATGACCGAGGCGATGGTGGCCGCGTGGCGGGCCGAGATCAGGGACGTCTGGCCCGACCTTGACGACGACGCCGTGCTGCTGCCGGCGCTGCTGGACGCGCAACTGCTGTGGGTGTGGGTGTCCACGTGGTGGTTCCTGCCCCGCCAGGGCGAGGACGACGACCAGGTCGGCTCGGACGCCCGTGCGCCACTGCGCAGCATCGCCCTGCGGTCACGGTGGCTGCGGCTGGCGACCGAGGCCACCAGGGCGGGCGAGCCGGATCTGGCCGCACACGCGCAGGCGGTCGCGGCGGGACTGGCGAACCGATTCGGGGATCAGCGCCTGCCGGCGTATCCGGCGTTTCGCAAGATCAAGCCGTGATTGGTCCGTGATCGGGGTTCGCTGATCGCGTGTCCGGTTTCGGCGCGATATCCGGCGCGCCACCGTGGGGCTGTTTTCGCACATAGGTGTGAACTTGCCGGCTACTCATGGTGATCACGGTCGGATTCGGTGACGTGTCGTTTGGTCCTGGCCAGGCTGGCCGAACAGCGGGTATGCCAGGTGAGTGAGCGATCGCTGTCACTCCATCGGGGCGGGCTCGCGAACTTGAGACAGGACTGTCTACCTCGGTGTTCGTGGTCATCGGGAGCTGGCGAGCCAATCGAGACGGAGTGACCGTTTGTCGATTCAACACCATCAGGTGATGGCCTCTCGCGCATTCGGCGGTTGTGCGGCGCCCCTGGTACCGCTGACAGCAACACGGATTCGATCTGGCACCTGATCGTATGTCCGATGTGCCGGTATCAGTGGATTGCGTGCGACGAACCCGCAGGTGAACGGCCTGCGATGCGATCGCGTTCCGTTTCGTGAGTGGTGTTGTAGTGTCTGGATCTCGAAGTCTCCGGCACGAAATATCCCACTGTGTCGTGTGTATGCCAGCACCCTGGGAACGATTTGCCACGCTCCACGAAATTGGCTTCTCACAACGGTCGCGCACATTTTCACCATGGGTCGCGGCAGCGAGGAGGTTGTGTGAGTTCCCCAGTTCGGCCCCACCCGGTGTCATTAAGGCCCGGCAGGGCCCGGTTCGCGTCGGTCACCAACCGATGGCGTGATCTTCGGCTGCCGGTCAAACTGGCATTGGTCATGGTGGTGCCGATGATCGTGATGACCACGCTCGGCGTAGTGCTGATCAGCGGCCAGCTCGCGACCGCCGCCCAGTACGCGAGGGCGAGTCGCATCACCGAACTGAGCGTGTCCGTCCGCTCCAGCATCTCCGCGTTGCAGGACGAACGCGAACAGGCGGCCGCCGGCACCACGCTCACCAGGTCCGTGACGGACAACGCCGTCGGTGCGACACGGGCCGCCGTGGCCACCGACAGCGCGAGCGGCGACCTGGACTCGATCGCCGGCGACGCATGGTCGACGGCGGACCGGCAACTCGGCGAACTGTCGTTCCTGCGCGCGGAAACCGCGGCGCCCAGCCCGGACCGCTCGGCGATGGTCAGTGCGTACTCACAGTTGGTGGACGTGTTGTTCGCCTTCGACCGGGTGCTCATCACCGGCCTCGCCGACGCCGACCTGACCCGGCAGGCACTCGCGCTCTACGACCTGTTCGCGGCCCGCGAGGAGGTCAGCTACCAGCAGTCGGTCGTGCTCGTCGGCATCGGCAGACACGCCATGTCGGTGGACGACGTGACGTCGCTGCACGGCTCGGAAGCCCGGCTGACCAGCCGGATCAGCGACTTCCGCGCGGTGGCCAGCCCGGCCGTGCTGACCGGCTACGCGCAAACCGTCAGCGGTCCGACCATGACCCAGCAGGGCGACCTGCTCGGCCAGGCGATCGACGAGTCCGGCGGCATGAGCGGGCAGCTCATGCCCGGCATGACGATCGACATCCCGGTCCCCACCTGGAACGCCGCCAACGGCACCGTCACGGCCGGCCTCACGTCGGTCACCGACCAACTCGCCGCGACGCTGTCCTCGGACGCCACCGGGTCCCAGGAACGGGCCGGAGGCGCCGCGGCCACCGCGATCGCCGTGCTGATCGCGGCGCTCGCCGCGACCATCGCGCTGGCCCTGGCGGTGGCACGGCAGTTGCTGCGCTCGATCGGCCTGCTGCGGCGTGCGGCGCGTGACGTCGCGTCCCGCCAGTTGCCCGACGCCGTCGAGCGGATCCGGGCCGGCGAGAGCGTCGACGTCACCGTGCCACCGGTCGGCGTGCACACCGCGGACGAGGTCGGCCAGTTGGCACGGGCATTCGACGCCGTGCACGGCGAGGCGCTGCGGCTGGCCGTCGAACAGGCCAACCTGCGGGCCAACTACAGCGAGCTATTCGTGAACCTGTCGCGGCGCAGCCAGAGCCTCGTGCAGCGGCAACTGCGACTGATCGAGCAACTCGAACGCGACGAGGAAGACCCGGACCAGCTTTCCGCACTGTTCAAACTGGACCATCTCGCGACGCGGATGCGGCGCAACAACGAGAACCTGATGGTCCTGTCCGGCGGTGCCAATCCCCACCATCCCGCCCAGGGTGACCTCGCCCGTGGGTCGGCGCAGTCGGTCCCGCTCGCCGACCTGTTGCGGGCCGGCGTGTCGGAAATCGAGCAGTACCAACGGGTTGTGGTGCAGCCACCGCCGGACGCGTTCGTGGTCGGCTACGCGGCCAGCGACCTGGTGCGGCTGCTGGCCGAACTGCTGGACAACGCGACGGCGTTCTCCGCGCCGGAGACGCCGGTGACCGTGGCGTCGCATCGCACCCGGCGGCGCGCGATCGTGATCGACATCGTCGACCACGGCCTCGGCATGAACGACGAAGACCTGTTGCGCGCCAACGAACAGCTCGGCCAACCGGCCGGGGTGGAAGGCCGGATCTCCCGTCGGATGGGGCTGTTCGTGGTCAGCCGGCTGGCCAACCAGCACGGCATCCGGGTGCGGTTGCACGGCGGGCAGGACATTCCCGGCCTGCGCGTGACCATCACGGTGCCGGTGGAGCTGATCATCGGCGAGCCGGAGGCACCGCTCCCGCCGACCGGCGGCATGCCGCCGGGCCGACCCGGCCCGGCCGGGCCGTCGGGCCTGTCCGGTCCCGACAGTCCGCTGCCCAAGCGGATCGCCAGGTCCGGGGGTGGCACACCGGTCGCGGTGACCGATCCGCCGGTCGTCGTCGATGACCAGCCGGCCGCGGCCGAGGTCACGGTGACCATTCCCGCCGCCACCTCATCGGGTGTCGGGCTGTTCGCGCCACTGCCGGCCGATGTGTCGGTCGAGGACGTTGTCGCGGAAACGGTTGCCGGGGGCGGGGAAGCCGCCGGCGAGCCGGCCGATCTCACGCCGATCTTCGACACGATGGTGTCGGCGTGGTTCGACGACGCGACCGCCGAGAGCTGGCGCTGCGCCGCCGACACGGGCTGGCGGGCGGTGGACGCCGTCGTCGGTGCCGAACCGGTCGACTTCACGCCGGCGGGACTGCCACGCCGCCAGCCCAAGGCGCGCCTGCTGCCGGGCAGCGTCCGCAGTGACACCGGGCCGGCCGAGCAGCGCGAACCGACCCGGCCGCCGGCCGAACAGGTCCGCGAACGGCTGGCCGGTTTCCAGCAGGGTCTGCAACGCGGCCGGCACGCCGCCGTGACCGTCGAACCAGTCGGGCCAGTCGAGCCCGTCGAACAGGCACCGGTGGCACAGCCGGGGCTACTACCGCCCGACGAGCCGCCGGTAGCCGTCACCGAGACGGCGGACGCCCACGCCTGGACGTCCAGCGCGGACGAGGGCTGGCGCGCGGCCGGCGCGGTCGTGGACGCCGTGGCCGACACGATGATCCACAACACGATCGATGTCACGTCGGCCGGGCTGCCCAAGCGGCGGCCCAGTGCCCACCTGCTGCCCGGCAGCGTCGCGCCGGCGAACGCGGTCGTGGCACCGCTGCCGGCACCGGACGCCGGCGCGCTGCGGGCACGGCTGAGCAGTTTCCAACGGGGTGTCCGCCAGGGCCGGGACGAGCGCGAGCCGGCCGGCGCTGCCCCCGTCGAGCACGGATTCCATTGGTAGAACTGGAGATCGAATGACGTCGAGTCAGTCCCGGTTCGGGTGGTTGGTCACCGACTTCACCGAACGGGTTCCCGGTGTGGCACACGCGATCGTGGTGTCGGCGGACGGGCTGCTGCTCTCCGCGTCGGCACGGCTGCCGGGGGACAGGGCGGACCAGTTGGCGGCCGTAGCCTCCGGCCTGTCCAGCCTCACGCACGGCGCCGCCCGGTGCTTCGAGGCAGGAGCGGTGCGGGAAACGGTCGTGGAAATGGAGCGCGGAGTCATGTTGCTGATGAGTATCAGCGACGGGTCCTCGCTGGCGGTCCTCGCGGCACCCAACTGCGACATCGGACAGGTCGCGTACGAGATGGCACTGCTCGTCGAACGAGTCGGGCAGATGCTCACCCCGGAGCTTCGGGCGGAACTACAGGGCACGAATCGGATGCTGTCCACCCAACCGGTGTGAGGTCAGGATGACCGAAGGTTTCACCGAACCAGGCCGTGGTGAATGCCCGGCCGAATTCGGCACGGAGTATCACGGCGAACCGGACACCCGGTATCCGGATACCGAGTCAGCGAATCCCGATTATTCCCCGGCCGGTACCGGCCACAACGACGACGGTGCGGCCGATCACGCTGTTGATCGGGTTGCCGACCATGGTTTCGGCTGGCTCGGCGGTCCGGTCGGACCGGCCGGGTTGGACGATCGACCCAAGCACCGCACGCACGACCTCGACGAGTTCGCCGATCCGGCCGCCATGGTCCGCCCGTACGCGTGGACCCGTGGCCGGACAAGGGCGAACTACGACCTGAAGCTGGAGACCTTGATCTCCACCACGGATCAGGGCCAGGACGAGACCCGACTGCTCCAACTGGAGCACAGGTCCGTC
>DATBDL010000081.1:0-8376 GCA_036269975.1 Pseudonocardiaceae bacterium | reverse complement strand
CGTCGTTCCGCGTCACGCACCGGGCCCGCTGTAGATCTGGTCGGCGGGCGGCGGAGTCACCGCGACCGGCTGGTTCCACCCCGTGAACTCGAGCTGACCCGACCCGGACGCGGGCGCCGTCATCCGCAACAGGAAGTGCGGGCTGGACTTGGCGACGTAGACCGTCGACCCGTCGACCGACTCGTACACCAGCACCGGGACGTCGTTCACCACGTCGGTGCCCGTCAGCGTCGGTACCTCGCTCGTCTGGCCGAACATCGCCGCCACGAAACTGTCGTACGTCAACAGGGGCTTCAGACCGGACACCATGTCCGACGCGATCGACGCGTCCGACGACACCCACTTGTCGGTCAGCGCGGCGCCGATCTGGGTGACCGCCGTGTTGGCCGACTGGCTGATCACGTCCTTCGTGAACTGGACGTAGTACTTCCCGCCCACCGCGAGCAACGGGATCGCCGGCCCACCCTCGCCGATCGTGCCGGACGCGGTGCCGTCCTTGTTGAGCTGAAGGTCAAGGCTCAGCGAACCGGTGCTGTTGACCAGCGTCCCCTTGATGTGCACGGCGGTGGCACCGGCGAACGCCGCCTTCACCACGCTCTCCACCTGGTTCCCCGGCGGTGCCCCCGGCACGCTGACGGCCTTCGGCGCCGACGTGGTCGATGGGGACGTACCGGCGGCGGGGGCGCTGGAGCAGGCCGCGACCACCAGGCCCAGCAGCAACATCACCGGCAGTACACGACGCGACATGCGCACCATGGTGCCGGACGTCGCACCACGTCCGGCAACCGGCCGGCGGTAGCCTGCGACGATGACCACCGAACCGGGCGCCCGCCTGCCGGCACCGCCACCGCTGCCCGCCCGCTGGGTGGACATGCGGCCGGTGCTCGCGATCGGCACCGGCCTGTGGTTCCTCGCCTTCTGCGCGCTCCTGATCGCCCGCTACGGCTACCAGGCGACCATCGGCGTCTGGCTGCCCACGTGTCTGGCCGGCTGGATACTCGGCATCGTCGGCACCGGGATCATGTACTGGCAACGGGCTGCCGCCCGCCGTGGCTCACGCGGCGCGCAGCAGGTCTCCTAGCCACAGCTAGAACAGCGCCGTTCCCGGCGTCGGGTCGTTGAGGATCGCGGCGAGCTGCCAGCGGTCCGGCCATCGGTCCGCCGCCCACGCCAGCGCGCGGGCAAGACCGTCCGGGCTGTCCTCCGCGTGCACGACGCCGTCCGCCACCCACCACGGCACCCGCAGGCCGGCGACCACCAACTCGTCGTGCACGACCACCGAGCCGGCCGGCACCGGCGCGTCCAGCAGGGAACACGCCAGCACCACGGCGCCCAGCTCGCGCCACGCCACCGCATCGCCGGCCGACTCGGGCACGTCCGTGATCAACTCACTGGCCAGCGCCACGTTCAACAGGTCCGCGAGCGCGGCGTCCAGCTCACTGGGCCGGGCGGCGACCGCACGATCGGCGCCCAGCACCGGCAACAGCCACGGCCGGTCCAACACGGCCGCGTCCTGTGCGAGCACGGCGGCACCGGCGAACGTCCGCACCCGGTCCGGCGGGTCCACCTCGGCCGGGTCGAACACCTCCGTCTGCGCGGCATCGGCGAGCACGGTGTGCGCCCGCATGGCAAGCCCGATCGGGACGACCCGGTCCGGGTCGGCCAGCCGCGCCAACAGGTCGTCGGCCTGGTCCCGGTCGGCGACGGCCAGCCGGTCGCGGATGCCCAGATCGGCCAGCAGGCTCGCGGGCAGGCCGAGATCCGGTACCGGGTCGTACAGGCCGGCCAGGTCGTCGGCCGACGCGAGGCGCCAGTCCCTGGCGGGACTGCCGGCCAGCAGCGCGTAGCGAGCCAGCCACCAGGCCGGATAGCCACGCGGATCGGCCAGCGCTCGGCGGGTGTCCGGCTCGTCGGCCAGCAGCCGGAGCGCGGCCGGCCACTCGTCCGGGTCGACCAGGTCCAGGTCCCGGATGCCGGTCAGCGTGACGAACGGCTCGTCGGCGACGGTGTCCCACCAGGCCGCCTCGTCGGCGAGCTCGTGGTCCGGGCCGGTCGGATTCTCGTCGCGCACGACGGCGAACGTGTCAAGCACGCCGACCGCGCACAGCACGTCGGCCGGCCAGTCCGCCGCGACGTCGTCGGCCAGCACGCCGAGCGGCGCGTCCGGACCGAGCGCGTCGGCCGCGAGGACGTCCAGCAACGGCGCGTCCGGCAGGACCAGCTCGTCGGCGCGGCGCGGGTTGCCGTCGGTGTCGGGCAGGGCGAGCGCGCCGAGCCACGGCTGCTCGCCGGGCACGATGTTCGTGGCGGCGACGAGACGTAGCACGACACCGGCCAGTTCGTCGGTGGACAGGCCGGCGGACGCGTCGGCGACCGCACGGTCCACGGCGGCACGGATCGCCGGTGCCGCAAGGAGGTCCACCGGACCGGCAGGGCGGGCGCCGAGCCGTTCCAGCAGCGGATGGGCTGCGGCGGCGTGCGCGATCCGCAGGCCGGCCACGTCCGCGCCGGCCACCAGCTCACCGAGCCCTGGTGTCGGCAGCAGCACGTCGCGCGGCCCGAAGGCCATCCGGCCGTCGATCAGCGGTACCGGCAGGCCGCCGAGTTCCTCGGTCAGTGTCGCGCCGGTGTCCGGCAACCGGCTCAACGCCGTGTAGAGCGCGGCCCACCAGCCCGGCGAACGGTCCACTCCGGACAGTGCCGCCACCAGCTCGGCCGGCCGCAACCGGCGCACGCCGAGCGCGGCCAGCGCCCGCACGTGCTCGTGGCCGGCCAATGACCACGCGACGAGGCCGGGCACCACATCGGTCAGCAGGTCGGCCAGTTCGGCGTCCGGCACGTCGAGGCAGACGCCCGAGCCGGGGGTCAGGTCGTCGTCACCGGCACGCTGCGCCGGCAGCCAGGCGGTACCGGCGAGCCGTGCCATGACCAGCTCGCGCAGCCGCTCGTCCACTTCGGACAGCGGGAAGCCCGGCACCGGCACCAGGGCCGTGCGCTGCGGGCCGGGCAGGCTGCGGACCAGCGTGACGTAGGCGTCGGCGGCCGCGTCGAGTACGGCGGCCGATGCGGGGCCGGGCAGCAGGCGGCGGCGGTTCGGCTCGATCGGCAGGGTCGCGAACAGCCTGGCGGGCAAGGAAAGCCGCTCGTCGGTCGGGGTGGGCGCGTGCAGGACGTCGTCGGTCAGCGGCGCCGGTTCGCCGGTGTTCGCGAGCGGAAGCGCCCAGCAGACCGACCATTCCGGACGGTTGCGGGCTTCGGCGCCGAGCTGGCCGGCCTGTTGCTCGGTGAGCGTGCCGGTGGCGCGGCGGGTGAGCCAGGTCGCGGTGCCTGCTGGCCCCGTGACACTGACGACGCCGTCCGGTTCGTCGACGCGGGTCCAGCGGCGATCGCCGACCCGCAGGGTGTGCAGGCTGGGCAGGGCGAGCAGCAGATCGGCCGCGTCATCGGCGGCGGCGGCCAGCAGGTCGACCGGATCGACGTCGGGCCGCAGCGGCAGGCGGACGTCGGTGTGGAAACCGTCCGGCAGCGGGTCCTCGTCGGCGTCGACCGGCCACGCCAGGCGTAACACGGGCACTTCGGCCGAGCGCAGCGCCAGCGCGTCGGCCAGCCGCTCGTACTCGGCGACCTCGGCGCGGGTCCGGCCGGCATCGAAGGCGACACCCCCGGACGCCGACACCACCCGAGGCGCCTCGGTCACCGCGAGCACGGCGGCGAACCCGACACCGAACCGCCCGACCTGATGGCCGGACCGCTTGGCGGACGCCCGCAACGAGGCGAGCGCGGCAACGCCGTCGGCGTCCAGCGGCGCGCCGGTGTTCGCGGCCCGCAACTCGGGGCCGGCCGCGGTGTCGACGACACGCAGCCACAGCACGCCGGACACACCGTCCTGAACGGCGGCGTCACCCGCGTTCTGCGCGAGCTCGACGAGCAACCGGTCCCGGTAGCCGCCGACGCGGAGGTCGTCCTCGGAGTTGGCGTCCTCGCGGAAGCGGGTCGGCGAGCCGCGCCATGCGGTCAGAACGGAGTCGCGAAGCGCAGCGGTGTCGAAGGGGTCGATCAGGGAATCGGCTGGGGCGGGGCACATATCGGGCTTCAGTCGCCTTCCACCGGCGGCGCGGGCAACTCGGCGACGACGGGATCGTCCTCCATCACCGGCTCGACGACCGGCTCCTCGACGACCGGCTCCGCGACGGCCTCCGGGGCCGTCTCGATCAGCTCCGCGGGGTCCAGCTCCACGACCGGCTCGGTCGAAGCGATCGGCTCGGGCGTCGCCGCGATCCGCTCGATCGGCTCGGGCTCGGCTGCGTTCACGAGCTCGAGGTCCATGGTGGTGTCGTCGTAGACGAGGTCCACCACCGGGATCGGCGACACCAGCTCCAACTCGATCTCGGAGTGTGCGCCGCAGCCGTATTCGACGTGCACCGCATGCCCGTCCGCCGGCGACAGCTCGTTGCCGCACACGCCGAACGCCGCTCGCAGCGAGCCGTCCAACGGCAGATAGAAGCCACAGCGGCCGCAGCGGTGCGGTGCGCTTCGTGCCATGTCGCTGTGTGGGCCGAACTGGCCCGTGTGCCACCGTTCCGCCGAGTCGAGCCGGCCGAAGCGGGACATCACCCGGACCCGGCCCAGGCCGACGTCCGTGGCCACGTCCTCGATCGCCGGATCGTCGGACTCCAGGTACGCCGGCACCAGCCTGGGATCGTCGAGCGCCGTCGGCATCAGGTCGCCGACCCCCAGGTCACCGGCCTGCACCCGCTGCTGCCACGGCACCCACTCCGGCGCGACCAGCGCCTCGGGGCCGGGCAGCAGGACGACCTCGCTGACCGTCACCGACGTGCCGGGTCCGGCCGACGCCACCGTGACCGCCCAGCGCCAGCCCTGATAGCCCGCCAGGTTCGTCTCGAAGAGGTGGGTCGCCGCGCCGCCGGTCTCCGGTTCGACGCCGACGTGCCGGCCGACCGGCTCGGGGCCGGCCTCCTCGGTCGCTGCGGCGTACGCGAGGTCGACGGCGGCAGCGAGCACGGGGTCCGGCTCGATACCGGGAACCGCGCTGTTCGGCGTGGGTGTCACGGGTAATGATTGTGCCGCACGGCTTCGGCAGCCGGCGAACCTGGCCGTCGGACTGGCCACCCGACTACGCCGCTCACACGGGGCCTACCCTGTGTAGTCGGGTGAATCTGTGCTCTGACCACGATCTGCCCTGGCAAATTCGCCCGAGTCGCGATCGGAGTGAGGCAGGATGGAGAGGTGATCCGCTCCAGTTCGCACGACCAGCCGGAGGATGGCCGCCGCGGTCGTCCCGGTTGGAGCGCTGGCAGCCGCAAACGGGTCACCCCACCCCCCGATCCGCCGGCCAGCGTGCCACCACGGCCTTACCACGCGCCGCAGGGCGGCCGGTCGGGTTGGCAGTCGACGCCGCCCCCGCCGCGCACGACGTACCGGCCGGACGGCTACCCGCCGGACGAACCGCAGCAACGACGACCGCAGGCGCAGCCCCGGCCCCGCCGTGACCAGCCGTACGACTGGCAGCGGGACGAGGCATACAACCCGCCACCGCCGAATGCGCCACCGCCGACCGCGCGGACCGAGTTCGTGGCCCCGCCGCCTGCGGGTGCGCGGAGGCCGCCGGACGCCGAGCCGCCGACGCAACAGGCACCACAGCCGCCGAGGAAGATCACCGTGACGCGGGTGGCCGCGTACCGCGGCAAGCAGCTCACCCAGCAGGCCGTCGCCGCTTTCCGGCGAGCAGCGCAGGCGGACGGCGCGCACGAGTCCGGCCTGACGTCCCTGACCTACGCCGTGATGCTGAACTACGCGTCGTCGGCGACGATGGCGGTCGGGCTGGCCAATACCTTGTTCTTCTCGGCGGCCACCGCCGAGAGCAGGACCAAGGTCGCGCTCTACCTGTTGATCACGGTGGCCCCGTTCGCGTTGATCGCGCCGGTGATCGGTCCGATGCTGGACCGGGTACAGCGCGGCAGGCGGATCGCGCTGGCGATGTCGTGTGCCGGGCAGGGCCTGCTGTCCGTGGTGATGGCCCTGCACTTCAACGACTGGCTGCTGTATCCCGCTGCTTTGGGCACGCTGGTGCTGTCCAAGTCGTTCGACGTGCTGAAGGCCGCCGTCACGCCACGCGTGCTGCCGTCCGGCATCACGCTGTCCAAGACCAACGCCCGGCTCGCCGTGTTCGGCCTCGCAGCCGGCACGGTCTTCGGCGCCTTCGGTGCCGGTGCGGCGAAGATGTTCGGCTCGCCGGGCGCGCTGTGGTTCACGGCCGTGCTGTGCGTCGCGGATGCCGTGCTGTGCCTGCGGATTCCGGCCTGGGTCGAGGTGACGGAGGGCGAGGTGCCCGCGTCGCTGCGTGCCGAGCCGAGGCGGCCGAAGCGGCAGCCGATGGGCCGGCACGTCGTGGTCGGCTTGTGGGGCAACGGAAGCATCCGGGTCATGACCGGTTTCCTGATGCTGTTCCCGGCATTCGTGATCAAGTCGCTTGAGGAACACTCGCCCGGCAAGCAGTTGCTGCTGCTCGGCCTGGTCGGTGGCGCGGCCGGGGTCGGCAGTTTCGTCGGCAACATGGTCGGTGCGCGGTTGCACTTCGGCAAGCCGGACCAGGTGATCATCGCCTGCCTCGCCGGCGCGCTGGCCGGCGGCGTGTTCGCCGCGATCACCGGCAGCGTCACCACGGCGGCGATCGCGGCGTTGATCGCGGCCGTGGCCAGCGGGCTGGCCAAGATCAGCCTGGACGCGACCATCCAGAACGACCTGCCGGACGCGTCCCGCGCGTCCGCCTTCGGCCGGTCAGAGACGATCCTGCAACTCGCCTGGGTGCTCGGCGGCGCGCTCGGCGTGCTGTTGCCCACCGAGTTCTGGGTCGGTTTCACCGTGGTGTCGGTGCTGCTGGCATTCGGCCTCGCGCAGACCACGCTGACCAGGCAGGGCAGGTCGCTGCTGCCGGCGCTGAGCGACGGCTGGCGCCCGACCCGGCCCAACATTTCCCTGCCGGGCCGCGGCCGCTCCCGCAGCGGTGCCGACGACGGCACGACCCGCGTCGCCACCAAGGCGATGCCCACCGAGCGGACCGACCGGCCCGAGCACGACTGGACCGACCGCACGTACGGCCCGGCCGACCACACGTCGTAGGTTGTCCTCCGTGCGTCGACTGGTGTTGGTGATCACGGCCGTTGCCGGTCTGTCGGTGCTGTCCGGTTGCTCGTCGTCAGCCCTGTCGGTCCCGGCGCCCCCGGACGTGACCTTCGCCAGCGGCGGGCACAGCGTGGCAGGCGCACCGCTCCAGTACTGCGACGCACAGCTCAAGAACTGCCTGGCGCACGCGAATCCGCCGGTGTTCCTGACCGTGGCGCCGGGCGCCGTCGTGCAGGTCAAGGCACCGGCGGCCTTCGAAAAGACGCCCTGGCAGGTCGCCGCGCGGTACCGGGACGGACAGGGCAAGGAGTACGTGGCCTGCTCGACGGTGTTCACCGGCGGCGGCCAACTCACCTACACCGTCACGCCGCCGCGGGGCGAGGTGTTGGTGTTGGTCGAGGTCTACCAGGTGGCGGCGGTGCTGGGCGCCAGCACGAACGCCCAGGACGTGACGTTCGCCAACTCCGGCGTGTGGTCGCTCGTCGCGACACCGCCCGCCGGCCAGCAGCCGGAACTGCCGAAACTGGGCGACAACCTGTGCCAGGCGGCCCCGTGAGGCCCGGTTACGGGTCGAGTTCCTTCGCCACCGCCCGCACGACCTCGCCGATCCGCTTGGTCATCTTGCGGTCCGGGTAGCGGCCACGACGCAGATCGGGCTGGACCTGGCTCTCCAGCATCTTGATCATGTCCTCGATCAGGCCGTGCAGTTCCTCGGCCGGGCGACGCCGCGCCTCGACCACCGACGGCGGCGGGTCGAGCAGTTTCACCGACAGCGCCTGCGGGCCGCGCCTGCCTTCCGCCATGCCGAACTCGATGCGTTGACCGGCTTTCAGGGTCTGGACGCCGGCGGGCAGTGCGGAGGCACGCACATAGACGTCCTCGCCACCGTCCTGGGTGACAAAGCCGAACCCCTTCTCCGCGTCGTACCACTTCACCCTGCCGGTCGGCACCGCTCTCACCGTTCTCTCCTGGTAGCCACACCGTCGTACCGGCACCCATGGGTGGGCTCCCTTGCCCGGCACAACGAACGCGTCCTGGGCGTGCCCAGGACGCGTACCCGTCAGCCTAGCGATTCAACGCGTGGAAAACACGTCGCTTACGCCGACCCCCCGTCGATCGGACCCGGCTGGCGCAATGCCACCGGTCGCTAGATCGATGCGGTGGCCAGCCAGTCCGCGAATCCGGTCAGGTCGGGCAGCACCAGTTCGGCACCGGCGGCCCGGAGTTGTTCTT
>DATBDL010000080.1:0-6622 GCA_036269975.1 Pseudonocardiaceae bacterium | reverse complement strand
CGGACGGTGCCGCGCCGAACGGCCAACCACCGCCGGTACCGCTCGGCCGGCCCGAGATCGGCCGCCAGCGAGACGACGCCGTCGTCCCCGAGGAGCCGAGCGCAGGCGGCGTACACCCTCGCCGAGTCCCGGTGGTCCGGCACCACGAGGATGGCGCCACGCCCAGAGCCGGCCGCACAGGCGGCGGCCTCGGCGAGTCGAGCGGGCCAGTCCTCCATCGGCACCGCATGCCAGACCGCACGAGCCGGCCGCCCCTGCCCGACAGCGTCCAAATAGGCCGCACCACGCGGATACCGCCCCCAGGCGGTGACGTCCGGCGGCGCTGCCTTCCCGCTCTCGTCGGCTTTCTCGGCCTTCTCGGCTTGGGCGTGCCGAGGCGGAATCGCGAGGCGGAGGACGTCGATCAGCATGCCGCCGTACCGGTCGGCAACAGCACGAGCGAGCCGAGCGATGTCCGGCGAGAGCACGGGTTCCGGCGAGACGACCTTCTCCAGAAACGCCAACTTCCCCTTGTGCCCGGACTCCCCCACCCGCTCCAACACGAAGCCGTCCACCAGTTGCCCGGCGAACCGCACCCGCACCCGCACCCCCGGCATCGCGGTATCGGCGAAGCGATCAGGAACCTGGTAGTCGAAGGGCCGGTCGAGATGAGCGAGCGGCACGTCGACACACACCCGAGCCACCGGCAACACGGCAGCAGCAACAGGCACACCACGCCGGGTCGCGTGTCGGGTCGTGTCACCGCTGGCCATGCCCGGTGTCTACCAGAACGCCCAGACCACCAACCGCGCCACCCGAACGGGTGCCCGACAGCCTCCGAATGTGACCGCGAACGTCCTACCAGAGCAAGA
The DNA here is from genome assembly GCA_036269975.1 of Pseudonocardiaceae bacterium. Taxonomy (GTDB): domain Bacteria; phylum Actinomycetota; class Actinomycetes; order Mycobacteriales; family Pseudonocardiaceae; genus DATEPR01. The sequence goes on along the minus strand of DATBDL010000080.1, from coordinate 5,771 downwards.
TCGACACCGTACCGTTCGTTTGAGCAGTAACGGATCGGGCGGCGCACACGGTGTGCCGCCCGATCCGAAAGCTCACGCGCCGGCGGCCTGGCGCAGTGCCTCCGCGCGGTCGGTGTGCTCCCACGGCAGGTCCACGTCCGTCCGGCCGAAGTGGCCGTACGCAGCCGTCGGGGCGTAGATCGGGCGCAACAGCTCCAGATCCCGGATTATCGCGGCCGGGCGGAGGTCGAAGACCTCGCCGATGGCCGCCTGGATCTTGGTGGGATCGACCGTCTCCGTGCCGAACGTCTCCACGAACAGGCCGACCGGCGCCGCCTTGCCGATGGCGTACGCGATCTGCACCTCGATCCGGGACGCCAGGCCAGCGGCTACCGCGTTCTTGGCGACCCACCGCATCGCGTACGCCGCCGAGCGGTCCACCTTCGACGGGTCCTTGCCGGAGAACGCGCCACCACCGTGCCGCGCCATGCCGCCGTAGGTGTCCACGATGATCTTGCGGCCGGTCAGGCCCGCGTCACCCATCGGGCCGCCGATGACGAAACGACCGGTCGGGTTGACGAGCAGGCGGACGTTCGTCGTATCCAGTTTCAGGTCGTTGATCTCCGGCAGCACCACGTGTTCCCGCACGTCGACGCCGAGCATTCGCTCCAGGTCGATGCCGTCGGCGTGCTGCGTGGACACGACGACCGTGTCCAGGCGGACCGGCTGGTCGCCCGCGTACTCGATCGTCACCTGGGTCTTGCCGTCCGGCCGCAGGTACGGCAGCACGCCGTCCTTGCGGACCCTGGTGAGCCGGCGAGCCAGCCGGTGCGCGAGCGCGATCGGCAGCGGCATCAGCTCCGGCGTGTCCGAGCAGGCGTACCCGAACATCAGGCCCTGGTCACCGGCGCCCTGGCGGGCGATCTCGTCCTCCGCCGCCTCCACCCGCGACTCGTACGCGGTGTCGACGCCCTGCGCGATGTCCGGCGACTGGGAGCCCAGCGCCACGTTGACACCGCACGAGTGGCCGTCGAAGCCCTTGGCGGACGAGTCGTAGCCGATGTCGAGGATGCGCTCCCGCACGATGGTCGGGATGTCCGCGTATGCCTCCGTGGTGACCTCGCCGGCCACGTGCACCTGGCCGGTGGTGATCAACGTCTCAACGGCCACCCGGCTGCGCGGGTCCTTGGCCAACAGCGAATCGAGAATCGAGTCGCTGATGGCATCGCAGATCTTGTCTGGATGCCCCTCCGTCACCGACTCAGACGTGAACAACCTGCGACTTGACTCTGACACGTTACTCCCAACGGTCGGCTGACTGGCGACACCGGCCAGGTTACTGCTGTGTCCTAGCAGAGTAGTCAAGGCCGAATCAGCGGGCGGACGTTGTTCCATACCGTGGCCGCGAGCTGACTCTTCGACCCCAGCGGCAGCGGCGTTTCTGACCCGTCCGCGGCCAGGAGCCAACCCGAGTTGTCCTCGACCTCGAACGCACGGCCGTCGCCGACCGCGTTTACCACGATCAAGTCAGCGCCCTTGCGTTTCAACTTGACTCGTGCGTGGTCCAGTACGTCCGCACGGGAGTCACCGGTCTCGGCGGCGAAGCCGACGATCACCTGGCCGGGACTTCGGGCGGCGACCAGCTCCACGAGGATGTCCGCGTTGCGGGTCAGCACGACCGGATCCGGCTCGTGGTCGGTCTTCTTGATCTTGTGATCGACGCGGTTGGTCGGCCGGAAGTCGGCGACGGCGGCGGCCATCACGACGACGTCCGCGTCGGCGGCCGCCTTGTGCACCGCGTCCCGCATCTCGGCGGCGGTGCTCACGCGCACCAGCAGCACGCCGGCCGGATCGGGCAACGCCAGCGTGTGCGCGGCGACCAGGGTGACGTCGGCACCACGTTGCGCGGCTACCCGCGCCAGCGCGTAACCCTGCTTGCCGGACGAGCGGTTGCCCAGGTAGCGCACCGGGTCCAGCGGCTCACGGGTGCCACCCGCCGACACCACGACCCGCACGCCGTCGAGATCGCGCGGCAGGGCGTCGGGGTCGGCCAGCAGCAGGCGCGCGACGTCGACGATCTCGGCCGGGTCGGCCAGCCGGCCCTTGCCGGTGTCGGCCCCGGTCAGGCGGCCGGCGGCCGGCTCGGTGACCACGGCGCCACGGGCGCGCAGCAGCGCCACGTTGTCCCGCGTCGCCGGGTGCCCCCACATCTCGGTGTGCATGGCGGGGAAGAACGCCACCGGGCAGCGCGCGGTGAGCAGCGTGGCCGTGAGCAGGTCGTCCGCGACGCCGTGCGCCGCCCTCGCCAGCACGTCCGCCGTCGCCGGCACGACGAGCACCAGGTCCGCCTGCTGGCCGAGCCGGACGTGCGGCACGTCGGGCACGTCGACGAACACGTCGCTGTGCACCGGCTGGCCGGACAGCGCCTCGAAGGTGGCCGCGCCGACGAACCGCAGCGCCGCCTCGGTCGGCACCACCCGGACGTCGTGCCCGGACTCGGTCAGGCCGCGCAGTACCTCGCATGCCTTGTACGCGGCGATGCCACCGCCGACACCGAGCACGACCCGTGGCCGCCGGCCATGGGTCGGAGAAGGGTCAGCGGTCGATGTCACTCGCCCTCGGTGTGTTCGAGCAGCCCCGCGTGGATCTCGCGCATCGCGATCGAGAGGGGCTTCTCGCGCGGGCCCGGCTCCACCAGCGGCCCGACGTACTCCAGCAGGCCCTCGCCCAACTGGGCGTAGTAGTCGTTGATCTGCCGCGCCCGCTTGGCGGCGTAGATCACCAGCGCGTACTTCGAGCTGACCTGCGAGAGCAGGTCGTCGATCGGCGGGTTGGTGATGCCTTCCGGCGTGTCGATCTGAGTGCCCATCACGGTGGGACTGGTCACGCGCAACACTCCTGCGATCGGTTGTGCCCGACTCATGGTCGAACCGGGCGGGCGGCGCCTGCTCAGCCGTCCTGCGCGTCCGTCGTTCTCAAGGCCGCGCTCGACGAGGGTGCCAGCATCAAGGTTAGCAAGTCCTCGGCGGCCCGCCGCACGTCGTCGTTCACCAGCTCGACGTCGAACTCGGCATGGGCTGCCAGTTCCTCCTGCGCGGTGGCCAGCCGGCGGGCGATCACGGCAGACGGTTCGGTGCCCCGACCGGTCAGTCGCTCGACGAGCACGTCCCAGCTCGGCGGCCGGATGAACACCAGCAGCGCCTCCGGCAGTACCTTGCGCACCGTCCGCGCGCCGTTGAGGTCCAGCTCGACCAGCGCGGGCCGGCCGGCGCCGATGCGGTCCTCGATCGGGCCACGCGGGGTGCCGGAGCGGTGGGTGCCGCCATGGATGTCGGCCCACTCCAGCAGCTCGTCGGCGGCGATCATCCGGTCGAACTCGGCGTCGCTGACGAAGTGGTAGTCCAGCCCGTCGACCTCGCCGGGCCGGCGGGCGCGGGTGGTGGCGGAGACGCTGAACCACAGCTCCGGGTACAGCTCGCGCAGCTTGTGCACGAGACTGCTCTTACCGACGCCAGAGGGGCCGGCCAGAACTACCAGCCGACCCCTCTGAACAGATGACCGACTCACTCGCCGCCGAATTCGGTGAGCAGAGCCTTGCGCTGCCGATCACCCAAGCCGCGCAACCGCCGGCTTGCCGCGATCTCCAGACGCTCCATGATCTGCGCCGCACGTACCTTGCCGACTCCCGGCAAGGACTCAAGCAACGCGGAGACCTTCATCTTGCCCAGGACCTCGTCGTTGTCGGCGGCCTTAAGAACGTCAGTCAGATTAGTGCCGCCGCGCTTGAGGCGCTCCTTGAGCTCGGCCCGAGCGCGACGGGCGGCAGCCGCTTTCTCCAGCGCTGCGGCCCGCTGCTCCTCGGTCAGCTGGGGAAGGGCCACGATCTCCTCCGTGGGGTGGGGTTAATTCTGGATCGGTGCCGCGACCGTACCGACTCTCAGTGAACGAAAACAACGTGGGTCGGGGATTTCGACGTGGTTTTTTCGATCTGCTTCGAACCACCCGGTCGGGCGGCCCGACTGCGGTGATGGTCGCGGCGAGTGGAAGTCCTACCAAGGACTACCACCGCTTGATTACCACCACCCATCAATCTTGGCGAGCCCCTCTGTGATATAGCCCGATATATTTTTTGCATAAGACCACTCACCGTAACCAGGCCGAGATTGATTGTCGCTGGTCAGACGGTTGCGGCAGCCGCAACGACTACGTCGCGTACACGCAGCGCGGCATCCCGTAGCAACCGCTGGTCAGGGCCGTGCCGCAGCACGTCGCGTGACGACGAGGGCAGGACACTGGCCAGTTCTGGCCCGAACACGGCCCGCAGGTCGGCCGCCGTGGCGCCCTGGGCGCCGAAACCGGGCGCCAGAATCGGTCCGTTGAGATTCTCAAATTGGATCTCCACCTGGCCGACTGTGGCGCCGATCACCACGCCGACGCTGCCCATCGGAGTAGCGCCGGCGTTCCGTGCGGCCGCACCGTCGATCATCGACTGCGCCACCGACCTGCCGGCTGACCCCCCGTTCGACCCCTCAGCCACCCCGTGGACGGCATGCTGCACCGTCGCGCCCTCCGGATTGGAGGTCATCGCGAGCACGAACACCCCCCGGCCGGTACTCGCCGCCAGCTCCAGCGCGGGGTCGAGCGAGCCGAATCCGAGGTACGGCGACAGCGTCACCGCGTCCGCGGCCAGCGGCGCGCCGTCGGCGAGGTAGGCCGCCGCGTAGGCGGCCATGGTCGAGCCGATGTCGCCCCGCTTGACGTCCAGCAGCACCAGCGCACCGGCGGCCCCGGCCTCGGCGATCACCCGTTCGAGGACCGCGATCCCGGCCGAGCCGTACGTCTCGAAGAACGCCGACTGGGGCTTGAGCACGGCGATCTCACCGGCGAGGGCGGCCACCGCCGTCAGCGCGAACCGCTCCACACCGGACGCGTCGGCCGGCAGCCCCCACTCGGCCAGCAGTGCCGGATGCGGATCGATCCCGACACACAATGGACCGCGTGCCGCCATCGCGTTGCTCAGTCGTTCGCCAAACGACGTGGCACGAGACATATTGTCACCTATCTGTCCGCAAATTGGCGTGCAATGACTGGAGCGAACGGACGCCGACATCACCCCGGATCAACGCCTCGATACCGTGCACGGCGGCGGCGGCGCCCTGGATCGTCGTGATGCACGGGATGTCCCGCATGACAGCGGCGGTCCGGATTTCGTAACCGTCCACTCGGGGCCCGTGGTTGCCGTACGGGGTGTTGATCACGATGTCCACGTCGCCGGCGAGGATCGTCTCCACAATGGTGTCGTTGCCCTCGAAGTGCTTGCGCACCACCGTGCACGGGATGCCGTTGCGGCGCAGCACCTCCGCAGTGCCTACGGTCGCCAGTACCTCGAAGCCGAGGTCCGCCAGCCGCTTCACCGGGAACACCATCGCCCGTTTGTCCCGGTTGGCCACCGAGACGAACACCCGCCCGCCGGTGGGCAGCGAGCCGTAGGACGCGGTCTGGGACTTGGCGAACGCGGTGCCGAACGAGTAGTCGATGCCCATCACCTCGCCGGTGGACTTCATTTCCGGTCCCAACAAGGAGTCGACTCCGTGGCCCTCCGGCGTGCGGAAGCGGTGGAACGGCAGCACCGCCTCCTTCACCGCCACGGGTCCGTTGGCCGGCATGTCGGTGCCGTCGCCGCGAGCCGGCAGCAGGCCCTCCGCTCGCAGTTCGGCCACGGTCGCGCCGAGCATGATCCTGGCGGCGGCCTTGGCCAGCGGGATCGCGGTCACCTTGGACACGAACGGCAC
>DATBDL010000079.1:0-8949 GCA_036269975.1 Pseudonocardiaceae bacterium | reverse complement strand
GCATCAACGACAACGAACTGGCCCGACGCGGGGCGGCGCACTACGACAAGACGGCGACGCCGGTGGTCGGGCGGACCCGCGAGGAGATCACGGCCTACCTCGCCGGGCTCGAACTCATCCCGCCCGGCCTGGTCTGGACGTCGCAGTGGCGGCCGGACGGGGCCGACCCGATTCCACGCTCGCCGTCGGACGCCCGGATCTACGGGGCCGTCGGCAAGATGCCGCCCCACAACGGATAGTCACGCCGCCAGTTCGATCTCGGCCACCGCGTTCGTCACGGCGGGCGGATCGGGGACCGGCGCGTTGCCGGTGAGCCGTTCGATCACGGCGCCCACCGCGAGCACGATCAGGTTCGCGGCCAGGCCGATCAGGCCGACGTTGAACGTGCCGAACATCGTCGTGGCCGCGAACGTCAGGTAGATCACCACCGCGATGCCCACGACGATGCCGGCCAGCACCGGCCACTTGCCGACCAGCCTGCGCCGCAGGAAGCCGATGCCGTTGGCCGGCGCGAGCTGCGCGAGGCCACTGAACGTCAACAGCAGCAGGTTCGCCAGCAGGTCCGGCCGGTAGATGCCCAGCAGCAGCGCCAGCCCGCACGCCACCACGACCGTGCCCTGGTTCACCCAGAACTGGCCGCGTTCGTTGCGCACCCGCACGATGTTGCGCGCCACCAGCGACGAGATTCCGACGAGAATGCCGGCCGCCGGCACCATCGCCGTCGCGATCGCGGCCACCACGACGATGCCGGTCGCCCATGTCGGCAACGCGTGCTGGCTCAGGGTCAGCAGGACGCCGTTGGAGTTGGTCGACTTCGGCAGCACGACGATCGCGGCGAAGCCGATCACCATCGGGAACATCAGGCACAGCTCGTAGAGCGGGAGCCAGGTGTAGTTGCGGCGCAACACCTTCGGGTCCTTCGCCGACATGATCGCCGGCCAGTTGTGCGGCAGCGTCAGGAACGCGACGCCGATCGCGCTGGACAGCATGCTGGTGACGAACCAGGTGAGGTCGTTCGGTCCGGTGTGGATGGTCAGTGCGCTCGGATGCAGTTGTGCCACCTTGTGGAACATCGCGGAGATGCCGCCGGCGAAGTGCGCCGGCACCGCGAAGATCAGCACGCCGAGCACGATCAGCATGATCGCGTCCTTGAAGTACGACGTCACGGCGACACCGCGCAGGCCGGACCACAGCACGAACGCGATCACCAGCACGCAACCGATGATCATGCTCAGCGTGCCGGACGTCGCGTTGCCGCTGACCAGCTTGACGATCAGGCCGAGGCCGGTGACCTGCAACTGTAGGTAGGGCAACACGAACACCACGCCGATCACGGCGCCGACCGTGCCGAGCAGCCGGCTGCCGTAGCGGTCCTCCAGGAAATCGCCCTGGGTCAGGTAACCGCGCGCCTTGCCGAGCGACCACACCCGCCGTGCCAGGAAGAACAGGAAGACGTAGGCGATCGGGACGTACGGCAGCGCGTACATCGCGGCGACGCCACCGGAGAACGCGAGGCCCGCCAATCCGAGGAACGTGAAGGTGGTGAACACCTCCCCGGCCTGCAGGAACCACATCGTCATCGTGCCGAATCGGCGGCCGCCGACGGTCCACTCGGCCAGGTCGACGGTCGGCCCGCGCCGGCCGAGGAAGCCGAGCACGCCGATCAGCGCGATGCCGGCGAACGTGTAGACCAGGATCGTCATGGCTGATTCCGTTCGCCGGCAGCCGAATCACGGGCCATCATGCGTTCGGCTGTGAGCAGCGCGACGGTCAGCAGCACGCACCACGCGCCGCCCCACACCATCATTCGCGGCAGCCCGAGCCACAGCGCGTCGGTGTCGACGAACGGCAGGAACGGCATGAGCACCAGTGCCAGCGCGGGAACCAGCGGAATGGCGTGATAACGACGCATCGTCCCTCCCATTCGTACGCACGGCTAACGACTCATCTGAGCAGCATGGGCGGCCTCACGTCAAGTGCTCGATCGATCACGCAGCGCACAGTGGCGGGGGAGCCCCCGCGGGCTGCAAGGTGAGTGCGTGACGGAAACGGTCGACGCGCTCGCCGAGCCGACGGCACGGGTGGGTGCGCGGTTCATCGGTGCGGTGTCGGTGGCGATGCTGGGGCTGTGGGCCGGCTTCTTCGCGCCACTACAGGTGTTGCTGCCCGAACAGGTCGCCGCGATCGATCCGGGCGGGAAGGTGGCCGCGCTGGCCGTGGTCACCGGGGCGGGCGCCGGCGTCGCGCTGGTGGTGAACCCGGTGGTGGGCGCGCTGTCCGACCGTACCCGGTCGCGGCTGGGGCGCCGGCGGCCGTGGGTGCTCGGGGGAGGGGTGCTCGGCGCCGCGGCACTTGGGCTGTTGGGCGCGCAGACGACGGTGGCCGGGATGACCGTGGCCTGGTGCCTCGCCCAGTTGTGCCTCAACACGCAGTTGGCCGCGCTGATCGCGACCGTGCCCGATCACGTGCCGGCCGGGCAGCGCGGACTCGTCAGTGGGCTCGTCGGGCTGGCCCAGCCGCTGGGCGTCGCGGTGGGCGTCGCCGTGGTGAGCCGGATCATCACGTCGACCGTGATCGCCTACGACGTCGTCGCGGCGACCCTGCTGGTGACCGCGTTGGGTTATGGCCTGCTGGTACGGGAATCGCCGCTGCCGCGGGCGGCACGGCCGAAGCTCGCGTGGTCGCGATGGCTGCGTGGGTTCTGGGTGAGCCCGCGTCGCCATCCGGATTTCGCGTGGGCATGGCTGAGCCGGCTGTTGGTGAACCTGAGCCAGGCGCTGGGGATCGGCTACCTCATCTACTTCCTGCAGGACGTGGTACGGCTGCCGAAGGACCAGGCGGCACAGGGGGTTTCGCTGCTGGTGGCCGTCTACACGGGGTCGTTGCTGCTGACCGTCGTCGCCGCCGGGTGGCTGTCCGACCGGCTGCGCAGGCGTCGGGTCTTCGTCGTGTGCGCAGCCGTCACGATCGCGGTCGGGACCGGACTGATCGCGGCGTGGCCAACCTGGACGTCCGCTGTGATCGCCGCGACCGTGCAGGGCCTCGGGTTCGGTGTGTACGTAGCGGTGGATGTGGCGCTGATCACACAGGTGCTGCCGACGACGGCCGACCGCGCCAAGGACCTCGGCGTGCTCAACATCGCCAACACGCTGCCCCAGTTGATCGGGCCGGCGATCGCCGCGACGCTGATCACCCATGCCGGCGGCTACCGGGGGCTCTTCGCGGGAGCTGCCGTCGTCACCGTGATCGGTGGCGCGCTGGTCACGCGCATCCGTTCGGTGCCGTAGGCAAAGCTGCGGTTCTGTTATTCACAAGAACGAACCTTCCGGTGACGTGATCCGTACGGAACGTGTGCGGGTGATGGGCAGATCCGCGACTGATCCACCTCGGTAGGAAGGAACACCATGCCACGTAGGTTTTCGGCGCGAGCAGCAGCATTCGGTGTGTCGGTAGCCGCGATCGCGTTGATGGCGGTGGCCTGTAGCAGCAACTCGACGGCAGGCGGCGGCACGACGACCACTACCGCCGCAGCGACCACCGCCGCGCCGACGACGACTGCGGCGCCGCCGGCCAGTTCGGGTTCGAGCTCGGCGGTGGCCATCAAGACGGCCAGCGGGCCAGCGGGTATCTGGCTCACAGACCAGACCGGCCGGACGCTCTACATCTACACCACCGACCAGGGCACGACTTCGGCCTGCTACAACGCGTGCGCGACCGCGTGGCCGCCCTTGGTCGCCACCGGTTCGGTCACGGTCAACGGTCAGTTCCTCGACCAGAGCCTCGTCGGCTCGACGACGAGGACCGACGGCACGACCCAGGTGACCTACGGCGGACATCCGTTGTACTACTTCAAGAGTGACGTCAGTCCTGGCGACGTGAAGGGCCAGGGCGTCGGTGGCGTCTGGTACATCCTCGGGCCGAAGGCCAACATCATGAAGTGACGTGGCCAGCCACGGTGGACTCGAACCGGTCGCCCGCGTGGTCGGCGGCCGGTTCGAGACCGTCTATTTCGGACTATCCTGTCAGTCGGGTGCCGGCAGCAGCCAGGTCATGTGGACGGTGGTGCCGTCGGTGGCCTGCTCGAAGGTCACCCGATGGGCGAGCGCGCGGATCAGCACGAGCCCGCGACCGTGCAGTGGTCCGGGATTCGGCGATTCCGGTTGCCACTGACCGCGGTCGCGGATCGTGACGTGGACGGCGCCCTGGTCGGGACGGTGGGTGGCGAGCAGGTCGAAGGTGCCGGCGCTGTGCGGGTAGGCGTGGCTGACGACGTTGCTCATCGCCTCGTCGCAGGCCAGGATCAGCGCGTCGACCTGGTCACCGGACAGGCCGGTCGCCATGGCCCACTCGGTGAGCCTGCGGCGCAGCGGGAGTAGCCGGTCGGCGGTCGCGGGAATGTCGGCGCAGCTCAGATCGGCGATCGGAGCGAGCGCGAAGCCGTCCGTCACGGCCTCGTTGTCCCCCGATGCCATCGTCAGATCCCTCTCGCCGCGGTGAGTGTTCGGCTACCTGTTTCGTTCGGTGTGGAACGCGACCGGCTCGGGCGCCGTCAGATCGCGGCGGGTCAGGACCGCGAGGCCGACGGGATCGAGTACGGCGGCCGTGCCGGCCCCGCGGGCGGTCACCCGTGGGGCCGGCTTCCTGTCGTGCTCAGGCCGACCGACGGTCGTTGGCATGTGATGCCCCCTTCGCGAGGCGCGGTCGGCCCAACCACTGTGCCCACTCGGCGGCAGGCCCAAACATCCCGCCGCCGGCGCATCATGGAGTGATGGCGCAACGAGTGGCGGTCCCCGGCCTGGCCTCGGTACGGCAACGGTTGGGCGACGGGCTGTTCGGCCTGGTAGCCGGGCCGAATGGGCACGCGGCCGCGGAACGTATCCACCGCACGCCAGGGCCGCGCTGGTTCGACGACGACCGTCCGATCCAGCGGGTGCACGCGGACGCGTCGATGTTCCTCGGCGGTCTGCGGGCACTGTTGCTGCAATCGATGCATCCGTTGGCGATGGCCGCGGTAGCGGCGCATTCCGGTTACCGGGGCGATCCGTGGGGCCGGTTGCAGCGCACCAGCACGTTCATCGCGGTGACCACGTACGGCACGGCCGCCGACGCGCAGGCCGCCGTCGACACCCTCCGGGCCGTGCACGAGCGGGTCCGCGGCACCAGTTCGGACGGTCGCCCCTACCGCGCCACCGATCCGCACCTGCTCGGCTGGGTGCACGTCGCCGAGGTGGACAGCTTCCTGCGCTGCCACCAGCGCTACGGTGCGCACCCGCTGAACGCGGCCGACCGCGACGGCTACGTGGCCGACGCGGCGGTCGTCGCCACCGCGCTCGGCGTGATCGATCCACCCAGGACCGAGGCCGAGCTGGCGGATCGGTTGGCCGCGTACCGGCCGGAGTTGCGCGGTACGCCGGAAGCAAGGGCGGCGGCACGGTTCATGCTGATGACGCCACCGTTGCCGATGCTGGCCCGAGCGCCCTACGCGGTGCTGGCTGCGGCCGCCGTCGCGTCGCTGCCACCGTGGGTCCGTTGGCCGTTGCGGTTGCCGTATCTGCCGATCGTCGAGGGCACCGCGGTGCGACTGGCCGGTCACGGGCTGGTCAGCGGGCTGCGCTGGGTGATGACACCGCGGCGCGCGACTTGACGGGTTGACCGGTGCGACCGGACCGGCACGGGGATACTGGCCGGGTGACGAGTGGTGCGAAGCCGGTCGGGATGGGGTTTCGGGATCGGCTGCTGGACGGGTTGGCGCACTCGATTCGCGAGCGCGGCTTCCACGACACGACGATCGCCGACATCGTGCGCGGTGCCCACACCTCCCGTCGCACGTTCTACGACGAGTTTCCCAGCAAGGAAGCCTGTTTCCTGGCCTTGCTGCGCAGCACCAACGACGTGGTGGCACGCCGGATCGCGGCCGCCGTCGACCCGTCCGCCTCGTTGCGGACGCAGGTTCGCCAGGCGATCGAGAGCTATCTCGACTCGCTGGCCTACCGGCCCGAGATCACGTTGAGTTGGATCCGCGAACTGCCGGCGCTGGGCACCATCGCCCGTGACCTCCAGCGCGAGATGCAGGAGTCGATGGTCGAGCTGACCATGCGACTGTCCGCGGCGGCCGGCATCGAGCCGGTGTCGCGGCAGGTGGTCATCCTGCTGCTCGGTGGGCTGCGCGAGCTGGTCGCCGTGACCGTGGAGGACGGCACCGAGGTACACGAGGTGTCCGACGTCGCCATCGATGCGACGCTCGCCTTGCTGGGACTGCGTGACTCAGTGGTTACTGAACGGTAGATCCGATGGTACGGTCTAGTACCAGCGGGGTCCGGGTTGTGCCGGAAGGAGCGCCATGTCGGTGGAACACGTCGATGTCGCGATCGTCGGGGCCGGGTTGTCCGGTGTCGGCGCAGCGTGTCACCTGATGCGGGACTGCCCCGGCAAGACGTTCGCCATCCTGGAGGCAAGGGACGTCGTCGGCGGCACGTGGGATCTGTTCCGGTATCCCGGTGTCCGCTCGGATTCGGACATGTTCACCCTCGGCTACTCGTTCCGGCCGTGGACCGGCGCCAAGGCGATCGCCGACGGGCCGTCGATCCTGTCCTACATCCGGTCGACGGCGGCCGAGTTCGGTGTCGAGCAACGGGTTCGGTACGGCCATCGTGTCATCGGCGCGGACTGGGACAGCGAATCCGCTCGGTGGACGGTTCGGGTGCGGCGCGACGGCGAGTCGGAGCCGACCGTCCTGACCTGCTCGTTCCTCTACGCCTGCACCGGTTACTACCGTTATGACGAGGGCTATCTGCCGCCGTTTCCCGGTATCGAGGAGTTCGCGGGGCCGGTCGTGCATCCGCAGCACTGGCCCGCTGACCTGGACTACGCGGACAAGCGGGTCGTCGTCGTGGGCAGCGGTGCCACCGCGGTGACGTTGGTGCCGGCGCTGGCGCGGACCGCGGCGCACGTGACGATGGTGCAGCGCTCGCCCAGCTACGTCATCGCCTTGCCGGCAACGGACGTCCTCGCCGACCGGCTGCGGCGATGGCTGCCGGATCGGTTGGCGTATCCGTTGCTGCGGTGGAAGAACGCGCTGCTGGCATTGACGAGTTTCCAGTTGTCCCGACGCAGGCCGCACCGGGTCAAGGCGTTCCTGCGCAACGCCGCCGTCAAGCAGCTTCCGGCCGGTTACGACGTGGACACGCATTTCTCGCCCCGCTACAACCCGTGGGACCAACGACTCTGCGTCGTGCCGGACGGGGATCTCTTCGCCGCCATCCGGTCGGGCAGGGCCGAGATCGCCACCGATCACATCGAAGCGTTCACCGAGCACGGCATCAGACTGAAAACCGGCGGTGAACTGCCGGCCGACATCGTCGTGACGGCGACCGGGCTGAACCTGCTGGCGATCGGCGGCATCGAACTGACCGTGGACGGCGCCGACGTGAAACCGGGCGAGTCGATGGTCTACAAGGGAATGATGCTCTCCGGTGTGCCCAACTTCGCATGGACCATCGGCTACACGAACGCGTCCTGGACGCTCAAGGCCGACCTGGTGGCGACCTACGTCTGCCGGCTGCTGCGCCACATGGACGCGACCGCCCGCTCGACGGTGACACCCATCCCCACGATGACTCCGGGTACCGACCCGATCATCGATCTCGCCGCCGGTTACGTGCTGCGCAGCGCGGACCTCCTGCCCAAGCAGGGGGCCGCGGCGCCGTGGCGGCTGCACCAGAACTATGTGCGGGATGTCCGGCTGCTGCGGCACGGTCGGATCGACGACGACGTCGTTTTCGGCTGAACGTCCGGGATTGCGTGCCCCCCCAACGACTTCCGCCCTTACGGACCTGGTTGCCCACCCCGGTGACGTGGACGATTCGAGTACCGTGCGCCCGAAAGGGGGTGGATCATGGGGCAGCCAGGGGGTTTGTCCGGGCCGCAGTTCCTGGTTGTCTACGGTGTCGCATTCGTCGCGTCGATGGTGTTTGCCCTCGTCGTGCGACTGCTGGTCTCCCGGATCGGTTCGCGGGCGGCGGGGCGCGGCGCGGGGGAGCTGTCGGTGCTCCAGGCGGCCTGTCTCGCCGGTGGCTGGTTGCGCGTGCTGGACACCACGATCGCCGGCCTCGCCATGTGGGGCGCGCTGCACGTCGGTCGGCGCGGCCAACTCGCCGCCGTGCCCGGCGCGCCGCTCGTCGAGCCGATCGAGCCGATGGTCTGGCCACTCGCGCAGTTCCCGTGCACCCGGCAACGGGTGCAGAAGCGGTTGCGATCGGTGCCGGTGCGCAGGGCCGTCGAGCGGGACCTGTTGGACCGTGGCCTGTTGTTGGGCCGCGTCCGTGCGCGGGTCCACCGGTGGGTGCTGTTGCTGCCGTTCGCGGTGGTCGTGGTCGGCGTGGTGCGCCTGCTCAACGGGTTGAGCCTGCACCGGCCGGTCGGTGACCTGGTGGCGGAGCTGGTGTTCTCCGGTTTCGTCGCGTCGGGCGCGTTCGCGAAGACCGCCGGCACGGCGAAGTTCGCCCCGTCACCGGCGGGGCGGCGCGCGTTGCGGCCGCTGCGCCGGATGCCGCGACGGCCGAACATGGCGTTCGCGCCGGCGGGGATGGCGGCCGGGTCACTGGTCAGCGTGGCGGTGTTCGGCATCAGCGCGATCGCAGATCCGAGCCTGCGAGCGGCCCTGCGGACGGCGTCGAGCAGCGGCGGCGGTGACGGCGGGGGAGGGAGCTGCGGCGGCGGTGGCTGCGGTGGTGGCGGGTGCGGCGGATGAGCGGGCCCGCTGTCGGGATCGGATGGCGGCCGCTGATCGAGCTGGTGGTCGAGCGGCCGGCGGGTGTCGAGTTCGTGGAGGCGATCGCGGAGGGCATCGCGGCGCGCGCACTGCCCGACTCGTTGCGCGCACTGCGATCTCGGGGGATTCCCGTTGTGCCGCATGGGGTTTCGCTGTCGCTGGGCGGTGGGGGGCGGCCC
>DATBDL010000078.1:0-6463 GCA_036269975.1 Pseudonocardiaceae bacterium | reverse complement strand
AACTGGCACTTTCACTGTGGCAACGGCCACTCGGCGAGCCCTCGACCAGCGCGGACACGTTTGGCGCACACCGAAAGTAGTGGCAACGGCGAACACAAATTTGGCAGAATCCCTTGGTTCACCAAGGAACTACCTGACTGTCCGGGCGCAACAGGGCACACCAGCGCCCGGACTGTCAAGGGGAGGTCACGTGCACGGCTGGCAAAGTTTCATCGCCATCGGGGACAGCTTCACCGAGGGCCTCAACGATCCCGGCCCGGACGGCCGCTACCGGGGCTGGGCCGACCGCCTCGCCGAGATGCTGGCCGTCGACCAGCCGGGCCTGCGCTACGCCAATCTCGCGATCCGCGGCAAGTACTTACGCCAGGTGCTGGCCGACCAGGTCCCCATCGCACTGGCCGCCAACGCCGACCTGGTCACGTTCTGCGCCGGCGGCAACGACATCCTGCGGCCCAGCGCCGATCCGGACGAACTGGCCGACCGCTACGAAGACGCCGTCAAGGAATTCCGCGCCGCCGGCAGCGACGTCGTGATCTGTACCGGGTTCGACACCCGCGCCACCCCGGTCCTGCGTCACGTCCACGGCCGGATCGCCGCCTACAACCTGCACCTGTGGTCCATCGCGGACCGCCACGGCTGCCGGATCGTCGACCTGTGGTCCATGCGCGTCCTGCACGATCCGCGCGCCTGGAGCCCTGATCGCCTGCACCTCTCCTCGGCCGGGCACCGCAGGGTCGCCCTGCACACGGCGGAAGTACTCGGCCTGAAAGTCACCGACGACTGGCGCGAACCGTGGCCGCCGCTGGCCGAACCGGCCTGGCTGGCCCGGCGCCGCGCGGACATCCAGTGGACGCGGGAGCACTTCGTGCCGTGGATCGGCCGGCACCTGCGTGGCCGATCCTCCGGTGACGGACTCCCACCCAAACGCCCGGAGCTGGCCCCGATAAACGACTGACACGACCCGGCCGGCACCGTCCCCCACCGGTGCCGGCCAGACCTGGTTGCGTGGTGGTTCTCCCCGTGCCCCCCGGCACCACACCAGCGACCTGATGCGACGACCACTTCGACGCGAGGCTTACCTTGGCAGTCCTGCCTACATACGGACTAACCGTCGGCTAAACGAGTAAGGCCGAATGGCTGGATCCAGTTGGTCCGGCCCCGATGTCCGGTCCACTGGATGGATCCGGGGATGGCCTGGACGGTCCGCCAGGCGGACCGTCCAACGACGCGATCAACTCCGCGACCGTCGCCGACCGGGGGCCGTCGAGCCGTTGCGACCACACGAGTGCCGCCCGCAGCTCGTCTGTCGCGCCGGCATCGCCGCGTGCCAGCAGTACCCGGCCGTATAGCTCGCGGGTGAACGCGTGCTGCAGGTCCGGACGTTCGCCGCCGATCGCGTCGAGTGCCTGGCGGGCCAGGGTTTCCGCCTCGTCCAACTGCCCGATCTCCAGGCACAGCTCGATCAGGTTGTTCATCGCGAGGCGGCGGTAGCCGACGTCACCGATCTCGTCGAACAGCGCGACGGCCGTGCGCACGTGGGACATCGCCGGGTCGCGCTGGCCGATCTCGCGTTCCACCTGCGACATGTTGTTCAGCGCGTGCGCCTGCGCCATCAGGTCGCCCGTCCGCACGGCCAGCCGGTAGGACTCCTGGTCGCAGTGCAGCGCCTCGCGGTAGCGGCCCTGCTCGTACAGGCAGCTCCCGACATTGCCCAGCGCCGCGTAGATGTGCCGTGGATCACCGAGTTCGGTGGCCAGGCCGAGCGCCGACTCCGCGTCCTCCAACGCTTCCGCCGCGTGACCGTAGCGGCTGCGCGCGGTGGCCAGCACGATCAGCATCAACACCTCACCCTCCGCGTCACCGTCGGCACGGGCCGACGCGAGACCGGTGAGTCCCCAGTGCGACCAGTCCGAATAGGTGCTGCGTGTGGTGAGGAAGTGCGACGTCAGCAGGACCAACTGCCAGGCATGCCGATGCCGGCCCGCGGATACCGTGGCACGTAACAGTTCCGACAGGTTCGGCCACTCCGCGTCGAACCAGTCGAGCGCCTGGCCGGCGGAAACCAGCGTCGGCATGGCGATGCGTGGCTGCCGGGCGCGCAGGTCGACGTCGTCGCGCGGCGGGTGCAGCAGGCGCCGGGCGTGATCACACGCGCACAGGTAGTAGTCCAGCAGCCGATCCAGCGCGTCGGCCGTCTCGGTGTCGGACAGCTCCGTGTGCGCCAGCCCCCTGGCGTGCAGGCGAACCAGGTCGTGCATGAGGTAGCGGTGCGCGCCCGCCTCGGCGAGCAGGTTGGCCTCGGCCAACGACCGCAGCCGCCGCCGCGCCGCCACCACGTCCGTGCCGCACAACGCGGCCACCGCGAACGGGTCGACGGTCGGTCCGGGCACCAGACCCAGCATCCGGAAAGCGCTGCCGATGGCGGGATGCAGGCCGTGATACGACACGTCCAGCGCCGCCCGCACGCTCGTGTCCGCGTCCTCCAGGTCCAGTGCGGCAAGGCGCGTGCGCTCGTCGGACAGCTCGGCCAGCAGGTTGTCCACGGTCCGACCGGGATGCACGGCCAGCCGCGCCGCGACCACCCGTAACGCCAGCGGCAGGTGGTCGCACAGCCGCGCCAGGTCGGCCGCCTGCCGCACGGTGATCGGCACGCCGGCCCCCTCGGCGGCACGCGCGATCAACCGCGTCGCGGGCCCGGCAGCCAACGTGGTCAACGGCAACAACCGCGCACCGCTGCGCGCGACCAGGCCGTCCAGCCGCCGGCGGCTGGTGACCAGCACGAGCGACCCGGACCCACCGGGCAGCAGCGGCCGGACGTGCTCGGAGTCCCGCGCGTCGTCCAACACGACGAGCACCCGCCGCGCCGCCAGCAGCGACCGGTACAGCGCGCCCTGCTCGTCCAGTTCCTCCGGCAGGTCCGCCGCCCGCACACCCAGCGCCAGCAGGAAACGCGGCAGCACGTCGGCCACGTCCAACGGCGGCTGGTCGGCGTCGAACCCGCGCAGCCCGGCGAACAGCACGCCGTCCGGGAAGCGGGCGACCGCCCGATGCCCCCACGTGACGGCCAACGCGCTCTTGCCGACCCCGGCCGCACCCGTGATCACGGCGACCGTGGTGGCGACGGTGTCCTGGTCGTCGGCGAGCTGGTTGAGCCAGGCCAGTTCGCTGTCCCGCCCGGTGAACGCGGAAGCAGCGGGCGGCAACTGCGCCGGCACAACCGGATTCGCCTGTGGCGGCGCGGACTGTCCGTTGCTGGCCGGGGTTTCGCGCAGGGTCGGGTCGTCCCGTAACAGGGATTCGTGCAACTCACGCAGTTGCGGGCCGGGATCGATGCCGAGTTCGTCGGCCACCCGGCGCTGGAACGTGCGATACGTCTCCAGCGCGTCGGCCCGCTGACCGGCTAGATAGAGCGCGCGGATCAGTTGGCTCACCAGCACTTCGTCGAACGGGTGCGTACGCACCAGGTTGCGCAGCTCACCGATCAGCTCGGCGTGCCGGCCGAGTTCGAGATCGGCCTCGATCCGTTCGGCGATGATCACCAGCCGTAACTCGGCCAGTTCGACGGCCACGGCGTCGGTCGGCGGATTCACCGGTACCGCGCCACGAAACAGCGCGGCGGCCGTCCGCAGCAGTTCGGCCCGCCGGCCCGACTCCTGGCCACGCGCCGCGTCGAGCAGCCGGCGCGCCCGGAACAAGTCCACTCTGGACTCGTCGACCCGCAGTTCGTAACCGGGCGCCCTGGTCAGCAACTGGGCGGAGTGGCCGGCGACCGACTCCAGCACCCGCCGCACCCGCGAGATGTAGCCGTGCACGATGGTCCGTGCCGTCGCCGGCGGGTCGTCGCCCCACAGTCCGTCCACGATCCGGTCGAACGACACGACCTGGTTGGCGGACAGCAACAGCAGCAACAACAACGCACGCGCGCCTGGGCTCCCGATGGTCACCGGCTCGCCGTCCACCAGCACCTGGACGGGTCCGAGCACGGTGAATCGGAGCCCCGTCGGGCCGTCACCGTCCTGGCTCGGCCCGGCCATGTGCTGTGCCATGTGCTCGCCTCCGCGACCTTCCCTGGCAGGAAAGTACGGGAAGATCGGCGTCCACGGGTCGGCTGCATACAACGGACCGGACAAGAAGGACGAATCCGAGTAATCCCGCGCCCCAGAAGATGACTTCGGGTCGTCCGGTCCCGATCCGAACGACCCGAAGCCGCGCTCCACGATCGTGGCCGACAGCAGTCCGGGGCTCACCCCGAGCGGAACTCCGGATTGCTCTCGACCACTGACCAGCATGTGAAGCAGGGGCCAAAGATAACAGACCGCGTTCAGTCGATCACAAGCACACCCTGTAAAGGCAACCTTGACAAGGGCGTGGTGTAAAGGCAACCTTGACAGGTGTCAGACCCTGATCCACTGGCCGCCATCACTGCCGCTCTCCAGGTCGTGCGTACCGCTGACGAGGCATTACGTGCTGCCGTGGACCGGGCACGCGCTGCCGGCCACACCTGGCAGACCATCGGCGACCTGCTCGGCACGTCCCGGCAGGCCGCGTTCCAGCGCTTCGGCCGACCGATCGACCCACGAACGGGGAAACCCATGTCACAGGCACTGCTACCCGAAGCCGCGGCACTCGCGGTCAACCTGCTGGCCGACTACGCGGCCGGCAAATACGAAACCGTCCGTAGTCACTTCGACGACACGATGCTCGACGCGGTGTCGCTGGAGAAGCTGGCCGAAGGACACGCGCAGGTGACCGGCCTGATCGGCGCCTACGAGAGCATGGGGGAGCCGTTCGCCCGCGTCATCGGCGACTACACGGTCGTGGACGTGCCACTGCAGTTCGAGGCCGGCGACATGGTCGGCCGAGTCTCCTACAGCGCGGATCGCAAGGTGGCCGGCTTGTTCGTCATGAAACCGGAAGCCGCCTAGGGGGATCAGATGTTGTTGAAACCATTGGCATTAGCCGTAATCATGCTGGCTGGCGCGGTGAGCACCGCGAACGCGAGCACACCGGCCGACACCCAGTTGGCCTGGTTCGTCGGAGCACCGGAACCCATCAGCACCGCCGACCTCACGCAACACGTCGACGCGGCGGCGATCAACGCGGCCGGTGGCGCGGCAGCGCTGAGCATCACGCTCGCCCAACTCGCCCCGATCACCGTGACCCAGACGCTGACCGACACGGCGACGGAGGTCCAGGTACTCGCGCACATCGCACCCGGCCCCGCCGAACTGACACTGACCGTCGACGGCGCCGGCCTGATCAGCGGCCTGACCGTCGCCCCCTACGCGCCGAAGCCCACCACCTGGGCCGGCGTCGACAGTGAGCTGCGATCCGTTGCGCCCCAGGTCTCCTACGCCACATCGGTACTCGAACCCAACGGCCGGTGCCGGCTCGTGCACGGCCTCGCGCCGAACACGCAGCGGCCGCTCGGCTCGGCGTTCAAGCTGTACGTCCTCGGCGCGCTCGGCAAGGCCGTCACCGACGGCAAGGCGTCGTGGGACGAGCAGTTGGCCATCAACGACGCGTGGAAGAGCCTGCCCAGCGGCATCCTGCAGAACGAGCCGGCCGGCACCGAACTACCACTGTCGACGTACGCCGACGAGATGATCTCGATCAGCGACAACACCGCCGCCGACCACCTGATCCACTTCCTCGGCCGCAACGCCGTGCAGGACCAGCTCTTCCGCTTCGGCAACTCACGGCCGCAGTCCGACATCCCGTTCCCGACAACGCGCGAACTGTTCGCCTTCAAGAGCGTCCAGTACCCGACGCTCGCCAACCGCTACCTGTCGCTCCCCCGCCCGCTGCGTGCTTCGGCGCTGGACGCCGCCGACCAGATCCCGTTGTCGGGCCTGTCGGTCTGGACGACACCGGAGAAGATCAACCAGCTTGAGTGGTTCGCGTCGGCGACGGACATGTGCCATGCGTACGCGGGCCTGTGGCGGGAGAACCAACCGCAGATCAACACGGCACTGTCGATCAACGACGGTGGCCTCGGGCTGGACCGCACCGCCGATCCGACGGTGTGGTTCAAGGGCGGCTCGGAACCGGGCGTGCTGACGCTGAACTACCTGATCCGGTCGGCGAGCGGTCGCATCACGGTCACCAGCGTGCTGTGGGGCAACCAGAACGCGAACATCGACGAGTGGACGGCGATCGGGGTCGGCTTCGCCGCCGTCCGAGCCGCCTTGACTATCGGCTGAAGCGGTCTGTCTTCACCGCACTGAGAAACTTCGCGAGGTCAACCCGCAGCGTCGGGCCGGCCGGGTTCTTCGAGTCACGAACCCGATCGAGTGTGTCGGCCAGTTCGACACAGTTGCCGCCCGTACCGCTGCGGGTTGACTTGCGCCACCGGTGGGGACCGTTGGTCATGCTGACTCCCATCCTGACTTCACAAGGGCGATCACCGCCAACGAGTCCTCGGCGCTCATCGCTCGTGCGGCCACTGTATTAGCCGCCTTCC
>DATBDL010000077.1:0-6548 GCA_036269975.1 Pseudonocardiaceae bacterium | reverse complement strand
ACCCGCTGGACGCGCTACGCGAGACCGTCCGCCTCCTGCACACCGACCCGCTGCCCGGCATGCCCCCGCTGACCGGCGGCATGGTCGGCTATCTCTCCTACGACGCCGTCCGCCGTCTCGAACGGCTGCCGGAGCTGGCCGTGGACGACCTCCAGATGCCCGAGTTGGTCATGCTGCTGGCCACCGACCTGGCCGCGCTGGACCACCACGAGGGCACGATCACGCTGATCGCGAACGCGGTCAACTGGGACGACTCGCCCGAACGCGTGGATGCCGCCTACGACGACGCGGTCGCCCGCCTGGACGACATGACCCGCCGGCTCTGCATCAACGCGACGCCGACCGTGGCCGTCTTCGACCACCCGAAGCCGGACTTCCGCCGTCGCCGCACGCCGGCCGAGCACCACGCCGCCGTCAACGCGGCGAAGGCGGCCATCCGAGCGGGCGAGGCGTTCCAGGTCGTGGTGTCCCAACGGTTCGAGATGGACACCGACGCCGACGCGCTGGACGTCTACCGCGTGCTGCGCACCACGAACCCCAGCCCGTACATGTACCTGCTGCGGCTGTCCGGGTTCGACATCGTCGGCTGTAGCCCGGAGGCCCTGGTCACCGTGCGGGACGGCAGGGCGACGACGCACCCGATCGCGGGAACCCGCTGGCGGGGCGTTGATCCGGAGGAGGACGCCCTGCTGGAGAAGGATCTGCTCGCCGACGCGAAGGAGCGGGCGGAGCACCTGATGCTGGTCGACCTCGGCCGCAACGACCTCGGCCGGGTCTGCAAGCCGGGCACCGTGCGCGTGGTCGACTTCTTCCGCGTCGAGCGCTACAGCCACGTCATGCACATCGTGTCCACGGTGACCGGCGAACTGGCCGCCGACAAGACCGCGTTCGACGCGGTCGCGGCGTGCTTCCCGGCCGGCACGCTGTCCGGCGCGCCGAAACCCCGTGCCATGGAACTGATCGAGGAACTCGAACCGACCCGCCGCGGCCCCTACGGCGGTGTCGTCGGCTACCTCGACTTCGCCGGTGACGCGGACACGGCCATCACCATCCGCACGGGCTTGTTGCGCGACGGCGTCGCCTACGTCCAGGCCGGCGGCGGCATCGTCGCCGACTCGGACCCGGCCGCCGAGGACGACGAGACACTGAACAAGGCACGCGCGGTGCTGTCCGCGATCGCCAGCGCGGGCACCATGAGCAGCCCGCTGGACATGGCCGCCGCCGCTGATGCGGGACTGGACATGGCCGCCGTCCCCGACGCGGGACCCGCCGGTGGCTGAAGCGTCAGCGCCGGCACGGCGCGGTGTCCGTCCGTTGTGGACGGTCGTGGTGCTGCTCGCGCTCGGCGCCGGCGCGCTGTGGCTGTCGTCACGGCTGACCTGGTCGTGGGCGCGGGCGGTGACACCGTTGCGTGGCACGGTCGTCGTCACGCAGAACGGCGCCGACGTGTCGTCGGCGCTGGTCCCGCTGGCCGTGCTCGCGCTCGCCGCCGTCGCGGCCGTGCTGGCCATCGGTGGCTGGGCGCGCCGGGTGGTCGGTGTGCTGATCGGCGTCGCCGGTGCGGCGACGGTGTGGGCGGGTGTCACCGGGTTACCGGCCGTGTTCGATACGCATCCGATCGGTTACCCACGGTCGCAGGTGCTCTTCGGACACGGCTTTGCCGTGCTCGCGGGATTGCTGCTCGTCGCTGCGGCCGTGCTGGTGGTCCGGGAGGCGGCCCGGATGCCCCGAATGGGTGGCAACTACCAGACGCCGTCGGCCGCGAAGCGCCGCCGTGACCCGGATACCGAACTGTGGCAGGCGTTGTCCGAGGGTCACGACCCGACAGCGCACGAGTGAGCGCAGCCGCAGGGCGCCCCAACCCAACCCAGCACCGATCGACAGGTAGGCCGGGGTTAGCATCAGTTCGGCGGGAAGGGGAACATCACGTGAAGACCCACTGGGTGATGCCGTGAGCGACACCAGCGTTCTCGAGTCGATCGTGGCGGGCGTCCGGGAGGATCTGGCGGCCCGTGAGGCGGTGCTCCCGTTCGACACGTTGAAGGAACTTGCCACGAAGGCCAAGCCGCCACTCGATGTGATGGCGGCGTTGCGGGCGCCGGGCATCGGCGTGATCGCCGAGGTCAAGCGGCGTAGCCCGTCCCGTGGTGAACTCGCCCAGATCCCGGAACCGGCCGTGTTGGCCAAGGACTACGCGGACGGCGGCGCGCGGGTGATCAGCGTGCTGACCGAACAGCGCAGGTTCGGCGGATCGCTCGCCGATCTGGACGCAGTCCGGGCCGTGGTGGACATTCCCGTACTGCGCAAGGATTTCATCGTCAGCCCCTACCAGGTGCACGAGGCGCGGCTGCACGGCGCCGACCTGGTACTCCTGATCGTCGCGGCGATCGAGCAGAACGTGCTGCTCGCGCTGTTGGACCGGGTCGAGTCGCTCGGCATGACGGCGCTGGTCGAGGTGCACAACGCCGAGGAGGCGGACCGTGCGCTGGAGGCGGGCGCGCAGGTGATCGGCGTGAACGCCAGAAACCTGCACACGCTGGAGGTCGACAGGGACGTGTTCGCGCGCCTGGCCCCCGGCCTGCCGTTCGACACGCTCAAGATCGCCGAGTCGGGGGTGCGCGGGCCCGCCGACCTGATGGCGTACGCCGGTTACGGCGCGGACGCTGTGCTCGTCGGCGAGGGCCTCGTCACCGCGGCCGACCCCAAGACCGCGGTGGTCCAGTTGGTCACCGCCGGTTCGCATCCGGCGTGCCCGAGGCCGTCTCGATGACCCCGGAGCCGGTTCTGGCACGCCAGACCCAGGATCACGCGCACGAACCGGACCAGCGCGGCTACTTCGGCGAGTTCGGCGGCCGCTTCATGCCGGAGGCGCTGGTCGGCGCGCTGGACGAGGTGGCTGCCGAGTACGACAAGGCACGGATCGACCCGGATTTCCTGAACGAGTTCGACCGCCTGCTGCGCGAGTACGCCGGCCGGCCGTCGCTGTTGACCGACGTGCCGCGCTTCAGCGAGCACGCGGGCGGCGCGCGGGTGCTGTTGAAGCGCGAGGACCTCAACCACACCGGTTCGCACAAGATCAACAACGTGCTCGGCCAGGCGCTGCTCACCAAGCGGATGGGCAAGACCCGGCTGATCGCGGAAACCGGTGCCGGCCAGCACGGCGTCGCCACCGCGACCGCCGCCGCGCTGATGGGCTTCGAGTGCGTGATCTACATGGGTGAGATCGACACCCGGCGGCAGGCGTTGAACGTGGCCAGGATGCGGTTGCTGGGTGCCGAGGTGATCCCGGTGACGACGGGTTCGCGCACCCTCAAGGACGCCATCAACGAGGCGTTCCGCGACTGGGTGGCGAACGTCGACAACACCCACTACCTGCTGGGCACCGCAGCGGGTGCGCACCCGTTCCCGTTGATGGTGCGCAACTTCCACCGGGTCATCGGGATCGAGGCCCGCGCCCAGACACTGGAACGGGTCGGCCGACTGCCGGACGCGGTGGTGGCGTGCGTCGGTGGCGGCTCGAACGCGATCGGCATCTTCCACGGCTTCATCGACGATCCTGGCGTGCGACTGGTCGGATTCGAGCCGGGTGGCAAGGGAATCGAGACCGGCGAACACGGCGCCACCCTGAGCGAGGGCTCGCCGGGTCTGCTGCACGGTTCCCGCTCGTACCTGTTGCAGGACGAGGACGGCCAGATCACCGAGGCGTACTCGATCTCGGCCGGGCTGGACTATCCCGGCGTCGGCCCGGAACACGCGTGGCTGAAGGACACCGGCAGGGCGGAGTACCACTCCGTGACGGACGCCGAGGCGATGGACGCGTTGCGCCTGCTGTCGCGGACCGAGGGGATCATCCCGGCCATCGAGTCGGCGCACGCGCTGGCGGGCGCCCTGGTGCTGGGCCGGGAACTGGGACCGGACGGCGTGCTCCTGGTGAACCTGTCCGGGCGGGGCGACAAGGACATGGACACCGCGAACAAGTGGTTCGGCCTGGTGCCGGGGGAGCAGTCGTGACCGTCGTCAACAAGCTGGACGCGCTGTTCGCCGCGACGCGAGACGAGGCCCGTGCCGCACTGGTCGGTTACCTACCGGCCGGCTACCCGACCGTCGACGATTCGAAGCGGACCCTGGCCGCGATGCTCGACGCCGGCTGCGACCTGGTGGAGGTCGGAATCCCGTTCTCGGACCCGGTGCTCGACGGCCCGGTCATCCAGGCGGCCGCCAACCAGGCCCTGCACGAGGGCTTCCGGGTGCGGGACGTCTTCGGCGTGGTCGAGTCGGTGGCGTCGGCCGGTGGGCTGGCCGTGGTGATGACGTACTGGAATCCGGTGTACCGGTACGGGGTGGACGCGTTCGCGCGGGACCTCGCGTCGGCCGGTGGTCTTGGCGTGATCACGCCGGACCTGATTCCGGACGAGGCGTCGGAGTGGATCGCGGCGTCTTCGTCGTACGACCTGGATCGGATCTTCCTGTTGGCGCCGTCGTCATCGGAGGAGCGGATCGTGAGCACGCTGCCGGTGACCAGCGGATTCGTGTACGCGGCATCGGTGATGGGCGTGACGGGCGCACGGGATGCGGTCAGCTCGTCGGCGGCCGCGTTGGTCGGCCGAATCCGAGCCCACACGGACATGCCGATCGGCGTCGGCCTGGGCGTGCGGTCGGGCAGCCAGGCGGCCGAGTTGGCGGCGGTCGCGGACGCGGTGATCGTGGGATCGGCATTCGTGAGCCGGGCGGCGCAGGGCGTGGCGGAGGTCAGAGCGTTGGCAGCCGAGCTGGCGGAAGGCGTCCGAGGCACGGTCTCCAGCGTCGGGTGAACCTCCGGCTCGACCACGTCCTCGTCGATCCGGCCACCAGCCCGGTTTCGGCTGTCTGCGACGAGCTCGATGGCGACGAATACCGCGAATCCGCCCGCGGTGACGACGGTCGGTCGACCCTCACTCGGCCGTTCGCCGTGACGGTGGACCTCGGCGGGTCGGGGTATTGACGGGCGGCTCACCGTCGCCCGTTACGGTGGTCTGGTGAGCTACGCCGCCGGGCCCGCGCTGGCCTACATTCCGAGCCCGCCCCAGGGTGTGTGGCATCTTGGTCCGATTCCCGTCCGGGCCTACGCGCTCTGCATCATCGTCGGCATCATCGTGGCCATCTGGCTGGGGGAGCGCCGCTACCAGGCCCGTGGCGGCCAGGCGGGGACGGTGATCGACATCGCCGTGTGGGCGGTGCCGTTCGGGCTGGTCGGTGGGCGGCTCTACCACGTGGCCACCGACTGGTGGCGTTACTTCGGTGCCGGCAAGGACCCGTTCGACGCGCTGAAGATCTGGGACGGCGGCCTCGGCATTCCCGGCGCCATCGCCCTCGGCGCGGTCGGCGCGTGGATCGCGTGCCGGCGCAAGGGGGTTCCGTTGCCGTTCGCTGCGGACGCGATCGCGCCGGGCGTCGTGATCGCGCAGGCGATCGGCCGCGTCGGCAACTACTTCAACCAGGAACTCTACGGCGGCCCGACCACGCTGCCTTGGGGCCTGGAGATCTTCCAGCGCGTCGACCCCACCACCGGCTCCGTCGACAACCTCAACGGCGTCGCCATCAACCACATCCCGACCTCGATCGTCCACCCGACCTTCCTCTACGAGATGGTCTGGGACATCCTGATCGCGGTTCTCGTGATCGTGGTGGACCGACGACTGCGGCTCGGGCACGGCAGGGCCTTCGCGCTCTACGCCGCCGGCTACGCGTTCGGCCGCTTCTGGATCGAGCTGGTCCGTACCGACCCGGCGACCATGATCTTCGGCGTGCGCGTCAACGTGTGGACGATGACACTGGTGTTCATCGTCGGCATGCTCTACTTCCTGCCCGCCGGTTCCCGTGGCCCACGCGAAGATCCGGCCACGTTCCCCGGTGTCTTCGGCCCGCTCGACCCGCCTGTGGAACCGGAACCGGCCGACGAACGGGCCCCGGAGGAGACGGCGAAGGAAGAGGAACCGGCGAAGGAAGAGGAACCGGCGACGGACGGCAGTACCACTTCATGAGCGAGGACCGGTGGACCGCCGTCGACGACTACTTCGCCGGCCACCTCGTGCCGGCCGATGACGCCCTCGACGCCGCACTCGCGGCCAGCGCAGCCGCCGGCCTGCCGCCTATCCAGGTCTCGCCGACGCAGGGCCGCCTGTTGCGGCTGCTCGCGTCGATCAACGGCGCCGGCGCGATCCTGGAGATCGGCACCCTCGGCGGCTACAGCACGATCTGCCTCGCCAGGGGCATGGCAACGGGCGGCCGGGTCGTCACGTTGGAGATCGACCCGAAGCACGCCGACGTGGCGCGGGCGAACTTCGCGCGGGCCGGCCTCACCGACACGATCGACCTGCGCCTCGGCCGGGCGATCGACACGCTGCCGACCCTCGGCGGCCCGTTCGACCTGATCTTCATCGACGCCGACAAGCCGAGCAACCCGGACTATTTCCAGTGGGCCTTGAAGCTGTCGCGCCGAAACAGCCTGATCATCGTCGACAACGTCGTACGCGAAGGGACGATTGTCGACGTCAACAGTACGGATGCCG
>DATBDL010000076.1:0-13443 GCA_036269975.1 Pseudonocardiaceae bacterium | reverse complement strand
GTCATGATGTTGACCGTGCTGACCTTGACGCCCTTGCTGACCGCGTCCTTGAGCAGGCTGGTCGCGTTGCTCTCCAGCCCGGTCGGGTCGACGGGGAGGGTGTAGTCGATCTGCACTGCCGGGTTGGCCTTCTGCAACGCTGCCAACGCCTGGTCACGCCGCGAGTTGGCCGTCGTGTTGTTCAGGTCGCTGCCCTCGATGTCGAAGTCCAGCCGGGTGATGCCGTAGGTGTTGACCACGTTGGCGTACTCGGACTCCAAACTGGACACCGACGTGCACTTCTCGGCCGGCTCGCCGCCGTCGGCACCGCCGAACGAGATGATCACGTTGCCGCCGGCGGATTTCAGCGAGTTGATCTGGGACGTGAACGCCCCGACGGCATCACCGCCGTCCTCCCACTGCGCGGTGCAACTGGCCTTCGGGATCAGGAAGGCCAGGGTGAGGAACTTGTTGCCGGACGCCTTCATGTCCGCCGCCATGTCGGCGGTGTCGCCGCTCTCGATCTGGAGGTACGGCGCCGCGAAGTGCGTCGAGAAACTGGCCGCGTGGGGCGTTGCCGCCGTACCGGTCGCGCTCGACACACCGGCCACGGTGACGATCGCGCCGGCCGGCAGGACCGCCAACGCGGTGACGAGCAAGGCCGTGCGGAGTTTACGTGCCATGCTGGCTCCAAAAGTTAAGAAACCTTCCTTACGTATGGCCAGAAGATAGGCCCGCGATCGGGCACCGTCAAGACCGCACGTACGCCGAAAACGCCTGCTGTCAATAGAAATCTGTTAATCATCAGACCACTGGCGAGCAGTGGTCCAGACCTGTCTCGGTGTCAACAGTTGACCACGAGGCGGGACGAGTGGCGCGCCCATCGACCAGCGGCTTCGATGTTGGGACGCATGGGTGGGAGGACAACGTGACAGACGACATGACCGAGACAGATGTCGCCGGCCAGGAGCGCCGGCTGCGCCGCGACCTCGGCTTCACCGGGTTGACCGCGATCGGGTTCTCCAACATCGTCGGCTCGGGTTGGCTGTTCGCCGCCATGTACGCGGCCCAGATCGCCGGACCCGCTGCCCTGCTGTCCTGGATTGGTGCCGGCGTGCTGTGCGCGCTGATCGCACTGGTGATGGTCGAGTTGGGCGCGACCCGACCGGAGGGCGGCGGCACGGTGCGCTGGCCGCTGTACGCCAGCGGCCGACTGGTCGGCTCGGTGATCGGCTGGTCGGTGCTGCTGTCGGTGGGCGGCACCGCGGCCGAGATCACCGCGATCGTCCGCTACGCCGACCACTACCTGCCCTGGCTCTACCACGGCACCACGCTGACCATCGGCGGCGTCGCGGTCGCTGTCGGCTTCAGCGCGCTCCTGACCACGCTGAACTGGTTCGCGGTGAGGCTGTTCGCCCGGCTGAACAACCTGGTCACCGCGTTGAAGGTGGCGATACCGGTGCTGACCGTGATCGCGCTGTTCGCATCCGGTTTCCACCCCGGCCGGCTGACCGACCACGGCGGCTTCGCGCCGTACGGCTGGGCGGCCTGCCTGACCGCGCTGGCCGGCGGCGGCATCGTCTACTCCGTCAACGGGTTCCAGGCGCCGGTCGACTTCTCCGGCGAGGCCCGCGATCCACGCCGGACCGTGCCGCGCTCCGTGCTCGCCGGCATCGCCATCGCCGTGGTGATCTACCTGGCGCTGCAACTCGCGTTCCTGTTCAGCGTCCCGGACAACCTGCTCGGCAACGGCTGGCACGGCGTCAACTTCGACTCGCCGTTCGGTCAGCTCGCGCTGGTGCTCAACCTCCAGTGGCTCTCCACCCTCCTGTACGCGGACGCGGTGCTCTCGCCCGGCGGCTCCGCGTTCGTCGGGGTCGCGGTGGACACGCGACACACCTACGCGCTGGCCAAGAACGGCCTGCTCCCCCGGTTCTTCATGGCCGTACACCAGGGTTCCGGCATCCCCCGGCGCGCGCTCGCGCTGAACCTCGGCGTGATCGTGCTGTTCCTGCTGCCGTTCTCCGGCTGGCAGCAGATCGTCAGCGTGATGGGCGACATGTACCTGTTGATCTACAGCGCCTCCTCGGTCGCGGCGGCCACGTTCCGGCGCGCCGGCGGTGTCCGGGTGGCGGGCTGGACTCCCGGCATGCGCTGGATCGCGCCGGTCAGCTTCGTGGTGGCGGGCGAGTTCGTCTACTGGTCGGGCTGGCACGTCCTGCGACTCGTACTGCCGCTGGTACTCGTCGGCGTGCCACTGTTCCTGGCGTTGTGGCGCGGCGGTTCCGGTGCGTCGTTGGTGGCCGAGCTACGCAAGGGCGCGTGGCTGGTGGTCTATCTCGCGGTGCTCACGCTGTTGTCCTGGCTGGGCAGCTTCGGCGGCAGCGCGCATCTGCCCGCGCCGTACGACACGATCACGGTTGCCGTTGTCTCGCTTGGCATCTTCTGGTGGGCGGTGCGCTCTGGCGTGGCCCACGTACGAGCCACACCCACCGACGAAACGCAACCATCCGCCGGAGGGCATGATTGACAACGAAAACAATGTTAACAACCTCTAACCGCGCGTGCCCCCGACCGGGCTAACCCGGCCGGGGACACGGCTCGAACGGCTTACCAAACGGTTGTCACACGGTATCGATCAGAAGGCACCGAGCCCGTGCGGGGAGCCGAGGCCGGTCGGACCGTCGTAGCCGGCACCGGCGGTGCAGATCTTCGCGCTGATGGTCCGGAAGCTGGAGCAGCGCTGGCTTTCCTGGTTGCTGCCGGACGTGACGTCGTGGAAGTTGGCCGCCGACGTCGCGTACAGCGTGTTCGGGCCGTTGACGGTGCTGGCGACACCGGCACGGGCGAACAGGCCACTGATGTACGGCGCGGACGCGCTGGTGCCGCCGACGACGATGAAGTTGTCGGGCCGGCCGCTGAACGGCGCGTACGTGTCGAACACGGCGAGACCGGTGTTCGGGTCGGCGTCGGCCGACACGTCGGCGGCGGCGCGGTGGTTGGCACACAGTGCGCTCACGGCGGCGGGCTGGCCGTTGGCGCGGGCGAACGCGGTCTCACAGCCACTGCCGCCACCGGTCCACGCGGTCTCGGCACCGCTGGCGGGCAACGTGGTGCCGCCGACGGCGATGACGCTGGGCAGGTTGGACGGCCAGTCCTGGTGCGTGCCGCCGTTGAAGCCACTGTCACCGGTGGACACGGTGATCGCGACACCCAGCTTGTTCATGTTGGCGAGGGTGGTGCCGCTGGTGTTGCCGGCCGTCTCGGTGTAGCCGTAGCTGATGCTGACCGCCTTGGCACCCTGCGCGGCCGCTGTCGCGGTCGCCTGGGCGAACTCACTGGTCGACGTGTTGCTGTCGCTCACACCGGCGGTGAACGGGACGGAGACCTCGAGCAGGTGACAGGCCGGGCAGGCCGCGGACGCCATGTCCATGTCCAGCGACGTCTCCACCGCGATCTCTTCTTCGTCCTGACGGCCCGCACTGCTGGTCTGCGGTGCCGGCTGTGCCCCACCGTTGAAGTTGATCAGCTTCAGGCAGCCGTTGCCCGTCGTACAGGCCGACAGCCCGTACGTGGAACGGTAGGTCGCCAGGTCGGACGAGATGTTGGGGTCGACACCGGCGTCGATGATCGCGATCGTCGCGGTGCCGGTCCCACCGGTGATGGCGTAGTGCGACGCCAGGTCAGCAGGCCCGTAGCCGGCGGGCAGAGCCGTGCTCAGCGGCTGGGTCGAGCCCTTCGCGGTCGTCACGACGAAGCCCTGGGTGCGGCCACCGATCGCCTTGACACCGTGGTCGGACAGCAGCGTGCCACTCATGACCTGCTGGTGCAGCGACGCGGCCTGTGCGGTGGCACTGGCCGGTGTCGCGGCGGCGGCCAGCGGCTGTGCGGCCGCGACGGTGGGCACGACAAGGGCGCCGGCGGCAAGAGCCGTCATCGCCGCCCTCACGGACCACCGCAAAGCCACCCTCTTCGATGGGGACACTTTTCCTCCATGGTGCTGGGATCACCGACAACTCCCGGCCGCCCCGATACGCAGGGGATGGACGGCGGAAGGCTTACCCGAACGAGTGTCACCGATCGGTAAGCGGTGAACTACCCGCCGTAAGACGGGCAAGAATTAACATCAACACAACGGTGATGCGCGGGAAACACGGTGATCGACTTGCCGGTGATCGACTTGTTCGGCAACCAACGATTAGCCTGACCCCCATGCAGGACATCGTCGCGACCAAGCAGGGCAAGGTTCGTGGACTGCCGGTGGACGGGGTCATGGCGTTTCTCGGCATCCCGTACGCCGCACCGCCGGTCGGGCGGGCGTTGTTCGAAGCGCCGACACCGGCGACGGCGTGGGACGGCGTCCGGGACGCGGTCGCGTTCGGCCCGACGGCGCCGAAACCGCCGTACATCCCGCCGTTCGACCAACTGCTGCACGATCCGGTGATCGCGGGCGACGAGTTCCTCAACGTCAACGTATGGACACCCGATCCCGGCGGCGCCGGGCTGCCGGTACTCGTGTGGGTGCACGGGGGCGCCTTCCGCAACGGCTCGAACGCGATACCGAGCTACGACGGCCGTGCGTTCGCACGGGACGGCGTGGTGCTGGTCAGCGTGAACTACCGGCTCGGCGCACCGGGTTTCGCGCTGTTGCCGGACGCGCCGGCCAATCTCGGCATCCGCGACCAGCTCGCCGCGCTGGGCTGGGTGCAGGACAACATCGCGGCGTTCGGCGGCGATCCGGGCAACGTGACGATCTTCGGCGAGTCGGCCGGCGCGATGAGCGTGATCACGCTGGTGTCGGTGGCGGCCGGCAGTGGCTTGTGCCACAAGGTGATCGCGCAGAGCGGCGGTGGCCACTCCGTCGCGTCGGCGTCCGACGCCGCCGGTGTCACCGCGGAGTTGGCTGCCCGGCTCGGCGTTCCCGCGACGGCGGCCGCGTTCGCGGACGTCGACGTCGCACGGCTGATCGAGACGCAGCAGTCGGTTGCCATCGACGCCAGCAGAAACCCGGATCCCGCCAGATGGGGACAGTCCATTGTGGCCGCCGGGATGGCGTTCCTGCCGGTGGTGGACGGCGAGTTGATCACGGAACGGCCGGTCGACGCGATCAGCGCCGGCATCGGTCACGACATGCCGTTGCTCATCGGCACGACCACGGAGGAGTACCGGTTCTTCCTGGTACCACCGGGAATCGCGGCCGCTGTCACGCCGGAGTTGGTGCGCGGCTTCCTGACCGCACGCGCCTGGGACCCGGCCATCGCCGACACGTACGCCGCGAACAGACCAGCCGCGTCCGCGGGCGACGTGCTGGCCGCCGTGATCACGGACTCGTACTTCCGTCTGCCGGCGGTCCGGCTGGCCGAGGCGAGGGCGGACGCGGCCGAACCGACGTACGTGTACGAGTTCGCGTGGCGGTCGCCGGTCGGTGACCTGGGCGCGTGCCACGCACTGGAGATCGGTTTCGTGTTCGACAGCCTGAATCAGGGGTCGACCGCCCTGCTGGCCGGGGACGACCCGCCGCGGTCGCTGGCCGACGACATGCACGCGCGGTGGGTGGCGTTCGCTCGGTCGGGTGATCCGGGCTGGCCGGCGTACCACACGGACACCCGCACGGTTCAGACGTTCGACGCGGACGGCTCCCGCGAGGTGGCCGACCCGAGGCCGGACGAGCGAAGGCTGTGGGACGGCGTCGTCTGAGGGTTATCGTCTGTCGTGGCCAGTTGGAACGACGTGCGTAGGATCGCGCTCGCACTGCCAGGGACGGACGAGGGCGTGTCGTGGGGTACGGCGAGTTGGCGCGTGCGGGGCAAGGGTTTCGTGTGGGAGCGGCCGTTGCGAAAGGGCGACCTCGATGCGTTGGGCGCCGACGCGCCGGACGGGCCGATCCTGGGCGCTCGGGTCGCGGACGTCGGGGTCAGGGAAGCGCTGATCGCCGATGATCCGGCGGTCTTCTTCACGATCCCGCATTTCGACGGGTATCCGGCGATCTTGGTGCGGCTGGGCGAGATCTCGGAGCCGGACCTGACGGAGCTGATCACGGAGGCATGGCTGTTGCGGGCACCGAAGAAGCTGGCAACGGAGTTCCTGGACTCGCACGCCTAGTGCAGCGTGTTGCGCAGGGCCGTCACCCGGTTCACCGCCGCCGTGAACGACGCCTGGCTCAACTGGCCGCTCTGCATCGCGTTGACCAGTGCCGTGTCCACGTCGTCGCCCTGGGTCACGGTGCCGTCGGCGCACAGGATCAGGTCCATGCCGGCCCGCGCCGCCAGCACCGACCGGTTGCCGTCGCTGCCGAACGCCTGGAGCGCGCCGGCCTCGATCGCGTCCGTGATCGTCACGCCCTGGTAGCCGAGCCGGTTACGCAGTTCACCCTGCACCACCGCCGATGACAGGCCGGCCGGGAACGACGCGTCCAGCGCCGGGTACACCGCCCACGACACCATGATCAGCTTGACGCCGGCCGCGATCGCCGCCGGGTACGGTGCCTCGTCCGTCGCGCGAAGCTGGGACAGCGACACGTTCAGCGTGACCGGCTGCGCGTCGGTGTTCTGGCTCGTCGTGGCCGAACCGAGGCCGGGGAAGTGCTTCGCGGTGGCGGCGGCGCCGATGGCCTGCTGGTTGGTGATGAACGCCTGGCCGAGGCTGGTCACCGTGGCCGGGTTGTTGCTGTACGAGCGCTGGAACTCGTCGATGAAGTTGCCGGCCTGGTAGTACACGTCCAGTACCGGGGCCAGGTTCACGTTCATGCCGACCGACAGCAGGTTCTCGCCCGCGTCGTGGCCCGCCTGGCCCGCTACCGTCGCCGCGTTGGCGGACTGGCCGATCTGCTTCTCGGACTGGAACGGGCTGCCGGGTAACCGGCGGACCTGGCCGCCCTCCTGGTCGGTCATCAGCAGCAGCGGCGCGCGCACCGGGCTCTGTGCCGCCGCCTGGCGTAGTTGGGTCACGACGTTGCTGATCTGGACGTCGCTGGAGATGTTGTCACCGAAGAAGATCACGCCGGCGGCCTGGCCGGCCTGGATGCGCTGGATCAGGCTGGCCGGCGGGGTCAACCCGGTGTAGGAGTAGATGATCCGCTGACCGGCCTGCTGTTGCGGTGTCAGCGCGTTGGCCGCCAGGACGGCCGCGCTGTGCGCCGGCGCCGCGAGCACGGCGGCCACCACCGCCGTGATCAGGGTGACCCAGTTCAGCCGGCGCCGTAGGCTTGTCATGGAGATGGTCTAACACCTTGGCGCGAAGGCTATCTAGGGTAGAAAATTTCCAACAATTCACATTATTGGACGGCTGTGGCGGACGAAACGCACGAAGCGATACTGGCCGAGGTCGACCGACTCGGCGAGTTCGGCGGCCTACCCCTGCGACCTGCCACATTGCACGTAGACACGGAGGCGCCACCGCCCGACGTCCCCTACGAGCCGGGCACGTCGGGCGGCCTCGACGTCCGCGCCGACGCCGGCAAGTTGGCGGCGATCGTGGTGCCGGCCGGTCTGCTGGCACTGGTCGGCATGCTGGCGCTGGCCGGGGTGGTCACCGCGGTGGCGCTGACAGTCGGCGTGCTGCTCGCGATCGCGGTCGCCGTCGTCGGCATGGTCGGGATCGGTGGCCTCGGCGCGTTCGTGGTGCTGCGGGCGTCCCGCCGGACACTGATGGCGGCGCCGAAGCCGGACACCGTCGTGGCGTGGCAGTCGGTGCAGCCCTGGATCGGGCAGCACACCCAGTCACCCGAGCGCAGGCTGGTGTTCGTGGCCGTGGACACGGTGGCCCGCATCGCCGGCAGCGCGGCGTGGTCGTCGCCGTACCTGGACGACCACCGAATCCGCCTGGACCTGGTCACCGAACTGGACGACATCGACGCCCAGGCATACCAACTGGCCGAACTGCGCAGCCGAACCGGCGGCCAGGGCCACCACGAGGAGGTCCTGCGCCAGGGCTGGGACGCGCTGGTCGACCGAGTCAGCGCGCTGTCGAACTACGCGGACCGCCTGGCCGGCCTGGCCCCCGAACTGGCCCGCCGAGCCGAAGCAGACCGGGCCGCACACGCCGACGACGCGGCGGCCCGGCTACTCGCCGGCTCCGTCCGAGACGAACTCGCATCCGATCAGGTACGCGGCCTCACCCGCGACCTACCGGAAGTACCCCCCGCGATCACGTGACACACTGGCTCGCTCCGCTCGGCTGATCACAAGCACGCGACAGTCGCCCGCGGCACGCCCTTGATCACCAACTCCTAGACGTCGCATAGGAATGGGACGTGATCGGCTCCGACTTCTCCGGTCGCTGGTAGACCGACTGCACCGCGACCCGGCCGGGTCCGATCAACCGCAGCCACATGCTCCGGTAGTTGAAGCGCCGCCAACTGAACAGGCCCTGCGAGTGCGGATATTCCAGATGCAGGTGCATGTTCACCGACAGGTCCCGGTACAGCAGCGCGCTCGGCTGCACCAGCATCGTCTCCCTCGGCGCCAGATCACGGACGAACGTGTTGCCGGGCGAGTGCAGCAGCAACAGGCCGGGAGCGTCCTGCGCGCCGAAGATGTCGCCGTACATGCCCATCGGGTAGTGCGTCTCGCGTTCGTCGCCGGAACCGGTGACGAACCAGACCGGGGACTGCTCCCACGTGTACTTGATGTTGCCGGTGGCGGCGAGGAACCTGTGCTCGCGCACCCAGATCCGCTGTCCGTGTTCCAGCGGCAGCACCACCAGATCACCGGCGTGGTTGTCGGCCAGCGCGATGTGGCCGGGGCCGCGACCCTCCACCATGATCAGCGGCAGCCCGGACATCACCCGGTTCCACGCGCCGGACAGGCTCATGTTGGTGAGGTTCGCGTTGGGGTCGGCCCACAGCAGGGAGTGGTGCGAGAAGTAGATGTAGTCGTTGCCGGTCAGCGCGAAGTCGGCGACCGGCACGTAGGTGCCCTCGATCTGCAGATTCGACTGGCCGAACTGAATCCTGGCCATGTCCTTGATCGCGGGCTGCTTCTGCCAGCCGGACGCGCTGACGTGCGCGCGCACGTCGATCGGCGCGCCGCAGCGTGGGCAGGCCGTCGCGGTCGGGTCGGAGAGCTGGCGGCAGTAACGGCAGTGGAAGGCTGGCGCGTTCATGACAGTGACCGCCTCACTCCGAGTGGTGGTGCACGTACATGGACTGGATGCCGACCCGGCCCGGCCCCGTCATCTCGGCCAGGTACATGCCGTGCCGCATCAGGCCGGTGCGGAGTTTCTGTTGCACCGCCTGCATCTGCACCGTGGAGTCCTTGTAGAGGAACCCGCCCGGCTCGACGAGGATCTTCTCCCCCGGCCGTAGCGTGCGCTCGAACACGTTTCCGTAGCCGTGCAACAGAAGCATGCCTGGCGTACCGGACGTGACGAAGCGGTCCATGAACATGCCGCCACCGCCGTGCAGCACGTTCGCGAGGCCCTTGATCCGGACGAACGAGTAGTTGATGTTGCCGGACGCCACCAGGAACGCGTGCTCGCGCACGTCGAGTTCCATGCTCGGGTGCAGCGGCAGAACGACCAGCTCGCCCGGTGCGTCCCTGGAGAACGCGACCCGGCCCGGCCCCTGCGCCACCGTCACCACGAACGGCATGCCGCCCAGCACCCGCTTGAAACCGCCGCCGGTGCTCAGCGCGGAGATCGGGGCGTGCTCGTCCTTCCACAGCATCACGTGGTGCTCGAAGAACACCGCGTCGTTCTGGCCGAGGTTGATCTCGGCCACCGGCACCAGCTCGCCCTCGACCTGGCAGGTGCTGTTGGAGAAGCGGAACTCCGTCATGTCACGCAGGCGGGGTGCCTCCCGCCAGCCGGAATCGGACACGCGGTCGCGCTCGTCCAGTGGCGCCCCGCAGGTCAGGCAGCTCGTGGTACCTGGTGGGTTCTGGCTCCGACACCAGTGGCACTCGATCCGGTCCACAGCGCACTCCATTCACCCCGTCACGCAAGGCCCCCAACCGGGCCGCTGATCTCGTAGAAGTTAGCAGCGCCCGGCCTGCCCAGGAGTGCAAACCTCACCGCAGGTCGCACCGGGTGCCGGTATGGTTTGTCGGCAAACGGGAGGTCGTGGAGGCAACGGTGGCACTGTTCAGTCGAGAGTTCATCGCGGTACCGGATGACCGAAAGGGGCAACTGGTCTTCAAATGGCCGGATGTCAACATCCGGCGGTTCACCAGGGCCATCGTCAATGCCGACGAGGTGGCGCTGTTCGTGAACACCGGCCAGGTCGTGCAGACCATGGGGCCGGGTCGCCACCAGATCGACGCCAACGAACTGCCCGGCCTCGGCGCCCTGGTCGACATGGCCACCGGTGGCAACGCCTACCGCGCCGAGCTGTACTTCGTCGGCAGCCGTGAGTACACCGGTTTCACGTTCGGCGGCCGCATCGACGACGTCCAGGACGCGCAGACCGGACTGATCGTCACCCTGCGGGTGTTCGGCGACTACGCCCTGCGGGTCGTCGACCCGATCCGCCTGATCACCAACCTGCTCTCGACCGTCGACGTCACCGACAACGACAAGGTCAGCGGCTGGGCGAGCGATCTGCTGCTGAAGGTGATGCGCTCGGACATCACCAACCAGATCGTGCGCAACGGCTGGCCGATCCTCGGACTCTCCGCGTACACGCCGGAGATCGAGCAGACCGTGATCACGCGGACCAACCAGCAGCTCGCCGCGTACGGCATCGCGATGACGCGGATGGGCAACTTCGACGTCAACCTGGCGCCCGATGACGCGGCGCAGCTCAAGACGCTGGCCAAGGACACCAGCTACTCGCGGCTGGCCGGCGGTTTCAACCAGTACGCGGCCGGTGAGATGGCGCTGGGCGCCGGGCAGGGCATGGCCCAGGGTGGGGGCGCGGTGAGCGGCGCGTTCCTGGCCGCCGGCCTCGGCATGGGTGGCGCCGTCGCGCAGCCCCAGCAGTTGCCGCCGGCAGCGCCGCCGCCGACCGGATTCGCCGGTGGCCCGCCCGGTGGTGGCTACGCGGGTCCGCCGCCGGCCGGATATCCGAACCAGAACCAGCAGCAGAACGCACTGCCGATGGGCGCGACGCCGGTCGCCGACGCGCCGCCGGGGGACTCGTGTGGCGCGTGCAATGTGGTGAATCCGGCCGGGGCGAAGTTCTGCATGGCATGCGGCACGCAGATGACGCCACAGGTGCTGCACTGCGTGTCGTGCGATGCCGAGTTGCCGGCGGGCGCCCGGTTCTGCGCGTCGTGCGGGACGCCGGTCGGCTGAGGCCGGTCCTACCGAAAGAGTCTGGACGAGAACCGGGGATGCCAGGCGGCATCCCCGGTCTCGTCCATCGAAACCGTCAGACCGTCTGCCGCTCCGACGCCATGCCGGCCGGTGCCGCCGCGATCGCCTTGTGGATGGCGTCGGCGAGTGCCAGGGCCGCCTCCTCCGTCAGCTCCAGCGCGACCCGCGCGGACGGGCCGAGTGCCGGATTGATCAGGTCGATGTTCACCGTGTGCCCGAACTGCGCGTGCACGGGGTGGTCGACGTAGACCGTCGCGTCGGTGACGTTGAACCAGCCGGTGGCGCCCTTGCCGCTGCCGGTCATGGCGATCTTCTCGGTCAGGTACGTGCACATACCGCATCCCCCTCGGTCAGTTGGCCAGGTGCTTGCCGTAGAACTCCAGGATTCGCGCCCAGCCGTCGGTCGCGGCCTCCGGGCGGTAGGCGGGGCGGTTCACGGCGAAGAAGGCGTGGCCGGCACCCTCGTAGGTGTGGAAGTCGTGCGGCTTGCCCAACCGCTCCAGTTCGGCCGCGAGCGCCGCGGTCTCCGCGGGCGCCGGGTACGAGTCGTCGGCGCCGAACAGGCCGAGCAGCGGGCAGGACAGCTTGTCCGCGATACCCAGTAGCGGCCCGACCTTCAGGGGCGCGCCCTCCGGCGGCGTGTTGACCACGAAGGCGCCGTAGCAGTCGACGGCCGCGTCGAGCTGTAGCGAGCACGCGGCCAGGAAGGACTGCCGGCCGCCGGAGCAGTAGCCGATGACGCCGATCTTGCCGTTCGCGCCGTCGAGCGAGTTGAGGTGCTTCGCGGCACCGTCGACGTCGCCGACCAGCCGCTCGTCCGGCACGCCACCGAGTGCTCGCGCCGCGGCAGCCGCGTCGTCCGGGCTCGCGCCGGGTGCCTCCCTGGTGTAGAGGTTCGGGCAGATCGACGCGTAGCCCTCGCTTGCGAACCTACGGACGATCTCCTTGGTCTGGATGTCGTAGCCGGGCATGTGGTGGATCACCACGACGCCGCCGCGTGGGGCATCCGAAAGCGGACGCGCGAGATATGCCTCGATCTCGTCGCCACCATGGCCGGTGATGGTGACGGTCTGGGCTCCGATCGCGTCGCTCACGCTCATGCTCTCTCCTTTTGGTTGTGCGGCAAGGGTTTCCGCGAAACTAGCCTAGTGCGCGACAAGCGCCGGTGATGTTGGGTGCTCTGGACGGCGGGCGGGCGACCCGCTCCTGGCTCGACATCCACCACAGACAGTAAACCTAGACTGACCAGTTCGGATGTACAAATCACCCGATCCAGTCGACTGACCTGCGGTTTCGTGACGGTGCAACATCGGCAAGAGAGGTTTTCACCACACATGTCCCCTGATCGGGCCGGTACCCGTACAAGGCTGGCGGGATGGGCGTAGACTCGACCGCGCTCGCCGGAATCAGCCTTGGTGTCCCGAAGCGCATGGCCGATGGCCACGTGTGCGGTCGACCGCCGCTGGTCTACGGCGGGTGACCCGTAAAACTGGATTCCGTCGACGTGCGGCGGTCGGTGGCGTGCGGGCAACACGGACACTTGAAGTTCAACCGAATGACAGGGAGCCAACGAACCGCCTTCAGCTCGCCGCATCACATTGGTTGACGACAATCCTTTTCCAACACCCGCTTTGGGGAGCCCTTCGACATGGACGTGCTAGTTCCCGACTGGTCCGAATGGACCGCGCTCAAGGTGTGCGAGGTACGACCGTCGCTCGTCAGCTCGGCTCGGGTCGGCGGCGCAACCTCGTTGATGCGTGGCGCCGCGTTCGGCGCGCCGCTCACCGCCATCCACGTGTTGGGGCCCATCGCGCCCCCGGCGGAGGATGAGGACGAGCCGGAACCCGCCAACGTCGACTGAACGACTGAATCACTGTTCATCTGATGTTGGCCGGCCAGTCATGAACCGATCCGGTTCGGTAAGCCGCACAGGCAGTGGATTCCGCCAACCGACCGCGCATCGATATGCGCGGTCGCGGATTCGGTGACGAATCATATTCACAACTCGGTCGCGCCGTCGATCTGTTCCCGCAGGATGTCGGCGTGGCCGGCGTGCCGACCGGTCTCCTCGATCATGTGCGCGACGATCACCCGCAGCGGCATCCGCACGTCCTCGCCGTGGTTGGCGGTGCTGGCCACCGTGGACAGATCGGCACAGTCGCGGATGATCTCGTCGCTGCGCTCGCAGGCCCGCCGGTAGGCCGCGACGAC
>DATBDL010000075.1:0-2161 GCA_036269975.1 Pseudonocardiaceae bacterium | reverse complement strand
CCAACCCCGTCGGCACCGCCAACCCCGTCGGCACCGCCAACCCCGTCGGCACCGCCAACCCCGCCCGTCCCGTCCAGACCTGTCATGGATTCCGTCACCGGTCGCCTCCGATCGGCTCGTCTCTACAGTCGTTCCGGCGCTTCTCTGCTGCCGGCGGCGGCCAGGGTGCCGCCGAGCAACACCACGCCAAGGGGCCACGTGCGCATGTGCACCGGGAGGGTCACGCACTGGTCCCCGAAGCGCAGGATCAGTCCGCCGCGCACCAGGTCCGCCGCGGCGGCGCTCCGTTCGGGAGTGGCCGTCAGGTCGGCCCACCCGCAGCCGCCGAGGGCGCGGGTGAAGACGTCGATCGCCACCGGATCGTCCAGCACGATCCGGTCGGTGCGGCCGGAACGCCGATCGATCACCGACAGGAAGTCCGGCCCCTTGCGGAAGTACAGCAGACCGAAGGTGTGGGTGGACCGCCAGTCGTCGGCGGTCGCGACCCGCCTCCCGAGCACCGTCACCTCGGTGGGCGCCGGCAGGTGGTCCAACTGCCGGATCAGGTCGAACTGGTCGGCGCCCAACGCCAGTGACCAGGTGACCGGGGCGCCGACGGACGCACACTCGCGCAGCAGCGCGATGATCCGCACGACGGTGCGCTCGGGATGGTCGGCGAAGTCGGCTGGTCCAGCCAGTCGCACCTCGGCGACCGGCACTCGGGGCAGCAGCTCCGCCAGTTCGGCGGCACCGGGCAGTGCTGCCCCGTCGGTGCCAAGGACGAGAGCCGCGCTCCCCGGCCGGCCCTTCGTAGGCGCGCCGATCTCGGATCGGGCCCTGAGTTCGTGGATGTCGATTGAGGTGTTCATCGCGACGCCGCGACCTCCTTCCCATCGATGAGCTTCCTGCGGTACGGGTCGACCTCGAGGGCGACGCTCACGTAGCGCCCCTCGTCCTCGAAGGCGAGGCCGCGGTCGACGAAGTAGCGGAGCAGTTTGTCGGTCTCACCCTCGGTGACGTCGTAGCCGCTGGCGGCCAGCCGCCGGCGCACGCCCGCACGGCCCGCGCCGGCGGACATTCCCAGGTACACGTTGCTCTTGACGTCGTCCAGTTCGATCACCTCGTTGGGCCAGCTAGCGCGCCGGTCCTCGATGACGACCAGGCCGTCGGCGTCGGTCCAGTAGGACAGGGTGCTTTCCTTGTATGCCTCGGCCCACAGGTCGACCGCGTGCTTCAGGTCGTCCTCGATCGGCCCTCGGATGCCCTCCTCGCTCGTGTCGAAGAGGTAGACGAGGTCGTACAGTTCGTTGCGCGGCACCTGGTAGATGAAGTCGTAGATCTCGGCCGGCCGGCGGAACATGAAACCCTGACCGGGGTCCTCGAAATGCGGACTGAAGCGCTCCAACGCGATTCGCCACGCCCCGGTCGGTGGCTGGAGATGTTCCAGGGCGGCGAATTTGCCGAGCAGGCCGCGATACTCCTCCTCGGTCTCGCCGGGAAAACCGTAGAGGATGTTCCAGGTGACGTTGAGACCCACGTCCTCGGAGTCCCGCAGCATCCGCACGTTGTGCGCCGCGCTGACGCCCTTGTCCATCAAGCGCAGCACGTGGCTGCTGAGGCTTTCGATACCGGGCTGGACGAAGAGCACGTTGGCTTCCCGCAAGGTACTCAACTGGTCACGCGACATGTTCGACTTGATCTCGAAGTGAATGCGCAGGTCACTGTCGAGCGCGGCCAGTTCCGGCATCGCGGTGCCGAGGTAGTTCATGTCCAGAATGTTGTC
The DNA here is from genome assembly GCA_036269975.1 of Pseudonocardiaceae bacterium. Classification (GTDB taxonomy): domain Bacteria; phylum Actinomycetota; class Actinomycetes; order Mycobacteriales; family Pseudonocardiaceae; genus DATEPR01. The sequence continues at coordinate 399 of DATBDL010000075.1, read as the reverse complement.
GACCATGATCAGGTCGAGCACCTGGTACCGTTCGGCGAGTTCCTTGACCTCCTTCGCGATGCGTCCCGGCGCCTTGCTCCGGAAATTGATGTTCGAGCCGTTCAGGCCGCAGAACGTGCATTGGTGGCGCTCGCCCCACCAGCAACCGCGGGAGGTCTCCATGACCACCATCGGCCGGACGTCGTGCCGGACGACGGAGGTTTCCAGCGCGTCGAAGTAGCTGTCGTAGTTGGGCGCCGGCACCATGCCGAACGGCAGCGCCGACGTGGCCGGCTCATTCGCCACGGACAGTCCACGGTCACGCCAGCTCAGTCCCGGCACGTCGGCGGGACTCGTGCCGGCGGCGATGTGCTTCAACAACGCCGGCAGCGCCCGTTCGCCCTCGCCGCTGATCACGAA
>DATBDL010000074.1:0-41570 GCA_036269975.1 Pseudonocardiaceae bacterium | reverse complement strand
CGGTTCGTCGACCCGCTGGACGGCGAGACCTACCTGTACTCGCAGTTCGAGACGGCGGACGCGAAGCAGATGTTCGCGTGCTTCGACCAGCCGGACCTCAAGGCCACCTACCAGCTCACCGTGCTCGCGCCGGCCGACTGGAAGGTGATCTCGAACTCCGCCGCCGACCGGATCGAGGACGACCCGTCCACCGCGGCACGGCACGTGTTCACCAAGACGGAACTGCTGTCCACCTACCTGGTGGCGCTCGTCGCGGGCCCGTACACGGAATGGCGGGACGAATACACCGAGGCGGGTGACATCCGCATTCCGCTCGGCCTGTACTGCCGGGCGTCACTCGCGGCGCACATGGACGCCGACCGGTTGTTCGCCGAGACCAAGCAGGGCTTCGGCTACTTCCACGGCGCGTTCGGCGTGCCGTACCCGTTCGGCAAGTACGACCAGGTCTTCGTGCCGGAGTTCAACGCGGGCGCGATGGAGAACGCGGGCTGTGTCACGTTCCTCGAGGACTACGTGTTCCGCAGCCGCGTGACGCGCTACATGTACGAGCGGCGCTGCGAGACCGTGCTGCACGAGATGGCGCACATGTGGTTCGGCGACCTCGTCACCATGCGCTGGTGGGACGACCTGTGGCTGAACGAGTCGTTCGCCACGTTCGCGAGCGTGATCGCGCAGGCGGAGGCCACCGAGTACCGGCACGCGTGGACGACGTTCGCGAACATCGAGAAGTCCTGGGCGTACCGGCAGGACCAACTGCCGTCCACGCACCCGGTCGCGGCGGACATCCCGGACGTCGAGGCGGTCGAGGTCAACTTCGACGGGATCACGTACGCCAAGGGCGCCTCGGTGCTCAAGCAGCTCGCCGCGTATGTCGGGATCGACAACTTCATGGCGGGGCTGCGGGTCTACTTCGCGAAGCACGCGTGGAGCAACGCGACCCTGGCCGACCTGCTGACCGCGCTGGAGGAGGCGTCCGGCCGCGACCTGTCGCAGTGGGGCGCGCAGTGGCTGCAGACCACTGGCCTCAACGTGATCCGGCCACGGTTCGCCGTGGACGCCGACGGTCGGTTCACCGAGTTCGCGGTGCTACAGGGCCCCGCCCGGCCGGGCGCGGGCGAGCTGCGGACCCACCGGCTCGCGATCGGCAGCTACGACTTCGACGACGCCGGCAAGCTGGTCCGCAACGACAGGGTCGAGGTGGACGTCGCAGGCGAACGCACCGAGGTGCCGGAACTCGTCGGTGTCAAGCGCGGGAAACTGCTGCTGGTCAACGACGACGACCTGACCTACTGCACGATGCGGCTGGACAACGACTCGCTGGCCACCCTGCTCGAACACATCGAGAACGTCGCCGAACCGCTGCCAAGGACGCTGTGCTGGTCGGCGGCGTGGGAGATGACCCGCGAGGCCGAGCTGAAGGCGCGCGACTTCGTGCACCTGGTGCTGCGCGGTGTCGGCAGCGAGACCGAAGTGGGTGTCGTGCAGCGGCTGCTGTTGCAGGCACAGACGGCGCTGGGCTCGTACGCCGACACCTCCTGGGCACAGGCGGGCTGGCGGAACTTCAGCCACCAGATCCTGGCGCTGGCACGGGCCGCCGAAGCGGGCTCCGATCACCAGCTCGCCTACGTGAACGCGTTGTGCGCCAGCGTGTTGGACGCCGAGATCGTCGGGGTGGTGCGCGGTTGGCTGGACGGCTCGGCGCCGCTGTCCGGCCTGAGCGTCGACGCCGACCAGCGCTGGCGGCTGCTGCGCGCGCTGACCGCACACGGCGCCGCTGACGAGACCGACATCGACGCCGAGCGGGAACGGGACGCGACGGCCGCCGGGCGCAGGTACTCGGAGTGGGCGAAGTCGCTGCGGCCGACCGAGACGGCCAAGGCGGAGGCGTGGCGGCGCGCCGTGTTCGACGACGACCTGCCCAACGCGGTGAGCGACGCGATCATCTCCGGTTTCTCGCACCCGGCGCAGAAGAAGCTGCTGACCGGTTACGTCGAGCGGTACTTCGCGGACGTGGCCGGCGTGTGGGAGCGGCGCTCCAGCGAACGGGCGCAGCCGACCGTGCTCGGCCTGTTCCCGGCGTGGGCGGTCAACCAGGACACCGTGGCCGCCGCGAACGACTGGCTGGCCGAGAACCGCCCGCCGGCACTGCGACGGCTGGTGTCCGAGGGCAGGGCGGGGATCGTCAGGGCGCTGGCCGCGCAGGAGTTCGACAGGTCGTGATCGAACGGGTTCGGGTTGCGGTGCGGATGACCGCCCGCAACCCGTGCTCCGGCGCTAGAGTTCCTGGTCGTGTCGCAAACGATCTCCGCGATCGCCAGCCTGCTGTGGCCGTTGATCGTGCTCGCCGTATTGGTCCTGTTCCGAGGCCCGCTGACCAGCGTCGTGCGGTCGACCGCATCGCGTGACTTCACGATCAAGGTCGCCGGCCAGGAGGTGTCCGTCGGCGAGCTGCATCGGCAGCAGATGGACATGATGACCGATCTGCACAATCAGCTCGCCGCGCTGCAGAAGGAAGTGGCCGCCCTCAAACAGGGCGGCCCGGCCAAGGTCGGCGCGACGAACTCCGGCGCGGTGGGCACGAGCGCCGTCGTCAGGAGCAAGGACATGGCGGTCGCCGTCGCTCACGGCGGCACGATGGCTTCGGACATTCCGGCGACCATCGGCGCTCCGGTCACCGACACCGAACTGACCGACGTGGACACATCAGCGCCCGAGTCGGCGCACGCGGTGCCGGGCATGGTGAAGGCGCCGTGGGAACGGCTGGAACTGGCGCACGAGGACCCGCCGGAGCCGCCGTCCTCGGCCACGGCCGGCGTCGGGCTGTCCGTCGTGCCGGCCCCCGCGACGACGTCGGAGGGGCACACGTGGAGCGCGACCCTGCCGGACACCAGACCGAAGCCGGCCGGGGTGCTGTGGGTCGACGACAACCCGTCGCACAACGCCTTACAACTCGACGACCTCGAACGCAGGGGCGTGGTCGTCGACATCGCCCGTAGCACCAAGGAAGCCGTACAGAAGCTGACCGGGCAGCGCTACCAGCTCATCGTGTCGGACATGGAACGGGTGGAGAACGGGACGCCGGTGCCCAACGCCGGCCTCGAACTGATCCGCACCGTGCGCACGTTCGACCGGGACACCCCGGTGGTGATCTACGGTTCCGGACCGACCGGCAAGGTCCTCGGCAACACCGCGACCCAGATCGGCGCCGATCTGGTCACCAGTTCGTGGTACGAGCTGTCACGGGAACTGCACCGGGTCGGCGTGCTGTAGTGCGGCGGGCCGTCAGTTGGTGACCGGCGCCGGGCCGGTCTGCTTCGGCGCGGAGCCGGCCTGCTCGGTCAGCATGCGCAGCGCGCTGATCAGGCCACCGATCAGGTCGCCCTCCTTGAAGGACGCGACCATGGCCATCACGGCGAGCTTGCAGGCGCGGTCGGACACCCTGCGGTGCGCCTCGTCGCCGGTGACGACCTCGACCACGCGCTGGCCCGGCGAGACTGCGACCAGCACGGCCTCCGACGCGGCCTCGGGGCCGATCGACGCGTGCAGCTCCTCGGCGCGGGCACGGGTGTCCTTGCCGAGATCACCGAGGTAGATGCTGAAGTCGAGGCCGGTGGCGCGGCTGGCCACGTTGATCGTCTCGTCCAGCCGGGCGAGCTGCACCGGGTTGAACGGGACGGTCGGCGGCAGCGGCTTGACGATCCGGGCGATGGAAAGCCTTCCCGCGGGCATCACGGTGGCGCCGGGGCCGAGATCCACGTCCGCGGTGTGAGCCAGGTCCGCGTGCCCGTTCTGCTCACCAGTTGCCACGGGCACCTCCGCGTGCTGTGCGTGCCGCCGTTTCGACCGGCGTGCTCTCCTGCTCCTGGTGCCCGTCCACGACACCGGTGGCGCTCCACCACACCGGGTCGTACGTCCATGGCTGGCCTGGCCGGTACCGCGTGGCGCGTGCGGCCTTCGGCCACAGCGTCAGCAGCGCGATCACGCCGTAGATCGCGGCCGGGATCAGCACGTAGATCAGAACGGTTTGCACGACGGGCACGCGCAGTACGGTAGCTGATCCACTACTCGGGCCCGCACCGGCACCTACGTCCCACCAGTGCGGACCAGGGGCTTGGCCACCGCGACGGCGACGATCGTCACGACGCCGCCCACGACGACGAAGACGGTCGCCAGCGATGTGGCCTTGGCCAGCGGCCCCGCCGCCGCCGCGCCCAGCGGCATCAGGCCCCAGGCCAGCATGCGGTAGGCGCTGGTCACGCGACCCATCAACGAGCCGGGCGTGAGGCGCTGGCGGCGGGTCGCCGACAGCACGTTCCAGCCGCCGGCACCCATCCCGACCAGCAGGTATGCCGCCCAGACCGCGCCGGCCACCGGGATCGCGCCGACCACGACGAACGCGCAGCCGAGCAGGCAGAGCGCACCGACCATCACCCTGCCCTCACCGAACCGCGCGGCGAGTCTCGGGACGACCGGCGCGGCGCACAGCGTGCCGATCGCCTGTACCGCCCACAGCGTCGGCACCAGGGCGGCCCGCACGGCCAGGGTCTCGATCGCGTAGAGCGAGATGATCGCGTTGGCCGCGCTGACCGCCAACGCCGCGGCGACCACGGCCAGCACCAGGGTGCGCAGCGCGCGGTCGCGCAGCAGGTACCTGGTGCCCTCGACGAGCTGGCGGCGCAGGCGGGTCGGCGTGCCGTCGCGTTGGCGTGGGATCGCCGGCCGGACGGCCACGTCCGGCAGCATCGCGACGCACACCGCCGACACGCCGAACATGAGCGTGTTCAGGCCGAAGCAGGCGGCGGGCGACCAGACGAACAGCGCGGCCGCCAGCAGCGGTCCGCCCAGGTCGAGCCCGAGTGTCTCGGCCGAGACGTACCAACTGTTCGCCCGGTCGAGGCGGTCCCGGCCGGCCAGTTCGACCAGCAGTGACTGGTACGCGGAATCGGCGAACGTCTCCCCCGCCGTGACCAGGAACGCGATGCCGATCAACACCGAAACACCGGCGTGGTGGGTGAGAACGGCGATCGCGAGCACGCCGACGACGACGGCCCGGAACGAGTGCGCCGCCAGTACGACCCGGCGCGGCGAAAGTCGGTCGACAAGGGTGCCAGCCGGCAGCGCGATCAGCAACCACGGCAGCACCTCCGCTGTGGCCACCGCGGACACGGCGAGCGGGCTGTGCGTGCTGACGGCGGTGAACAGCGGCAGGGCGGCCACCCGGATGCCGTCGCCGGTCAGCGACGCGAAGCCCGCCAAGATGAGCAACCGAAACGGGGCGGCGCCGAGCCTGGTGATATGCGCCACACCGGTAGCCGATTCCGCCTGCGCCGGGTAACCGGCCATCGACGCGACCCTCCCAGCGGTGGCCCCCCACGGCGAGAACGGCGATAAGTCCGATACGAAGCCCTGATCAGGCGAGATGTCCTACGGTGACGGCCCCAGTGCGAACGGTCGCCAACTCTACCGGCGCGTGACCTCACTGCGTCCCGGTTGCAGAAACCGCTTGTCGACATCACTCGGTGAGAGCAATCGCTGGTCCGAATGCCCTCGATCCGGATGGCGGCATCTGGCGGCCGATTTGGCGGCTTGTCCGAAGACACTGTTGCTCGTAGCTTTTCACCTGTACGGCCCTTGCGAAGCCCCTATCAAACACTCATACCCGGTATCTAGGTCAAGGAGTGCACGCGATGTTTGCAACGAACGCTGCCAGCCGAGTGAGCCAAGCCACACTTTCGGATGATGTAGCCGCTGCGCAGAGTTACGGAACGCGTGTCACATTGGCGAGCGGCACGAGGGTGACCTGCCTGGGTACCAGGGTCACCGAGGCGCGCGAAGGTACCAGGGTTACCGGCCAACTGGGAACACGCGTGACCGCTTTGGGAACACGGGTGACCGCCCGACGCGGTACCCGTGTCACCTGCCTGGGAACCCGCGTCACTCGGGGTACACGGGTTACCGCCTTGGACGGGACACGAGTTACGGCACTGGACGGTACCCGCGTGACGGCGCTCGACGGCACTCGCGTTACGGCATTGGCCGGCACTCGGGTGACCGCGCTCGACGGCACTCGCGTTACGGCACTGGACGGCACCCGCGTAACCGCGCTTGACGGAACCAGGGTCACCGCCCTCGACGGCACCCGAGTCACCGCCTTGGACGGCACCCGAGTCACGGCACTGGACGGCACCCGCGTCACGGCCATCGACGGCACGCGGGTGACCGCGCTGGACGGGACTCGCGTTACCTGCTGACCGAACGTTTCGGGTGGCGGTTAGGCCGCCGGCTCGCCCAGGTAGGGCAGCCACAGCGGATCGGCCTCTGCCACCCCGGCCAACAGCCGCCAGTTCGGTCCGTGCGGGGCGCTCGGCGACATCCGCAGTCGCCAGCCCAGCTCGCCCAGCAGGCGGTCGGCCTTGCGATGGTTACACCTGGCGCAGCTCGCCACGCAGTTCTGCCACGAGTGCGCGCCGCCCCGGCTGCGCGGCACCACGTGATCGATGGTGTCGGCCCGGCCGCCGCAGTAGGCGCACCGGTAGCGGTCCCGGTACATCAGGCCGGCCCGCGTCAACGGCACCCTGGCCCGGTAGGGAACCCGGACGTAGTTGCTCAGCTTGATCACCGAAGGCACCTGCACGGTCAGGTTCGCGGAATGCACTTCGAGTCCGTCGGAATCGCCGTGCAGCACCACGGCCTTGCCACAGACCACCAACACCACCGCCCTGCGCAGTGGCAGGGCGGTCAGAGGCTCGAACGTCGCGTTGAGCAACAGGACCCGTCGGCGGCCCCAACTGGCCTGCCGTGAAGGTGGGATGTCGCTCTCGACCGGACTCGGTGCGGAGATCACCATGACAGGCTCTCGGCACGCCGTTCCCCCCGGCGCCGACCGCACGGCCGCGCCGATGGGGATTGGTTGTCGGTCGGGCACGCGACCACCTCCACCGGGTATGCGCCTAGTCGACCACACATGACCCTGGAAAAGCACGCCAATACGGTGACGTGTCCCACAGCGGCGCCGAACAACATCGTGAACGGCACGTGACGCGCTGGTCACGGCCGTGCGCCGGCGCCAGGTGAGAGCTGCGGGTGGATAGGGTCGGCCGCGTGTTCGAGGCACTGCTGAGTACCGATACGAAACCGATCTGCGCGAACGACGCGACCACGTGGTGCGGCCAGGTGTGGTCGGTCACCCACAACTCGTGGCTGGCCGTCTCGGCCGGCTGGGTGGTGGCCAAGCCGCTGCACATCCTGGGCATCCTGCTGGTCGCGGTCATCGCCCGACTGCTGCTGCACCGGCTGATCCGCCAGGTCACGACGGGCAGGGGCGGCCGGATGGCGAGCGTCCTGAGGCCGCTGCGCGAGCGTGCGCCACAGACGCTCGGGTCGCTGGTGTCCGACCGCCGCTCGCAGCGTGCCCGCACGATCGGCTCCGTGTTGCAGTCGATCACGTCGTTCGTGATCTGGGGCATCGCCGTCGTGCTGATCCTCGGTGATCTCGGGTTCAATCTCACGCCGATCATCGCGTCGGCCGGGGTGATCGGCGTCGCGGTCGGCTTCGGCGCGCAGAACCTGGTCAAGGACTTCCTGTCCGGCATCTTCATGCTGCTGGAGGACCAGTACGGGGTCGGTGACGTCGTCGACTTCGGGCAGGCGACCGGCACGGTGGAGTCGGTCGGCCTCCGGGTGACGACGGTGCGCGACTACGCCGGGACGGTCTGGTACGTGCGCAACGGCGAGGTGCAACGGGTCGGCAACTCCAGCCAGGGCTTCGCGATCGCGGTGGTCGACGTGCCGCTCGGCTACGCGACGGACGTGAACCGGGCGCTGCGCCTGCTGGAACAGGTGGCCAGCCAGGCAAGCGGCGAGGCGCCGGTGTCCGACGACGTGCTCGAGGCGCCGAAGGTGCTCGGCGTGCAGGGGATGACCACCGAGAACATCACGTTGCGGCTGACCGTGAAGGTGCGGCCCGCGCGTCAGTGGGCGACCCAGCGCGAACTGCGGCGCCGGATCATGGCGGTGTTCGACGAGGCGGGCATCGAACCGCCACTGGCCACCGGGAACGCCGACGACTAGCCCCAGCCACGCGCTGACGCACCCGTACGTCAAGATGGAAGGCGTGGCGACCCCGGAGACCTTCTACCAAGCCGTGGGCGGCGAGGACACGTTCCGCCGCGTCGTGACCCGGTTCTACGCCGAGGTCGCCAAGGACGACGTCCTGTTGCCGCTGTACCCGGAACAGCCCGACCTGACCGGCGCGACCGAGCGCCTCACGCTGTTCCTGATGCAGTACTGGGGCGGCCCGCACACGTATTCCGACCAGCGCGGCCATCCCCGCCTGCGGATGCGGCACGCGCCGTACAAGATCGGCCCCATCGAGCGGGACAGTTGGCTGCGCTGCATGCGGATCGCGGTGGACGAGGAGAACATCGCGGAGCCCTACCGGACGCAGTTGTGGGAGTACCTGGAGATGGCGGCCCAGAGCATGGTCAACTCGTGGATGTGACCGGTATGTCACGGCTTCCACGACCTGGCAGGTAATCGATTCGCGGACTACGCCATCCGGGGCCATCCCACCCGCGCCAGATGGCAGGATGACTCCTCGTGCGACGATCAGCCGATCTCCAGGCGGAACGTCCAGGGGAGTCGACCTGGTGGCGTGACGCTGTGTTCTACCAGGTGTACATCCGGTCGTTCGCGGACGGCAACGCAGACGGAACCGGCGACCTGGACGGTGTCCGGTCCCGCCTCGGCTACCTCGAACTGCTCGGGGTCGACACCATCTGGCTGACCCCGTTCTACCCGTCCCCGATGAGCGCGATGGGTTACGACGTCACGGATCCGCGCGACGTCGACCCGTTGTTCGGCGACCTGAACGCGTTCGACCGCCTGATCGAGGAGGCGAGCGCGCACCGCATCCGGGTCGGCGTCGACCTGGTGCCCAACCACACCAGCACCCAGCATCCGTGGTTCGGCGCCGCCGTCGCCGCCGGGCCGGGCAGCCCGCAGCGGCAGCGGTACGTGTTCCGCGACGGCAGGGGGTTCGACGGTGCCGAACCGCCGAACAACTGGCTGGGCGCAGAAGGCGGCCGGGCCTGGACCCAGGTACCGGACGGCCAGTGGTACCTGCACCTGATGTCGCCGGATCAGCCGGACATGAACTGGGCCAATCCGGACGTGGCGGTCGACTTCGAGCGCACGATGCGGTTCTGGCTGGAGCGCGGCGTCGCCGGGTTCCGGATCGTGCTGGCCGACGGCATGGCGAAACCGGCCGCGTTACCCGACATGGACCCCCGGCTTGGCCGGCAGCCTGGGCAGCCGCACGATCCCCGGTTCGACAACGACGGCGTGCACGAGGTGCACCGCATGATCCGCAGGGTGCTGGACGAGTACCCCGGCCGGATCGCGATCGGCGAACTGTCCGTCGCGGACGATCAGCGCTTCGCCCGTTACCTGCGGCCGGACGAGCTGCACATCGGTTTCGACACGCGGTTGGCGGACGCCGAGTTCGACGCGGACATGGTGCGTACCGCGATCGACAGGGCGTTGGCGAGCGTGGCACCGGTCGCGGCGCCGCCGTCGTGGGCGCTGTCCAACCACGACGTCGTACGCCACGTGAGCCGCTACGGCGACGGCGCCATCGGGCTGTTACGTGCGCGGGCGATGACGCTGGTGCAGTTCGCCCTGCCAGGTGTGGTCTTCCTCTACAACGGCGAGGAACTGGGCCTGCCGGATCTCGACCTGCCGGACTGGGCGTTACGCGACCCGGTGTGGGAACGGTCCGGCCACACCGAACGCGGTCGGGACGGCAGCCGGGTGCCGTTGCCGTGGGAGGGTTCCGCGCCGCCGTACGGGTTCACCGGCCACCAGGACAGTTGGCTGCCGACGCCGTTCGAGTGGGCGCCGCTGACGGTCGAGGCACAACTGGAAGACCCGGACTCGATGTTGTCGCTGTACCGGCACGCGATCGAACTGCGCCAGACCCATCCGGCCTTCGCCGGCACGGAACTGGAATGGTATGGCGCGCCGCCGGGATGTTTCGCGTTCCGCCGCAAGGGCGGCGGCCTGATCTGCGCGCTCAACACGTCCCGCGCGCTGGTACCGCTCCCGGCCGGCGAGATCCTGCTGTCCAGCGCCCCACTGGTGGGCGGCCAACTGCCGCCGGACGCATCGGTGCTGCTGTGCTAGACCAGCATCCTCAGACCAGCAGGGGAAGCAGGGCGTGGCGGCGGCGGACCACCGCGCCGTAACGCGCGTCGAGGCGTAGCCAGGAGTCCGTCGCCGTGACGCGGACGGTGTGGTCGTTCTCGCCCTCGACGAGGAAACCCATGCCGGACAACGCGAACAGGCACCGCATCGGCACCTTGACGTCCAGCCCGGCGCCGCTCACGGTGAGCACGTTCTGGTCCAGCAGCGATGTCGGCGCGCTGCCGCGCGGGCCGGGATTTTGCCGTGCCACCTCGACGCCCCGGTCGGCGAGGTCGGCGACTATGCGCATCGGCAGTTCGTCGACCACCAGCCAGCCGCCGGGGGGTGGCAGCGCGGCCCGCCACATCAGGTCGCGCGGCGGTCCTGGGTCGAGGCGTTCGCCGCCGACGATCGCCAGCGCGGCCAGCAACTCGTTGCCGGACACCGTGACGTCGTCCGGCTGGACCTGGCCGCGGACGGTCCTGGTGGCCAGCACGTCGAACGGCGTTGAGACCCACGCGTCCACGAGATCGCCCGCGCGGCAACGCAACCGGACGACGGCCTGCTGATCGAGGCGGACCGAGCGGGCCACGAAGGCACCGAGATCGTCACGGTCGTCCGCGTCCGGCACGAACAACTCAGGCACTGCGCACACCCCCAGCGCGGTAACCGGCCAGGAAATCCCGCTCGGCGTCGGTCAGCCTGCGTGGCCGCGCCTTCGCGCGGTCGTAGGGCACGAGCATCGTTTCCGCCGTCGCCACAACGGCATCCGACTCCCGGCGTCCACTGTGGATCGTGTAGTCGAGGGTGAACGACGCGGCGCGCAGTTCGCGCACCGCGATCTCGACGCGCACACTCGCGCCGTCCGCGACCAGCGGCGTGTGGTAGTCGACGACGAGCCGTGCCACGACGACCCCTTCGGCCATGTCGGCGGCACCGTGCCGGACGGCCTCGCCGAACAGCAGGTCGACGCGGGCCTCCTCCAGCAGGGTCACGGTGTTCGCATGGTTCACATGCCCGTACGCGTCCATGTCCGACCAGCGCGGACGTACCTCGGCCACGAACACACCCAACGCGACTACCCTCCAGCACACCGACGAGCCCGCCTGGCCAACCGACAGTACAGCGTCCGGGCAGGGCCTCGGTCAGGGCAGGTTCAGCCGTGCCACGTCGATCGTCACCTGGCCTGGGTTGTTCGAATCGACCAGCAGCGGGAGGGTCGTGCCGACGGTCGCGATGGCGGCCCGCCGCGCCGGTGAGCGGAAACCGATCCGGGTCGTCACCGGATACGTCGAGCCGTCCGGGCGCCGCACGTCGATCGTCAGATCGGCGAGGCTCACACCCGCGGGCAGCGGCGCGGGCGACGCCGCGTCGTGCACGGCCCGCACCACGCCGGTCGCCGGCTGGCCACTGACGCCACCAGCGCCGTTGAACACGAAGCCGCCACCGGCACCGCCCATGTGCGTCTCGATGCGGACGGTGCGGTGCGCCGAGTTGAGCATCGTCGGGTCCATGCCGACCGAGCGCAGCGCCTGCTCGATGGCCCCGCCGAGTTCACCACCGAACTGCTGTTGCGTCCCGAACCGCTGTTGCGTCCCGAACGGCGTCTGCGTCCCGTCCGGCGGCATACCGAGCGCTGCCTCGCCGCCGGCCAGTTTCGTCGCCTCGTCCAGCGCGCGCTGTTGGGCAAGTGCCCGCCAGTCGGTCTGCACGACCTGGTCCCACTCGATCCGGAAGTTGCCCGGATCGGCGCGGTCCACCGTGACCGGCAGTTCGTTGCGGCCGGCCCACCGGCCCTTGTGGTCGGCGGGCGCCTCGGCCGGTGTCGGCGGCAGGCCGTCCGCGACGATCACCCCGGTGAGGCGGGTGCCCGGCGGCGAACTGTGCGGGTGCGCGTCGTACCAGTCCGTCACCCGGAACACGCCGGACACCGGGTCCTTCATGTGCCCGGCACGCCATTTCGAACGAATCCCCATACCGCGCACCCTGCCACATCGGACGCGCGATTATCGAGCCATCGCGCGCACCTGGCGTGCCGCAACCGAGAGCGTCGGCAGGTCCAACCGGTTCGTGCCACGGATCTCTGCCAACGACGAGCGCGCACGCTCCAACCGGGACGAGTTGGACTCCTCCCACTTGGCGATCTTGTCGTCCGCGCTGTCGCCGAGATCGCTGCGCCGCAACACGTCCACCGTGATCGCCCGCAGCGACGAGTACAGGTCGTCGCGCAGCGCCAGCCTGGCCAGCGCGTGCCAGCGGTTGCCCCGCTCCAGCGCGCTGACCGAACTGAGGTAGTGGTCGATGTCCAGGTGATCGGACAACGCGTAGTACAGCTCAGCGGTCTCCTGGTGGCTGCGCTCGACGCCGACCGTCACGCCCTCGCGTTCGGCCAGCTCGGCGATGTCGATCACGTCCAGCAGCCCGTACGTGTTCAGCAGCACGGAAATCCGGCCGGCCAGCTCGGCCGGCACGCCACGGCCGGCCAGCTTCTCGGTCTCCTCGACCACGACCTCGCGCTCGCGGCCACGCAACAGCGTCAGCACCCGGCCCGTCAGACCTTGCACCGGTGCGGCGAACCGGGACAGTTCGGCGCCGACCGCGAGCGGCTGCGGCCGGTTGGACAGCAGCCACCGGGACGCGCGATCCAGCAACCGCCGCGCCTCCAACACCATCTGGTCGGCGACGTCGGCGTGTATGACGTTGTCCAGCGCCCGGATCTCCCTGGTCAGCGACGGCAGGTCGAACACGCCGCTGGCCACCACGAAGGCGCGCATCGCGTCGGTCGCGGACGCGCTCATCTCCTCCGCCAGCCGGAACGCGTACGACACGCCCGCTCCGTCGACGACCTCGTTGACCAGCATCGTGGTGACGATCTCCCGGCGCAGCGGATGCGCGCCGATCCGGTCGCCGTAGCGCTCCCGCAACTGGCTCGGGAAGTAGTCCGGCAGCCGGCGCGCGAACGCGTCCAGATCCGGCAGGTCGCTGGCCAGCACCTGGTCCTTCAGCGCCAGCTTCACGTGGGCCAGCAACGTCGCCAGTTCCGGCGACGTCAGCCCGTCGCCCGCCTTGTCCAGCGCGCGGAACCCGTCCGCCTCCGGCAGCGCCTCCAGCCGGCGGTCCAGGCCGTTGCGGGCCTCCAGATCGGCGACCAGGCGGGCGTGCACGGTCAGCATCGGCGCCGCGTGCGCGCGGCTCACGCCGAGCACGGCATTCTGGTCGTAGTTGTCGGCCAGCACGAGATCGCCGACCTGGTCGGTCATCTCGACCAGCAACTCGTTGCGCTGCTGGTGATCCAGCCGTCCGCCGGCTACCAGGTGGTCCAGCAGCACCTTGATGTTGACCTCGTGGTCGGAGCAGTCGACACCCGCCGAGTTGTCCATCGCGTCGGTGTTGACCTTGCCGCCGGCCCGCGCGAACTCGATCCGGCCGCGCTGCGTCAGGCCGAGGTTGCCGCCCTCGCCGACCACCCGCGTGCGGAGCTGCCCGCCGTCCACCCGGATCGCGTCGTTCGACTTGTCGCCGACCTCGGCGTGGCTCTCCCCGGCCGCCTTGACGTACGTGCCGATGCCGCCGTTCCACAGCAGGTCCACCGGTGCCAGCAGGATCGCCTTCATCAGCTCGGCCGGCGAGCACTTCGTGACCGTCTCCGGCAGGCCCAGCGCCTTGCGGGCCGCCGGGCTGACCGGGACCGACTTCGCGTTGCGCGACCACACGCCGCCGCCCTCGCTGATCAGCGACCGGTCGTAGTCGTCCCACGAGGACCGGGGCAGGTCGAACATGCGCCTGCGTTCCGCGAACGAACCGGCCGGCTCCGGGTTCGGGTCGACGAAGATGTGCCGGTGGTCGAACGCGGCCACCAGCCGGATGTGCTCGGACAGCAGCATGCCGTTGCCGAACACGTCACCGGACATGTCACCGATGCCGACGACGGTGAAGTCCTCCTCCTGGGTGTGCACGCCCAGCTCGCGGAAGTGCCGCTTCACGGCCTCCCACGCGCCCCTGGCCGTGATGCCCATGGCCTTGTGGTCGTAGCCGGCGGAGCCGCCGGAGGCGAACGCGTCGCCGAGCCAGAAACCGTACTGAGCGGCGACGTCGTTGGCGATGTCGGAGAACGTCGCGGTGCCCTTGTCGGCGGCGACGACGAGATACGTGTCGTCGCCGTCGTAGCGGACGACGCACTTCGCCGGTACGACCGTGCCGGCGTCGAGGTTGTCGGTGAGGTCGAGCAGGCCGCTGATGAACAGCCGGTAGCACGCGATGCCCTCGGCCTGCAGCGCCTCCCGATCCAGGCCGGCATCACCGGCGGGCACCGGCGGCCGTTTGAGCACGAACCCGCCCTTCGCGCCGACCGGCACGATCACCGCGTTCTTCACGGCCTGTGCCTTCACCAGGCCGAGCACCTCGGTACGGAAGTCCTCCCGCCGGTCCGACCAGCGCAGGCCACCCCGCGCGACCGGCCCGAACCGCAGGTGCACGCCTTCGAACCGGGGCGAGTACACGAAGATCTCGAACCGGGGCCGGGGCGCCGGCAGGTCGGGCACCTGCCTCGGGTCCAGCTTCACCGCGAGGTACGGCCGGTGGCTGTCGTCGTCGTCCCGGACGTGGTAGTTCGTGCGCAGCGTCGCGTTGATCAGGGCCAGCAGGCTGCGCAGGATGCGGTCGTAGTCCAGGCTGGTGACCTCGTCGATCATCTCGCCGATCTCGGTCGACAGCGTGTCGGCGGCGGTGATCCGGTCGCTTTCGGCGATGGCGGGGTTGAACTTGGTCTCGAACAGCCGGACCAGCGCGACCGCCACGGCGGCGTGCGCGAGGACGGCGTTCTCGATGTAGTCCTGGCTGTAGGGCTGGTTGGCCTGGCGCAGGTACTTCGCGTACGCCCGCAGCACGGACGCCTGCCGCCATTCCAGGCCGGCCCGCAGCACCAGTTCGTTGAAGCCGTCGACCTCCGCCGCGCCACGCCAGGCGGCCGCGAACGCCTCCTGGAACCGCATCCGCGCCCGCTCGACGTCGTTGGCGACGCCCGCCAGGACGGTCGGGTCGATGCGCAGTCCGAAGTCGAAGATCCAGCACTGGGTGCCGTCGTCGCGGCGGATCTCGTACGGCCGCTCGTCGACCACCTCGACGCCCATCCGCTGCAACACCGGCAGCACCGCCGACAGCGTCACGCGGGAGCCGGCCAGGTAGAGCTTGAACCGCCGCTCCCCCGGTTCCGCGTCCTCCGGCACGTAGAACTGCGTGTTCAGGTCACCGTCAGCGGACAGGATCTGTAGTCGCCGCAGATCCTCCAGCCCCACCTCGGCGGCGAAGTCCTCCTTGTACGCCTCGGGAAACGCCGATGCGAACCGCAATCCCTGCTCGGACGCCGTCTCCGAGGTGATCGGGTGCCCGCCGCCGGTCTGGTGCTTCACCCGCCACTCGGCCAGCACCGCCTCCACCATCAGGTCGTCCCAGCTCCGCGCCGCGTCGGCCAGCCGCTGCTGGATCGCGGCCGGGTCCGGATCGGCCTGGCTGGACGGATCGGTGTGCACCATGAAGTGCACCCGCGCGATCTCGGTCTCGCCGACCCGCGCGCTGTACTCCAGGTTCGTGCCACCCAACTCGGCCAGCAGCACCTCCTGCATCGCCAGCCGGGTGGTCGTCGTGTACCGGTCGCGCGGCAGGTAGACCAGGCACGAGAAGAAGCGGCGGTACGGATCGCGCCGCAGGAACAGCCGCAGCCGGCGGCGATCCGCCAGCGCGAGCACGCCGGTGGTCGTCTCGTAGAGCGACTGGGCGTCGGTGGAGAACAGCTCCGGCCGAGGATAGTTCTGGATGACTTCGAGCATCTTCTGGCCGGAGTACGACTCCAGCGGGAAGCCGGCGCGGTGGATCACCTCGCGCACGCGGCGCTCGATCACCGGGATGTCCAGCACGTCCTCGTAGAGCGCCGCACTGGTCAGCACGCCGAGGAACCGGTGCTCGCCGGTCACGTTGCCGGCGTCGTCGAACGTCTTCACGCCGACGTAGTACGGGAAGGCCGAGCGGTGCACGGTCGACGGCGCGCTCGCCTCGGTGAGCACCAGCAGGTGCGGTGCCAGCGCGTGCGCGGCGGCGTCCGGTCCGGCGGTCAGGCCACGGGCGGCGAGGCTGTCCTGCCGCAACACGCCCAGCCCGGTGGCCAGGGTCGCGCGCAGGGCGGGTTCGCCGGCCGACGCGGGGTCCTCGACCAGTTCGTACTGCCGGTAGCCCAGGAACGTGAAGTGGTGATCGGCCAGCCAGCGCAGCAGTTTCGCGCCCTCGGCGACCTCCTGGTCGGGCAGCGGCGGCGGATCGGCCGTCAACCGGTCGGCCAGCATGCGGGCCGTCGTGACCATCCGGTCGGTGTCCTCGACGACCTCACGGACGTCGTGCAGGACGGCGACGAGCCTGCTCTCCAGCTCACGCGCCCGGACCGGATCGGTGATCAGGTCGATCTCGATCGACATCCACGATTCGACCAGGCTGTCCGACGGCGGATTCTCCGGGTCGGTCGTAGGCAGGACCTGCAACAGGTCACCGTCGATCGAGCGACGCACGACCACGATCGGGTGCACGACGCGCTGCACGCCGACACCGCCACGCGCCAGCTCGGAGACGACGGAATCGACCAGATACGGCATGTCGTCCGTCACGACCTGGACCACGCTGGTAGGCCGCTCCCAGCCGTCCTCACCGGACGTCGGATTGATCACCCGTACCGCAGGCCGGCCGGCGATCCGCCGGCGAGCCAGCAGGAAGTTCGACTTGACGGCACCGACCAGGTCGGCCGGCTCGTCGTCGATCACTTCCTCCGGCGGCAGGTAGCGGTAGTAGAGGCGGATCAGATCGGCGTAGTCGGGATCGAGCCTGGCGGCTCGGTCGACCAGATCGTCGCGGATCTCTTCTGGGCTGATGGACGTGTCGTCAGTTGCTGCGCCGGTCATGCTGTGGTCGGGTTTTCCTACTCTGGACGGTGATCCAGTCGAGGTCATCTTCGGACAACTCTCCGTTTTGGTGGCACATCGTTGTGCCCTGGGCGGTCCCTACCCTAGTTGCCGCGCCGAACCGCCGTCGGCGGATGGCAGAGACCGCGATCACCTTGATCGAAGCGGGATCGGTTCCGTTCAAGGCCGGTCGGTGGTGGGGTCCCAGCGCGTGGTCAGCCATCGCGAGTCGCCGATCCTGGCGGAACGGCCGGGAGTGCCCGGCGCACCAGGGGTTCCCGTGCCCGATGTGCCTGGGGTACCGGTGCTTGGGGTGCCTGGGGTCCCAGTGCCCTGTGTGCCTGGGCGGTCGCCGGCGGCCACGTCGCGGCCGGTGTCGCGTGCCGCGTCACGTCCCGGTTCCCGGCCCTCCCGATCCTCGCGGTCCTCGCGGCCGAAGGTCCCGGCCAGGGGCTCCGGTAAGCTCGTCGGCCCTGGGAGGCCGGACGAAGGGTCGTGGCCGATGGGGTTGTTGTGTGCGTCGTTGGCGTCCTGGGCGGTCTGGTAGGCCATCAGGGCTTCGGTGAGCAGGTCGGCGAGTTGGATGGAACGCCGACGCCGTCCGGTACGAGCGGCCGGTTTGGCGGCTTCGGGTTCCTGCTGTGGTTCTCGCGGTGGTTCGCGCTGTGCGGCCGGCTCCCGTAGCGGCTCGGTGCGTTCGTCGTCCCCCTCCCTCGACTCGACCGGCGCGGACGGCGGTGGCAGTTCCAGCGGCGGCCGGTCCGAGATCGGAGCGTGCTGGGTCGGCAGCGGTTCCGGCGGTCCGCCCAGGTCCCACCGCACGGCGAACGACGACTCCTGACCTGGTTCCGCCGACCGCTGGGCTTCCGCCGACCGCTGGGCTTCCGCTGGCCGCGCCGGCACGTCCGGTTCGGCCGGGGTGGCCGACCATGGCGCCTGCACCTCCCACGACGGGGTCGCCGGCCACGGCTCGGATCGCCAGGACGGCTCGTCGTCCCAGCGCGGCTCAGTGGCCCCGAGCGCGGGCTCCGCTGTCGGAAACTCGGGCTCGGATGTCGTCGGCTCGGGCATCCGCGTCGACAACTCGGGCATGGTCGGCGGTGTCAACGGTTCCAGATAGCCGATGTCGTCGAACGAAACCGTGCGCGGCGTGTGCTCCTGCGCCGACTCCGGCCGCGGCTGCGCATCGGCCTCGGGTTCGTCGGACTCGTCCCTGGCCCGACGACGCCCGCCACCCCCGCCACCGGCCGTGATCCCGAGGCTGGACAGCACGGACCGGCCTTCTCCGGTGTCCACGGCATGCCGAGGCCCGGTCTGCTCACCGGTATCGACCGGCGAGTCGTAGCGGTCGTCGGACTCGGTGGTGGTCGGCCAGTCCATCGGGGGTTCGGGGGGTGGCAACCGTGGCGCCCACAGGCTCAGTTCGGGTTGTTCCAGCCCGAGAACAGGCGTTGCGGGCTCGGCCGGGACAGGCGCGGCGGCGGCGATGTCGGAAGCCGAAATCCGAACACTGGAATCGGCGGACAACGGGAACTCGTCGGCCGCGCTGGGCCGCTCCGGCTCCAACGACGGCAAAGTCGGAAATGCGGGCAACGGCTCCCCGGAAAACCCGCCACCCGCTCGCCCAGTCTCCCCCGGCCATCCGGCCGCACGGGATTCCACGGGCTCGCCGGCCTGCGGCGCGGCTTCGCCCGGTTGGCCGGCCTGGTCCGGCAACACCATTCCCCGAGGTGGCGTCAGATCGCTCGATATGTCCACATCGCCAGATCGGTCAATTCCCGCATCGACCGACACGGAGTTGCCCGCGGAATCGCCGATCAGGCCCGACAGCGCGATCCCGCGAGGCGGCGTCGAATCACTCGACAATGCCGTGGCCTCGAATTGACCGAATCTGGTCGATCCACCTGCCGGCGCCGGCTCGTTCGTGGGTACCGCCGCGCTGGGCCGGCCGGGCTCTGGCGCGCCACTGGCCTGGTCGGGTTCTGGGACGCCGCCGGCCTCGTTGGGTAGGACAGCCGGCTCGGCGGGCGGCGCGCTGGATTGGGTCGTCGGGTCAGGGGACTTGGTCTGGCGCCACTGTTCCAGTGCCTTGGCCAGCAGTTCCCGGCTGGCCGGTGACTCGGTCCCGGACCGGTCGGACCGGGACCGGCCGGGTCTGGACTGGCCGGCACCTGACAGGGGCGGCAGTGGAATCGTCGGTAGCTCGAAACTGCCAGCTCGCGTGCCGAGCTGGGCGGACGCGGAGACCTGCGGCGGTGTACGGCCGGCGCGTTGGGCGACCGTGGCCCGGACGGCGACGGTCAGGCCGGGCGTGAACGACGACCAGTCCACGCCGGCGATCGCGCCGCGCAGGTCGGCGACCCACTGTTCTGCCTGGTCCACCGGTGCTCCGGGGAGCAGCACCGCCAGTTCGGCACCGCCGACCCTGGCCACCTGCGCGTCGCTGGGCGCCGCGTCGCGGAGGCGCTCCAGTACGTGGCTGAGCACGTGTTCACCGATGATGCCGCCCGCGTTGTCGCCTCGGGCGGTGGTCAGGTCCACCAACACCATGGTGACGTCGCCGGTCGGCGCCGGGCGGCCGCCGGTGCGCGTGGTGCCGCTGACCTGGCTACCGATGGGGTGGTGCATGCCGATTCGGCCCAGCAGCTCAGCGGCCTGCTCGCGGCCGGCAGCCGAGCGGCGGCCGCCAGTCGCGAGCAGGCCCAGCATTCTGGCGAATTCCTCCGGGCTGGTGGTTTCACCGAAGGCGCCGACCAGTTTCGTACGCGCCGAATAGACCACGCGCGCTCTGGCCAACCGGACACCCTGTGCGGTGCGCAGGCAGTCGAGGGCCTCGGTCAACTGCCCGACCCGTTCGTATGCGTCGGACAGGATGGCCAGTGCTTCGGCGCGCAGCGAGCTCAGGCGGTGGCGCTTGCCCAACTCGGCGGCTTCGCGCAGCAGGGACAGCGCCGGGTTCGACTCGCCGGTGGCCAGGTGGGCGCGGACCGCCATGGCAACGGACAGCCAGCCGATCGCGCCGGCGGCCGGTGCTCGGACCGGGCGGCGGAGTTCGGTCGCGGCCACCATGCCGGCCTCGTCCAGCCGGCCCAGGTCGAGCAGCCCGTGCACGAGGCGCAGCGCGACCTGTGCGCCGGCCTGACCGTTGTCGGCCGTGGGCCGGCTCAGGCTGCCGAGCAGGTCGGCGCCTTCCTGGGCGGCGTTCACCGCGGCTCTTGCGTCGCCCCGCCGTCGTTGCTCGCCCGACGCCACCGATCGCAACAGCGCACGCAGCACCACCCGGCTGTCCGAGTCGAGTTGCCGGTCCTCGTCGTAGAGCCGGTCGGCTTCGGCGAGAGCGCCGTCGAGCACGCCGGGATCGACGGTGCGGGTGAGGCAGCCGGCCAACTGCACCAGGGCGTCGGCGCGCATCGACGGCCGGATGTCCGGCCCGGCCAGGACCGGGCGGAGTACGGCCGCGCCGACCAGCGGCACACCGGCGGTCCGGGCGCAGCCGGCCAGCTCGATGCGCAGCATGGCACTCGTGACGGCGTCGGAGTGCCGCTCGGCGAGGCGGACCGCGTCGATCGCACGACCGACGACGTCCAGCCGCTGGCCGAGCCGACAGGACGCGACGACCACCGTCGCCTCGGCCCGCAGCCGGTCCGGACCATCGCCGGCAAGTTCGATCACCGCACCGGCACGCTCGGCGAGGAACAATGCCAGTTCCGGCGCTCGCCACCGTAGTGACCAGGCCGGTCCCAGCATCATCTCCGCCGCGGTGCCCGGCCGCGCCTCACCCCAGGACGCCACGGTGCTCCGCTCAGTCCCGTGTCAACTTGCGATACGTGACGCGGTGCGGACGCGCGGCCTCCAGTCCGAGCCGCTCGACCTTGTTGCGCTCGTAGCCCTCGAAGTTGCCCTCGAACCAGTACCAGGCGGCCGGGTTCTCGTCGGTGCCCTCCCACGCCAGGATGTGCGTGACGACGCGGTCGAGGAACCACCGGTCGTGGGAGATCACGACGGCACAGCCGGGGAACTGTTCGAGCGCGTTCTCCAGCGAGCCCAGTGTTTCCACGTCCAGGTCGTTCGTCGGCTCGTCGAGCAGGATCAGGTTGCCGCCCTGCTTGAGCGTCATCGCCAGGTTGAGCCGGTTGCGCTCGCCGCCGGACAGCACGCCAGCCGGCTTCTGCTGGTCGGGACCCTTGAAGCCGAACGCGCTGACATAAGCACGGGACGGCATTTCCACATTGCCGACCTTGATGAAGTCCAGCCCTTCGGAAACCACCTCCCAGACGTTCTTCTTCGGGTCGAGACCGGCCCTGTTCTGATCGACATAGGACAGTTTGACGGTGTCACCGATCCGGACCGTGCCGGCGTCCGGTTCCTCCAGTCCGACGATGGTCTTGAACAAGGTCGTCTTGCCGACCCCGTTCGGACCGATGACGCCGACGATCCCGTTGCGCGGCAGGCTGAACGACAGGTTGTCGATCAGCACCCGGTCACCGAAACCCTTGCGCAGGCCGGCGACCTCCACCACGACGCTGCCCAGCCTCGGGCCCGCCGGGATCTGGATCTCCTCGAAGTCGAGCTTGCGGGTGCGCTCGGCCTCGGTGGCCATCTCCTCGTAGCGTTCGAGACGGGACTTCGACTTGGCCTGCCGTGCCTTCGGGTTCGACCGTACCCAGGCCAGTTCGTCCCGTAGCCGTTTCTGCAGTTTCTGGTCCTTCTTGCCCTGCACGGCCAGCCGCTCGGCTTTCTTCTCCAGGTAAGTGGAGTAGTTGCCTTCGTACGGGTAGGCACGGCCGCGGTCGAGCTCGAGAATCCACTGCGCGACATTGTCCAGGAAATACCGGTCGTGGGTGACGGCCAGAACGGCGCCGGCGTAGCTGGCAAGGTGTTGTTCGAGCCACTGCACGCTTTCCGCGTCCAGGTGGTTGGTCGGCTCGTCCAGCAACAACAGGTCGGGCTTGCTCAGCAACAGTTTGCACAGTGCCACCCGGCGGCGTTCACCACCGGAGAGCGTGCGCACGTCGGCGTCGGGCGGCGGGCACCGCAACGCGTCCATCGCCTGTTCCAACTGCGAGTCGAGGTCCCATGCGTCGGCGTGTTCCAGTTCCTCCTGGAGTTCGCCCATCTCGTCCAGCAGCGCGGGAGAATCGTCGAAGGTCATTTTCTCGAGGACCTCGTTGTAGCGATTCAGCTTCGCCTTGATCTCGCCGACGCCTTCCTCCACGTTCCCGAGAACGGTTTTGTCCTCGTTGAGTGCAGGTTCCTGCTGGAGGATGCCGACCGTGTATCCGGGGGAGAGAAACGCCTCGCCGTTGTTGGCCTGGTCGAGACCGGCCATGATCTTGAGCACGCTCGACTTGCCGGCCCCGTTGGGACCGACAACGCCGATCTTGGCACCGGGGAAGAACTGGATGGTGACGTCATCCAGGACGACCTTGTCCCCGTGCGCCTTGCGCACCTTCTTCATGGTGTAGATGAACTCGGCCATGGGCGCGATCGTAGATGCGCGGCCGGGGGCCGCGTACCTCGGTTACCTCGAATCGCGTCTGAACAGCGGCTTTCCACCTCCCGTCGTTGTGGGGCTGGTACTCCTGTGGGTGAACGACGGGCTGCTTTGCCTGTTCAGCCGCTTGTGGCGTCGGTGTGGGCCGAGCGTCTGTCGCACGCTCGTCGGCGGCGGCGTGATGGCTCTCGGATGGGCGGGAGATCAACCGCGCCGGGGTGGGCGCGCCGACAACATAAAGATCACCTCCAGATATGAGGAACTCTCGGATAAACGGATCAACGGGTGCTGCCCTGCCGGCGCACTGGCGGGACGGCTGAGCGACCGGCCTGCGCGACCACAGTGGCCGACCGGCCGGCTGGGTCACCGCCGAGTACAGCGACCGGCGGTGCCCGTCCAGCCAGGGGCACCCGCCGCAGCACAGTGACCGGTGCCCCTGGCCAGCCACCGAGCACCGCAACCGACCTGCCCGGCCAGCCGCCACCGACCGCCGCCGCCGCTGGCGGGCTGGGGTTGGATTGGGTTGGGTTGGGCTGGGCTGGGCTGGAGCGTTGGTTAGGTGGCGTGGGATGTGGCTGGTTCTGGGTCCGGCTTCTTTCGGCGGCGTAGGGATTGGTTGATGGTGGCCGCTGGGACCAGTTCCGCTCCTATCTCCTCCGCCGCTACGCGGAGTTGGGCCGTTGACAGGGTTTCGAACGGGGCGCCGACCGGTGTCAGGTCTGGTTCGGCGCGTGCTGGGGTCGCGGGGACGTCCATCGGCAGTGTGGGTTGGCCGGCTTCCGGGCGCCGTTCCGATCTGTTCACCTGTGCCGTCGCCCGGCGCAGTGTCGGGCCGACCGTGCGGGCTTCCATGCTGATCTGGACGCGACGCTGACCTTGTTCGTCCGAGAAGCTGTCGTCCGCCCACTCTCCTACCGCGACCACTTCCATGCCCTTGCGCAGGCTGTTCGTGACGTTCTCGGCCAGTTGCCCGAAACACACGACTCGGTGAAACACCGGTGGTCGTTCCACGAACTCCTGTCCTACGCGTCGCCAGTTGTGGACGGCGACCGTGAAGCTGGCCAGCGGCAGGCCGCCCCTGCGGGCCTGGCGCAGGATCGGGTCCTGGCACAGGTTCCCCACCACCACGTTGTCCATCGTTCCGTCCTCTCGTTCGTCCCAGGCTGGCAGTGTGCTGGGAGTTTGCTGTTGGAGCTGTCTTGGTCCAGGTTGGCGCAGGCCGGGGGTGGTGTCATGGGGAAGATGGGAACCTGTGGACAGATCGGGCCGCTGTGGACAACTGGGCCGTGAAATCACCCAATCGGCGCGAAATGTCGGGGCGTTCTGGTAGGGCGCGGTTCGTTCGGGTCAGGCTCGGGTGAGGATGGTGGCGTGCGAGTACTGGTCGTGGATGACGAGCCCGCGGTCCGCGAGTCGATCGGCCGCAGCCTGCGGTTCGAGGGCTACCAGGTCGACCTGGCCGAGGACGGCCACGCCGCGCTGGATGCCGTGCTCACCCGTCGGCCGGACGTGGTCGTGTTGGACGTGATGATGCCGGGGCTGGACGGGTTGGAGACCTGCCGGCGACTGCGGATCACGGGTGATCGGGTTCCGGTGCTGATGCTCACGGCACGACGCAACGTCGGCGACCGGGTCGCGGGACTGGACGCCGGCGCGGACGACTACCTCGTCAAGCCGTTCGCGCTCGAAGAACTGCTGGCTCGTGTGCGGGCATTGCTCCGTCGCGCCGACCCCGCCGATCCGGTGGACCGCGACCCGCTGACGTTCGCCGACCTCCAGCTCGATCCGGCCAACCGGGCGGTGACGCGCAGGGGCCGGATGGTCGACCTGACCAGGACCGAGTTCGAGTTGCTTGCCGTACTGTTGCGCAGCGCGACCAGGGTCGTCACCCGCTCCATCCTGTTCACCGAGGTCTGGGGCTACGACTTCGGCACCCGCTCGAACAGCCTGGACGTCTACATCGGCTACCTGCGGCGGAAACTGGAAGCCGAGGGCGAACCCCGGCTCGTGCACACCGTGCGCGGGGTCGGCTACGTGTTACGGGAGGCCGAACCGGTATGAACGGCCCACCATGAGACGCCCCACGCTGCGCAAGCGGCTGACCATCCTGACAGCGGCCGCGGTCGCGGTCGCGGTGCTGGGCGTGTCGGTGGCGGCCTGGCTGCTGCTGCGGCTCGAACTGCGCGACGAGGTGGCCGGCGATCTCGGCCAGCAGGTGGAAAACCTTGCGCTGTACCACGATCCGACCAAGCTGGCATCGCCGCCGGCCTGGGTGCGGCCGGACGTGAGCACGTTGTTCGGCGTGGTGGAACCGAACGGGCACAGCAGGCGGCCGAAGTTCCAGTCCGCATCGCTGCCGGTGTCCGCTTCGGACGTCGCCGTCGCGGGCGGGGATACCTTGCAGGCCAACCGTGACGTCTACGTGGACAAGGTCCACTACATGATGGTCACGCGACATTCCGTGCGCGGTGACGCGGTGCAACTCGCCGCCGATCTGACCGACGAGGACAACACGCTGACGCACTTCGCGGTGTTGCTGATCGGCGCGGACGTGGTCGCGATCGTGGTCGCGGCCGCACTCGGCTACGGGCTGACCGTGGCGGGACTGCAACCGGTGCACCGGGTGGCCGGCGCCGCGGCGCATGTCGCGGCGACCCAGGACCTGCACGCCGCGGTGCCGATCGCGCGCAGGGAACCGGCCGAGGTGGCGAGTGTCGCGGCCAGCGTGAACCACATGTTGATGGCGCTGGGCATGTCACGGGAGGCACAACGGCAACTGGTCGACGACGCGAGCCACGAGCTGGCGACACCGCTGACCAGCCTTCGTACCAACGTGAACCTGTTGCTGCGCGCGGAACGCGACCCGACCCGACAACTGTCCGATGTGGACCGGCAGCGGCTGCTGACCGACATCGAGGCCCAGATGGGCGAGCTGGACCAGCTCATCGAGGAGGTCGTGGACGTGGCCCGCGACCCCGGCTACGGCGAGGAGATCACCGAGCTGGACCTGGCGGACGTCGTACGGGCGGCGGTGATCCGGGCCAGGACCAGGACGCCGGACGTGCTGTTCACGCTGACCGAGCAGCCGGTGCCGATGTACGGCAAGCGGGCCAGCCTGGAGCGGGCCGTGTTGAACCTGCTGGACAACGCGGCCAAGTGGAATCCGGCGAACGAGCCGGTTTTCGTCGACGTGCGGCGGATCAACGGCCGCGCGACGGTGTCGGTGGCCGACAGCGGTCCCGGCGTGCCGGCGGCGGACCTGGAGCGGGTGTTCGAGCGGTTCCACCGCACGGATGACGCCCGTGCGATGCCGGGCTCCGGGCTCGGGCTGGCGATCGTGCGGCAGGTGGTGCAGTCGCACGGCGGCCGGGCCTGGCTGGCGCGGCGGCCCACCGGCGGCACAGTCGCGCACTTCGAGCTGCCGGCATGAGTCCGAGCGAGTGAGAACTCACTCATTGACGTGAGTGAGTTCTCACTCATAGACTCGTCCCGTGACGAGTGAGACACCGGGGCAACGGCGGACACGCCACCGGACGGAACGGCGGCAGGCGTTGGCCGAGCCGGCGGACCGCAGGGAACAGGCCCGCATGCTGCTCGAGCAGCAGCGCCTGGAACGACGTGCGACCAGGGGCGACCGGTCCGGCCGGGCGCCCGCGATGAGCGTGGACGACCGGCGCGCCGCCATCGTGGCGGTCGCGGTGCCGATGCTGGTCGACGGCGGCGGCAGCGTGACGACCGGGGAGATCGCGGCCGCGGCCGGGATCGCGGAGGGCACACTGTTCCGGGCGTTCCGGGACAAGCAGGCGCTGTTCGCGGCCTGCCTGCACACGGTGCTCGAATCCGAGGCCGAGGTGGCGCAGATCGAGGGGATCGACCGGTCGCTGCCGCTGCCGGAGCGGCTGACCCTGGGCGTCCGGGCGGTGTCGGACTACCAGAACCGGCTGTGGTCGATGCTGGTCGCGATGCGCGCCGCCGGGATCGACCCCCGTGGCACCGAACACGGCCACGACGGGCCGCCGACGGCGATGATCCGCATCTCCGGCGCGGTGGCAAACCTCTTCGACGCGGCCACGCTGCGGGTCGCCCCCGAACTGGCCGCCCGGCTGCTGCTGGGTTTCGTGTTCAGCAACCGGTTGCAGGCAGAAGGGCTCGGGGACACCGGGGCCAGCCTCGCCGAACTCGTCGACCTCTTCCTGAACGGCATTCTGCGGGGGAAGGACACACCATGACCGAACTGATGATCGAGGCGAACCGGGTCAGCAAGCGATTCGGCGCCGTGACCGCACTGGACGACGTGAGCATCGCGGTGCCGCGCGGCAGCGTGCTCGGCCTGCTCGGCCACAACGGCGCCGGCAAGACGACGCTGGTCAACGTGCTGACGACACTGCTGCCGCCGAACAGCGGGTCGGCGACGGTGGCCGGGTTCGACGTGGTCGGCCAGGCCCACCAGGTCCGTGGCCGGATCGGGCTCACCGGGCAGTTCGCCGCGGTCGACGAGCAGCTCTCCGGGCTGGACAACCTGGTGCTGATCGCCCGGCTGCTCGGCGCGACCCGGCGGGAGGCCGTCGCACGCGGCACCGAACTGCTGGAGATCTTCGGCCTCACCGACGCCGGACGGCGACCGGCCCGCACGTACTCCGGCGGCATGCGGCGCCGGCTGGACCTGTCGGCCAGCCTGGTCGGCCGGCCGGACGTGATCTTCCTCGACGAGCCGACCACCGGGCTGGACCCGGCCAGCCGGATCGGCATGTGGGAGATCGTGGAAACCCTGGTCGGTGACGGCACGACCGTGCTGCTGACCACGCAGTACCTGGACGAGGCCGACCGGCTGACCGACTCGATCACCGTGCTGGCACAGGGAAGGGTCGTCGCGTCCGGCACCGCGGCCGAGCTCAAGGCACAGGTCGGGCAGCGGACCGTCGTGGTGACGCTGTCCGAGCCAGCCGACGCCGGCGCCGCCCTCGCCGCGCTGGGCAGGGCCGGGTTGCAACCGGTGCTGGACGAGGACCGGCACGCCGTGATCATCCCGGTGGAGCGCTCCGCCGAACTGGCCGTCGTGGTGCGGGCGCTGGACCAGGACGGCATCGAGGTCGGCGAGTTGGCGCTCACCGAGCCGACGCTCGACGACGTGTACCTCAGCCTCGCCCACCCCCCCGTCGCCGCCTGACCTCTCACAGGGAGATTTCCATGACCACCGCAGTTCTCGGTACGGCCGCGACCAATCCCACCGTCGCGCGATCGTGGCGTGGCACCAATGTGGCCACCCAGATCCTGGTGCTGACGGGGCGATCACTGCGGGCCATCGTGCGTGACCCGCGCATGATCGTCTTCAGCCTGTTGCAGCCACTGGTGATGTTGTTGCTGTTCAGCCAGATCTTCTCCAGCATCGCGCGGACGCCCGGTTTTCCGCACGGCGTCAGCTACATCGACTTCCTGATGCCGGCCATCCTGGTGAACACCGCGATGGGCTCCGCGGTGCAGAGCGGTGTCGGGCTGGTCAACGACATGAAGAACGGGGTGCTGGCGCGGTTCCGGTCGCTGCCGATCCGGCTGGGCTCCGTGCTGATCGCGCGCAGCCTGTCCGACATGGTGCGCACCGGCGTGCAGCTCGTCCTCATGCTGATCTTCGCCAGCGTGCTGTTCGGGTTCGCGCCGGCGGGTGGCGTGCCCGGCGTGGCGGCGGCGTGGGCGTTGGGACTGGTCGTCGGGTGGGGGCTCGGGTGGATCTTCATCGCGGCCGGCTCATGGCTGCGCAACGCCGAGATCATGCAGATGGTCGGCTTCCTGTTGATGTTCCCGCTGATGTTCGCGTCCAGCGCCTACGTGCCGATCGCCAACCTGCCCGGCTGGTTGCAGGCGGTGGCGCACGTCAATCCGATGACGTACGCGGTGAACGCGTCGCGGGCGCTGTCGCTGGACCTGCCGGTGGGCACCGGCGTGCTGTCCGCGCTGGCCACGAGCGCCGGGCTGGCGATCGTCGGTGCGACGCTGGCGATGCGCGGTTTCCGCCGGCCGCTGTAGCCGCCGCCCTGTAGCCGCTCAGCCGGCGCTGGTCACCGTGACCCGCTGTTCTGTGTCACGGCGCGCGGTCATGCTGGACAGCACGACCATCGGCACGATCACCATGATGATCACGCCGACGACGCCCAGCGCGACGGACAGGTTGGTGGCCTGGGCGATCGCGCCGATCACCGGCGGGCCGGCCAGGAAACCGCCGTACGCGATCGTGGTGACGAAGCCGATCTCCCGCTCGCCGCCGGAACCGTCCGCGTTGTGGCCGGCGGCGCCGGCGAGGCTGATCGCCACCGGGAAGCAGAACGCGAGGCCGATACCGACCAATGCGAATCCGACGTAGTCCAGCGGCACCCACGGGACGAACACGACCGTCAGCATGCCGACGGCGGCGACGCTGGTGCAGCCGGCGAGCAGGCGATAGGGCCCCCACCTGCGCTCCCAGCGCTCCCCGAGCAGCCGGGCGACCGCCATCGCGATGTTGAAGCAGGCAAAGCCGATGGTCGCCGACGACTCGTCGAGCCCGCGCTGGCGGACCAGGAACAACGCCGACCAGTCACCGTTGGCACCCTCGGCGATCGCGGAGCCGAGCATGATCGCGGCCAGGAACCACAGCGCGGGACGGCGAATCGGCGGTACGAACTTCCCGGCCGGCCGGGCCGACACGCGGCCGCGGTCCGGTCGAGTGCCCGGCACCGACCTGGCGACGGCGAGCACCAGCACGATGCCCACCACGCCGACCACGATGAAATGCCGCAACGGCGACCAGCCAAGGGTGACCAGCCAGCCGGCGGCGAGCCCCCCGGCCAGCGCGCCGAAGCTGTAGGACGCGTGGAACGTCGGCATGACCGGGCGGTCGAGCTGCCGGATCACGGCGACGGCCGCGATGTTCATCGACACGTCCAAACCGCCGACACCCATGCCGACCAGGAACATCACGGCACCCAGCAGCGGCACCGACGGCACGAGCCCGATCAGCGGCAGCACGGCACCCGCGAAGACGGCGCTGGTCACGACCACGACACGGGCGCCGAACCGGGCGCACAGCCGGCCGGTGATCGGCGCGATGATGATGAGCCCGATGCTGGAGCCGAGCAGCGCGAGCCCCATCGTGCCGGGACCGGCGTGCACCTGACGGGCGACCGCCGGCACTCGGGAGGTCCAGGAGCCGATCACCAGCCCGTTGAACGCGAAAGTGACGAAGATCGCGGTTCGTGCCCTCCGCACCGGGACGCCCCTCCCTGATCGAGCGGGCTACGCCGCGTATGTCCTCGTCAGGGCAACGGTAGTCCAGAATGGCACGATCCGGTGATTTGGTAGTGATGCGACTGCGATCACTGTGTGCCGAGTTGGTGACAATGCGCTAAGAATCACTCGACTGGTTGTTACCAGAAACATCAACGTGCCGGCGAACGATGTAGGACAACGGGACGGTTACCCTGCACATGCGTGGGTACTGCACCCCGTCATGCCCTCGTAGCTCAGCGGACAGAGCGAGAGACTTCTAATCTCTTGGTCGCAGGTTCGAGTCCTGCCGGGGGCACTATGAGTGAGCCGGCTGCCCGGTGGCGGGGCCGGCCGATGGCCGCGCAAGCGGCACGGCGTGCGCGTGGTCACGGCGCCGCCGGGTGTCGACCAGCACTGCTTCGGCCCCCACCAGCGGGTGCCGCGCCTGTCCCCCGCCGCGTCCCGGCCGGATTCGGCGCCTGATGTCCATTGTGGATTGTCCTTGCGGCGATCGGGACGACGCCGCGGGTGGACTGGCAGGCCAGCGGCCTGCTGCCGTATCCACCGCTGCGGTAAGCCATACCGCACGCTGCGACATGGACATAGTAGGACGTCCTACTTAGGGTGTCCTCAGGTCCACGGTGCGGCGCTCCACCAAGGGATGGCCACCGGCGTGAGCCGGGAAGGCATGGGGCGCCGTGGATCCGGAAGCCACGGCTACCGCCGTGGACGTCCGTGTTCTGCCACGAGGATGGAGCTGAACGCATGCGGATTTCCCCTGCCTGCGCGAAAGACGCCGGCCCCACGCCCATTCGGCGTTAGTTCGGCCTGCCCGACGAACCGGCACGCGAGCCGTGTGTTCGGGCAGTCCGTCCTGTGCATCTCGCGAGGAGAGGCCAACCATGACCACCGAACTCCACCACTTCGTCGGCGGCAAGCCGGTTCCCGGCTCGTCGGGACGCTTCGCCGACGTCTTCGATCCCAGTACCGGCACCGTCACCGCCCTCGTTCCGCTCGCCTCGGCCGACGAGGTCGCGGCGGCCGTCGACGCCGCCGCTGACGCGCAGCGGGAGTGGGCCCGTTGGAATCCGCAGCGTCGGGCCAGGGTGCTGATGCGGTTTCTCGACCTCGTCCGGGCCGAAGAGGACGGTCTGGCGCGGCTGCTGTCGTCCGAGCACGGCAAGACGATCGCCGACTCGCGCGGCGACGTCCAGCGCGGCTTGGAGGTCGTCGAGTTCGCGGTCGGGATACCGCATCTGCTCAAGGGCGAGTTCACCGACAGCGCCGGTACCGGTATCGACGTCTATTCGATGCGGCAACCTCTCGGGGTGGTCGCGGGGATCACGCCGTTCAACTTTCCCGCGATGATCCCGCTGTGGAAGGCGGCGCCGGCGATCGCGTGCGGCAACAGTTTCATCCTCAAGCCGTCCGAACGCGACCCCTCCGTTCCGCTGCGGCTGGCCGAGTTGTTCGCCGAGGCCGGGTTGCCGCCGGGCGTGTTCTCGGTCGTCAACGGGGACAAGGAAGCCGTCGACGCGCTGCTGACCGATCCGAGGGTCGAGGCGGTCGGGTTCGTCGGCTCGTCCGCGATCGCCCAGTACGTCTACGCCACCGCCGCCGCACACGGCAAGCGCGCCCAGTGCTTCGGCGGCGCCAAGAACCACCTGGTCGTGATGCCCGACGCAGATCTGGACCAGGCCGTCGACGCGCTCATCGGCGCCGGCTACGGCTCGGCCGGCGAGCGGTGCATGGCGATCTCGGTGGCCGTCCCCGTCGGCGAGGCGACGGCGGACGAGCTGGTCGCTCGGCTGGCCGAGCGGGTCCGGGGGTTACGGGTCGGCGCGGCGCACGACGAGACCGCCGACTACGGCCCGCTGGTCACCGCGGACGCGGTGCGCAGGGTTCGCGACTACGTCGAGAGCGGGATCGCCGATGGCGCGGAACTGGTGGTGGACGGCCGGGACGTCACGGTTCCCGGATACGAGAACGGGTTCTTCCTCGGTGGCTGCCTGTTCGACCGGGTGGGCACTGACATGCGGATCTACCAGGAGGAGATCTTCGGCCCCGTCCTGTCGGTGGTGCGGGCGCACGACTACGAGCACGCGCTGCGGCTGCCCAGCGAGCACGAGTACGGCAACGGCGTTGCCGTGTTCACACGGGACGGTGACACCGCCCGCGATTTCACCGCGCGGGTGAACACCGGCATGGTCGGTGTCAACGTGCCGATTCCGGTCCCGATCGCCTACCACACCTTCGGCGGTTGGAAGCGGTCCGGATTCGGCGATCTCAACCAGCACGGCCCGGACTCGGTGCGCTTCTACACCAAGACCAAGACCGTGACGTCGCGCTGGCCTTCGGGCACCAGGGAAGGCGCCAGCTTCGTCATCCCGACGATGAGCTGACGCCGATGCGACTCACCGAGGAACAGCACGCGCTACGGCAAACGGCGGCGGACTTCGCCGCGGAACATCTCGCGCCACACGCGGTGGAATGGGACCAGGCCAAGCACTTCCCGGTCGACGTGCTGCGCAAGGCCGCGCAGCTCGGGTTGGGCGGCCTCTACCTGGCCGAGGACGTCGGCGGGTGCGAACTGGGCCGGCTGGACGGGGTGCTGGTGTTCGAGGCGCTGGCCACGGGCTGCCCGTCGATCGCCGGGTACATCTCGATCCACAACATGGTCGCCACCATGATCGACCGGTTCGGCGACGCGGCCCAGCGATACCGGTACCTGCCGAGCCTTGCCACGATGGAGGCGCTGGGCAGCTACTGCCTCACCGAGCCCGACGCCGGCTCGGACGCGGCCGCGCTGGCCACCCGTGCTCGCCGCGACGGCGAAGACTACGTCCTGGACGGGGTGAAGCAGTTCATCTCCGGCGCCGGCACGTCCGACGTCTACGTCGTACTCGCGCGCACCGGCGGACCGGGACCGCTCGGGATCTCCGCGTTCATCGTCGAACGTGACACGCCGGGCCTGTCGTTCGGCCCGAACGAGGCCAAGATGGGCTGGAACGCCCAGCCCACCCGGCAGGTCGTACTCGACGGCGTCCGGGTCCCGTCGTCCGCGCTGCTGGGCGACGAGGGCGCGGGCTTCCGGGTCGCGATGTCCGCGCTGGACGGTGGCCGGCTCAACATCGCCGCCTGCTCGCTCGGTGGTGGCGAGGCCGCGCTGGCCAAGGCCGTCCGGCACCTGTCGGAGCGCTCGGCGTTCGGCGCGCCGTTGTCGCGAGCGCAGGGGTTGCGGTTCCGGCTGGCCGACATGCGTACCGGACTCGAAGCGGCCCGCACGCTGCTGTGGCGAGCCGCGGATGCCCTGGACCACCGTGAGGCCGACGCGACCGCGCTGGCGGCCATGGCCAAGCGGTTCTGCACCGACACCGGGTTCGACGTGGCCAACCAGGCGCTGCAACTGCACGGCGGCTACGGCTACCTGACCGAGTACGGGTTGGAGAAGATCGTTCGCGACCTGCGGGTGCACCAGATCCTCGAGGGGACCAACGAGATCATGCGGGTGATCATCGCCCGTCGGATGTTGCCGGAGGCAGCGTGAGCGACGCCGAGTTCCACGTGCACAGCGGCGTCGGCCGGATCATGCTCAACCGGCCGCGCGCCCTCAACGCCCTGACCCACGACATGGTTCTGGCCATCACCGCGCATCTCGACCGATGGCGCGACGATCCCGCTGTCCGCATGGTGGTCGTGGACGGCGCGGGTGACCGAGGGCTGTGCGCTGGCGGGGACATCCGCTCGATCCACGAGGACGCCTGCGCCGGTGGCACCGCGTCGCTGGCGTTCTGGGCCGACGAGTACCGCATGAACGCCGCGATCGCGCGATATCCCAAGCCGTACCTGGCGATCATGGATGGCGTGGTGATGGGCGGCGGGGTCGGCGTGTCCGCGCACGGCAGCCACCGCGTGGTCACCGACCGGTCCCGCCTTGCGATGCCGGAGGTCGGTATCGGGTTCGTGCCCGACGTCGGCGGCACCTACCTGCTGTCCCGCGCGCCGGGGCAACTCGGCACGCACGCCGCGCTCACCACGGCACAGCTTTCCGGCCCCGACGCGATCCACTGTGGACTCGCCGACCACTACGTACCCGCCGAGCGGCTGCCGGACCTGTTGGACGCGCTGGCGACGTGGACCCCGGAGGGTGCGCTGGCGCTGTTCGCCACGCCGGCACCGCCCAGCGCGCTCGCCGCCGAGCGCGAGTGGATCGACCACTGCTACGCGGCGGACACGGTGGAGGAGATCCTGGACCGGCTGCGGAACAACGGGAACTCGGCCATCGCGGCGGCCAAGGAGATCGAGGCGAAGTCGCCGACCGCGCTCAAGGTCACCCTGCGCGCGCTGCGCGCCGCCGCCGGCCTGCCCGACCTGGCGGCCGTGCTGGCCCAGGAGTACCGGATCTCGTGCCATGCCTTCACGTCGGCCGAGTTCGCGGAGGGCATCCGCGCCCGGATCATCGACAAGGACCGCGCACCACGGTGGTCGCCACCGACCCTGCTCGAGGTCGACGACGGGATCGTCGACGCCTACTTCGCCGACCTCGGCGACCACGAACTGAGCGGAGTGGCCCGATGAGCATCGCCTTCCTGGGACTGGGCAACATGGGCGGCCCGATGGCCGCGAACCTCGTCGGGGCGGGCGAGAAGGTGGTCGGGTACGACCCGGTCGCCGACGCCAGGGCGGCCGCGGCGGCGACCGGTGTGTCGGTCGCCGATTCGGCGGTCGACGCGGTCGCCGACGCCGGTGTCGTGATCACGATGCTGCCCGGTGGGTCTTACGTGCTCGACTGCTACCGCGAGATCGTCCCGGCGGTGCGGCCGGGCACGCTGTTCCTGGACTGCTCGACCATCGACGTCGCCGACGCCCGTGCCGCGGCCCACCTGGCGACGTCGGCCGGTCACCACGCGGTCGACGCCCCGGTCTCCGGGGGCGTCGTCGGCGCACAGGCGGCCCGGCTCACGTTCATGGTCGGCGGCCCGCCGGCCGCGCTGGCCGCCGCAGAGCCCTACCTGCGACACATGGGCGCCCGGTTCGTGCACTGCGGGGACGCGGGCGCAGGCCAGGCCGCGAAGATCTGCAACAACATGATCCTCGGCATCTCGATGATCGCCGTCAGCGAGGCGTTCGCGCTCGGCGCGCGTCTCGGCCTGTCCGACCAGGCACTGTTCGACGTCGCGTCGACCGCGTCCGGGCAGTGCTGGGCACTGACCACGAACTGCCCGGTCCCCGGCCCGGTGCCGACCAGTCCGGCCAACCGGGACTACGCCGGTGGGTTCGCCAGCGGCCTCATGCTCAAGGACCTACGGCTGGCCCGGTCCGCCGCGCGGGCGGCCGGCGTGCGGACCGCCCTCGGCGAGCACGCCGCCGACCTCTACGCCGAGTTCGTCGACCAGGACGGTCCCGGCCGGGACTTCTCGGCGATCGTCACCAGCATCCGCGAGCAGGACGGCGCCACATGACCGACGAGTACGAGACCATCACCGTCGACCGCCCCGCCGATCGCGTCGGCATGATCACGCTGAACCGGCCGACGGCGCTGAACGCGCTGAACCTGGCGGCCATGCGG
This sequence comes from Pseudonocardiaceae bacterium, assembly GCA_036269975.1. GTDB lineage: Bacteria > Actinomycetota > Actinomycetes > Mycobacteriales > Pseudonocardiaceae > DATEPR01. Next base: position 6,145 of record DATBDL010000074.1, on the reverse strand, counting down.
GAGATCACGGCCGTGGCCGCCGAGTTCGACCGCGACACCGGCATCGGCGCGATCGTCCTGAGCGGCTCGGCCAAGGCGTTCGCGGCCGGCGCCGACGTCAAGGAGATGGCGCCGCGGAGTTACGGCGACGTCTACGCCGCGGACTGGTTCGCCGGTTGGGACGCCCTGGCCAGGGTGCGCACACCGCTGATCGCGGCGGTCGCCGGCTACGCCCTCGGCGGGGGCTGCGAACTGGCGATGATGTGCGACGTGCTCATCGCGGCCGACACCGCGAGGTTCGGCCAGCCCGAGATCACGCTCGGCGTGATCCCCGGCATGGGCGGCTCGCAGCGCCTCACCCGTGCCGTCGGCAAGGCCAAGGCCATGGACCTGTGCCTGACCGGCCGCACCATGGACGCCGACGAGGCCGAACGAGCCGGCCTGGTCTCCCGAATCGTGCCGGCCGACACGCTGCTGGCGGAGGCCGTCGCGGTCGCGTCGAAAATCGCCGGCATGTCCGCGCCGGCCACGATGATGGTGAAGGAGACCGTCAACCGCGCCTTCGAGACCGGGCTGTCCGAGGGACTGCTGTTCGAGCGGCGCGTCTTCCACGCCACATTCGCCACCCACGACCAGAAGGAGGGCATGGCCGCGTTCGTCGAGAAGCGGCCGCCACGGTTCCGGCACGCGTGAGACGGCGTGGCCCGCACGCCGGACGCCCTGGGCGCTACGGCGCCGGCACCTCGAACAGGGTGAGCATGGTGCACACCGTGTGGTAGACGCCCATCACGGCGGCGATGTCGAACAGACCCTTCGCTCCGAAAGCCGACTCGGCCTCCTGATACAGCTCGTCGTCGATGTGGTGACGCGTTGCCAGTGCATGGGTGAGTCGTGCGGCGAGCTTCTCGTGCTCGCCCATGCCGTCCGGGATGTCTCCGCCGGAGAGGGCGAGGACATGGTCGTCGGCCAGTCCGGTGGTCCGCGCCACGGACTTGTGCGCGTACAGCTCGTAGTCCGCGCCGTACACGGAGCCGAGCACGATGATCACCACTTCGCGCACGCTCGGCGACAGGCTGGTGTTCCTCGACTCGGCGGCCTGGAACTCCAACAGCTTCGCCGTCACCTCGGGATGCAGCAGCAACGCGTTGAACGGGCCGATCAGGCAGCCGTCCTCGGTCGTCGACCGGATGCCCAGCCTGTCGGTGAACACCACCCACGAGCCGATCAACTGGTCGTAGAGCTCGCGCTGGGCGGGGGCGAGCGTCGCCGGGTCGGCCAGCGGCAGCCGTCCGCCGAGCGGACGGGCGGACTCACTCATCGCGGCAGCCCCATTACGCCTCGAACTCGAGAATCCGGCCGGGAACTCGCAGGCGATACTGGTCCTCGCGGGGAGTTGGATGTCATCGTCGTCCAGTACTCCAGTCGTAGATCCTGACCTGACGCGCAGTCACCTACGTTGTGCTGCAACAGATGTACCGTCGGCGGCGGTGGCCAGGGCGATCGGGCGCGCGCGGGCCGCCCCGTGATCATGATGTTGTGCCGCATAACGAAGACTAGCCGGCACTGGCTCCCGCCCAGGCCAAGCCCCAGGCCCCAGCGGCTGTTCCACCTGCTCACCACGCTGCCACCCGCCCTGCCGCCACACGCCGCTCACTCCCAGATCGCCCGACATCTGAACTGGTCCACCTGGCGACGGCGCTACCAGGCCCGCGCTCGCTGGCACCACTACCGCACCCGCCTCGCCCTCATCGCATGACGCAACGTCACATCACGATCTACGACTGGAGTAATAGGCCGGAGTAAAACACTCCGCGGCTGCTGTACCAGGCGACACCGCACTTTGCGAGGTGCGGCCGACCGCCTTCGGGAGACGATAAACGATGTCAGGATGTCCCCAGCGACCGACGGATTCACCTGGGGGCACCGAATCGAGTGGAGGTGCCCAAGAGATGGGTATTTTATCGACCGGTAGTGAGGGTCGACTACACGTCGATCGTAAGCCTGCCCGATTGAGGTCACTGACCGGAATGCGGTTCGTCGCAGCGCTCGTCATCATTTTGTTCCACACCACCTTCCTGGGCTTCTATCCAGCCGGCGCGCAGACGGTACTGGGGAACATACTGTGGGAGGGCGGCTATTCGGGCGTTAGCTTCTTCCTCATTCTGAGCGGTTTCCTGCTGACCTGGTCGGCGCGGTCCACCACCGGCACGTACTGGCGCCAGCGGTTCTTCAGGATATTCCCCAATCACCTGTCCACCCTGATCGCCGCCGCCATCCTGCTCGTCACGGTCGCGCACACGGCTCTTGGCGGACAGAGCACGATCCTGAACATATTCCTGCTGCACGCGTGGTCCCCGCAACTGGCGGACAGGGGCGGCTTCGACGGCGTGTCCTGGCTGCTTTCCTGCGCGGTACTGTGCTACCTGTTGTTCCCGCTGCTCAATCGCTGGATCAGCGGCATCCGGCCGGAGCGCCTGTGGGCGTGGGCGGGCGGCGCCGTTGCGGCCATCGTCGCCATCCCGTTCGTGGCCATGACACTGTCGAACGGGCCGCTGATCCCCTTCACCGGCGTGACCTCGTCGCAACTCTGGATCGTCTTCCAGTTCCCGCCGGTGCGCGCGTTGGACTTCGTCCTGGGCATGTTGGTGGCCCGAATCGTCGTCACCGAGCGCAGGCTCCCGCTGAACCGGGGTGGCGCGGTGTTGTTGGCGATCGCCGCGTACGCCGTGTCGTCACTGCTTCCGGCGACCTTCCGCCTGACGGCGATCATGGCTGTCCCGCTCGCGCTGCTCATCGCCGCGGTCGCCAAGGCCGACCAGACGGGCCGGCGGAGTTGGCTGTCCAGCCCGAGCATCGTGTGGCTCGGCGAGGTGTCCTTCGCGTTCTACCTGTGGCACCTGCTGATCTTCACGTATGTGCGTTCGTGGCTGTTCGTCCCGTCCACCAGCCTGGGGACCGCGATCGCCGAGGTCGTCCTGCTGACCGGCATCAGCCTGTTCGTCGGGTGGCTGCAACTCGTCCTGATCGAACGTCCGCTGCGGCGCCGTTTCGCCGCATCACGAGGCGATCGCCTGCGGAGCCTCGACGTCGATGCCGTGACGCCGGTTCGACCGGAGGACCAGGCTGCCGCCTAGTGCCCGACCGGTGGTGGACCCGATTCATCTCACTGACCACGGCGACGATCCCGCAGTCAGTGAGATGAATCGGGTCCTGCCGCGATGCGACGATGTTCCGTGGTTTCCAAACGGGACTGGAGTTGGGGAAGGTGCACATGGACGGTGGTAGCGGTCAGGCGACCGTATCGGCGATCACGGGGCAGGCGCGCCTGGATCCCCGCCGGTGGTTGACGTTGGCCGTGCTGTGCGCGGCGACGTTCATCGTCATCCTCGATGGTTCGATCGTGTTCGTCGCGGTGCCGTCGATGGCCAAGGATCTGGCGCTCACGCCGATCGCCGTGCAGTGGGTGCTCAACTCGTACCTGTTGAGCTTCGGCGGACTGTTGCTGCTCGGCGGCCGCATCGCCGACCTGCTCGGCCGGCGCCGGATGTTCATGATCGGCTGCGCGCTGCTCGCCGTCTCGTCGCTGGTGTGCGGGCTGGCGTGGTCGGTCGACGTGTTGATCACGGCGCGTGTGGTGGAGGGCTTCGCCGCGGCGATCATGACCCCGACCGCACTGTCGATTCTGATGAACACGTTCCGCGAGGGCCGCGAACGCAACAAGGCCCTCGGCGTCTGGAGCTCGGCCGGCGGAGTCGGCGGCACGGTCGGCGCACTGCTGGGCGGCCCGCTGACCACCGGACCCGGCTGGGGCTGGATCTTCTTCGTCAACATCCCGGTCGCGGTCGTCGCGGTCGTCCTGAGCCCGCTGGTGCTGCGAGAAAGCTACGACCGGAACCGGAAGCGAACCTTCGATCTGGCGGGGGCGTTGACCAGCACGGCGGCGTTCCTGCTGCTGGTATACGTCATCGCAGACGCGCCGCAGGCCGGATGGTGGAGTGGCACGACGATCGGGACGCTGATCGCCGCCCTCGCGCTGCTGGTCGGATTCGTTCTGATCGAACGGCGGTCGGCCGCGCCGCTGTTGCCGCTGCGTTACTTCCGTTCCAAGGGATTCGTCGGCGGCAACCTGGTGATCGTCGCGGTGGGGATGGCGGTACACGGCGGGATGGGGTTCATCATGACCCAGTACGCCCAGGTGGTGCTCGGCTACTCCCCCGTCCAGTACGGACTCATGTTCGCGGTCATGACGGTGCTGACCATCGTCGGCTCGACGCTTGCCGGCGGTCCGCTCGTGATCCGGTTCGGTCCCCGACCGGTGGCCGTGGCCGGGCTGCTGCTGATCGGCCTCAGTTGCCTGAGCCTGACCGGAATCTCCGCGCGGGGCAGTTTCGTGCACGACATCCTGCTGGGCATGCTGCTGTTCGGTCCGGGCCTCGGCGCGGCGTTCGTGGCCGGTTCCGTCGCGGCACTGGCCAACGTGCCGGCCCACGACTCCGGTGTGGTGTCCGGTGTGAACAGCGCCGCGTTCTACGTCGGTGGCGCGCTCGGTATCGCGATCGTGTCCACTGTGGCCGTCGCGGCCGGCCACGGCCCCAATCCGGGCGCCGCCATGACGGCCGGCTTCCAGGCCGGCTACGCCGTCGCCATCGTGTTCGCGGGTCTGGGCATCCTCGCCGCGCTGGTCCTACTCGGCCGGCCGCGTCGGTCCGCGACGACCACCGCGATCACCGACAGGCCGTTGCGCAAGGCATCCTGACAACGTATCCCGCTGCGCAACGTCGAACAAAACAGATAATCGAATGGCAACTATAATTGGGGCAAATCAAGCCTGCCGGTAAGGGCGGGCAGCGCCGTGATCCGGGAAGGTAAGAATGATATGGCAGCAGATCTAGAAAACGTGCCAATCACAAAGCCCGACGATGCCCGGTTGTCAAAGCTTTCGTCACTGACCGGGCTCAGGTTCGTCGCCGCCCTTCTCGTGTTCCTATATCACGTGCACTGGCTGGGGACATTTCGGAACGCTTCCGTGCAACACGTGTACAACGTCATCGTCACGAACGCCGGCCCGGTCGGCGTGTCGTTCTTCTTCGTACTGAGTGGATTCGTCCTGACGTGGTCGGCCAGGAAGAAGGACACGGCGGGCCGTTTCTGGCGTCGGCGGCTCGTCAAGATCTTCCCGAACCACGTCGTCGTATTCGCGGGAGCGATCATCCTGATGATCGTGACCGGGGTTCCGATCATGATGCCGCAGGCGATCGCGAACCTCTTCCTGGTACACGCCTGGATCCCGGACATGTCCTACCAACTCGGGCAGGTCAACGGCGTCACCTGGTCGCTGTCGGTGGAACTGGTCTTCTACGTGCTCTTCCCGCTGCTCTACCTGCTGATCAAGAAGATCCGGGTGGATCACCTGTGGGGTTGGGCGATCGGGGTCGGCGCCCTCATCACGGTGCTGCCGGCGCTGGTCATGGCATTCGTGCCCACGCAGCCCGTCTTCGCCCCGTACGGCATGTCCTGGCCCTGGTTGTGGGTCCTCAACTTCGGGCCGTTCGCACGGGTCCTGGAGTTCGGGTTCGGCATGTTGCTGGCCCGGATCGTGCAGAACAAGCGTTGGATCGGGATACCGGTGCTGCCCGCCGCGCTGTTGGCCGTCGCGGGCTATGTCCTCTCGTTGTTCGTGCCGACGCAGTGGACGTTCGTCGCGCCCTACGCCGTTCCGCTGGGTCTGCTGATCTCGGCGGTGGCGGTCGGCGACATCAAGGGGCGCCGGAGTTGGTTGAGCAGCCGGACCATGGTCTGGCTCGGTGAGATCTCCTTCGCGTTCTTCCTGCTGCACTTCACGTTGCTGTTCGTCCTTCGTGGCGCGGTGGCCGGGCACCTGACCACCGTGGGCAGCGCCTACCAGGGCCTCCCGTGGAGCACGTTCGGCAGCATCCTGTTCATTCTCTTCGCACTGGCGGTGACCATCGGCCTCGCATCGCTGCTCTACGTCCTGGTCGAGCGGCCGGCCATGCGCCGGTGGTCACGTCCACGCAGGGTGACCCCGCCGGTTCAGCCACCGAGCAGTGCGTACCCGGCCGAGAGCCGTGCCCCGTAACAACGGCGTGCGGTAACCAGCCGCTGACATCGCCGAGTTGTCGACCGACCCCGTCATGGCGGGGTCGGT
>DATBDL010000073.1:0-22453 GCA_036269975.1 Pseudonocardiaceae bacterium | reverse complement strand
GATCATCTTCGAGAGCTTCCAGCAGGCCGACGGCACGACCAGCCGCAAGTACGGCGGAACGGGGCTGGGGCTCTCGATCTGCCGGGAGCTGGCGGAACTGCTCGGCGGCGAACTGGTCGTGCACAGCACGCCGGGCAGGGGCAGCACGTTCACCCTGTTCCTGCCGGTCCGCCAGATCGTGCCGTCGCACATCGCGACCAACAGGACCGGCGGGGGGGAGCTACGCGCGGTGGACGCGGAAATCGGTGACACACCAAGGTTCCATGGCGAGCGAGTGCTCATCGTGGACGATGACGTGCGGAATGTCGTAGCGCTGAGCGCGGCGCTGGAGGCACAGGGGCTGCGGGTGGTGTCCGCGGACAACGGCGTGGCCGGCGTCCGGTCGCTGGAGCAGTACGACGACGTAGCCGCGGTGCTGATGGACATCATGATGCCGGAGTTGGACGGCAACGCGACCATGGCCGCGATCCGCGCCATGTCGATCTACGCCGACCTGCCGATCATCGCGGTGACGGCCAAGGCGATGAAGGAGGACAGGGACCGCAGCCTGGCGTCCGGCGCCACCGACTTCGTGACGAAGCCGGTGGACCTGGACCACCTGCTCGGCCTGCTGGACCGCTACGTACGGGCCGGCCACCTGGCCGGCCCGGTCGAGATCGGCTGAGACAGTCCTACGCGGACTTCCGTGGCACCGGCACGAGGTCCTCGATCCGGTGCCGGCCGCCGCACCCGGTGCACGTGCGGCCGCGCAGCAGGACGAGGTCGTGCTCGTTCACCAGGACGGCGTGCCGGGTCGGCTGACCACAGTCCGCGCAGTCCAGTCCGGTTCCCGCTGACACGAGTTCAACACGCGTCGCCGACATGACAACCTCCTGATCAGCAGAATGCCTTGCGCCACGCGGTGGCGGCCAGCAGGACACCGGCGAACACGGCGGACACCAGCACCACCCCGACGGCCCAGACATCGGTCACGACGGCGGTCGTCGCGAGCGCGACCCCGCCCGCCCCCAGCACCACGGCGGCGAAGAGCCCCAGCGCGGCCGTGCGGCGAGCGGACCCGACGACGTCACCACCCCGACCGCTCGCGACCGCGAGACAAGGTCGGACCGGTGCCACCGGCGTGCGTACTGGTGCTGCCATCCTGACGTCCTCCCACGGAACGAGCCGGTAACGGGGCCGGTAAGGGGTCATCCCGGACCCGAGTACCCAAAGCCGCGACGGCCAAACCAAGACCGAAACTCGGCGGGTCGGAGGGTTCGTCACTCCAGGCGATCACGGCTGCGCCTATCATGCAGGTGGCTCACGCGGCTCACGCGGATGGCGTGTCGGTATCGCGGCGATCGACGTCGAGAGGGTGCCACAGGGTGAACGAACGGGCGGACCAGTCATCGGACAGTGCAGCCTTGCGTCCGAACGAGATCGAGGTGCGGATGCTGGCCAGCCGCGAGCGGGTGCCGGGAATCCGTGCGCTCGCGGCCGACATGGCCATGCGGGAGGACTTCGACCTCGACGCGATCTCGGATTTGAGACTCGCGGTCGAGGAGGCATGCGCGACCGTACTGGCCAACGCCGATCCGGAGAGCACGCTGGTCTGCCGCCTGCTGGTGTCCACGAAGCTGCTGGAGATCAACGCGTCCGCGACCCTGCGGAACGACCACGAACCGGAGGTCGGCTCGCTGAGCCTGCGCATCCTGCGCACGCTGGCCGATTCGGTGGACTACTGGACCACCGCGAACGGCGACGCGCGCCTGTTCCACGTGCAGCTCGTCAAGGCGCAGCCGCAGTAGGGCTAGTGCTCCGCCACGACCGGTTCCAGCCAGCCTGGAACCGGCTCGCCGCTGCCTTCGCACAGGTCGAGCAGTTCCAGGGTCCAGCCCATCATGTACGCGAAGACCTGGCCGGTCGCGTTCGGATCGGGCGCCTCGGCGACGATGTCGAGTTGGATGTCCGCGTCGGCCGGGTAGTCGTTCGCCAGCGCCAACAGGATGCGGGCCGTCGCCCGCTGCGCCGGTTCGGCGTCGTCGATCGAGCCGTCGGGGCCGGGACCTTCGTCGTCCACGGTGAAGACCAGGTCGTCTTCCGGCTGGTGGCCGGTCAGCGTGCGCAGCATGGACACGTTGGCGTCGGCCAGTTCCAGCACACCCTGCCGGACCGGCAGCCCCGCCGAGCCGGCCAGCCGCCCGAACAGGACCAACGCGCGCTGCTCGTCGCCCTTGCGCAGGGCGACGATGGCGCCCGCGATCGCGGTCCGCATGTAGTCTCGGTCCTTCATGATCCACCACCTGACTACCGGATCTGGCAGATCCGGGCTGGTTTTCGACCACATCGTGTGATCAGTGGGTTTCCCGGCCGAAGCGGGCCGAAACACCCTCGTGCGCGGTGGTTGAACTACGAGCAGGTAATCTTGCTGGGTGTGTGACACGGTCGTAGTGTGGGTGGGCAGCGGTTGAGCACGCAGCCGTACGCTTCGTCGACAGGCAGGGTCCGCCGCCGTCGATTCCCATCGGGACCTCGCCGACTTGTGGAAACGCTCACCAGGACAGGCGGAGGAGTCCATGGCAGGGAGCGACAGCGAACGGACCGACTACCAGGAGCTGATTCCGCTCTTCCACGAACTCGCGGAAGCGAGTGAATCGCAGCGGACGCGGATTCGCGACCTCCTGGTGACCGGTCACCTGCCGGTGGCCGAACACATCGCGCGCAAGTTCCGTAACCGGGGCCAGCCGGAGGAGGACCTGCAACAGGTCGCCAGGATCGGCCTGATCAACGCCGTCGACCGGTTCGACCCGACGCGCGGCACGGATTTCCTGTCGTTCGCGGTGCCCACCATCACCGGCGAGGTCCGCCGCTATTTCCGCGACGCGACCTGGGCCGTACGGGTGCCGAGGCGCCTCAAGGAGCTGCACGCCGCGATCAGCGGCGCGTCCGCCCGGCTGTCGCAGGAACTGGGCCGCTCACCCCGGCCGAAGGAGATCGCGGCCGAGTTGTCGATGCCGGTCGAGGAGGTCTACGAGGGCCTGCAGGTCGGTTTCGCCTACAACACCGACTCGCTGGACAGCGGCACCGACGACGACGGCCACAATCCGGTGGAGAACCGGCTCGGCTCGCTGGACAGCGCGCTGGACCTGATCGAGGACCGCGAGGCGCTGATTCCGGCGCTGGCCAAGCTGCCGGAACGGGAAGCGTCCATTGTGGTCATGCGGTTCTTCGGCAACATGACCCAGACCCAGATCGCCGAGCAGATCGGTATCTCGCAGATGCACGTGTCGCGCCTGCTGTCGGCCAGCCTCGAACTGCTGCGCACGGCGTTGAGCGGCGGCGAATCCGCCAGGTAGGCAGGTGTAGTGCGCGTCCGGATCGGGTAACTCCGGACGCACGGTTGTGGCGAGCTGGGATTGGACGAGATGGGCAAGGCCGCAGATGCGACGTTCGGCCATCCGGCATTGTTCTATCACGGTGACGGCGAGTACCTGGCCGGTACCGTTCCGTTCATCACGGACGGTCTCGCGGCCGGTGATCCGGTGGCGGTCGCGGTGCCGGGACCGCACGTCGCGCTGCTGCGCTCGGCACTGGGATCGGCGGCAGAGCGCGTGCGGTTGCTGGACATGACGGTCGTCGGCCGCAATCCCGGCCGGATCATCCCCGGCGTGCTTCGCGACTTCGCCGACCGGTACCCCGACCGTCACGTGCGGATCATCGGCGAACCGATCTGGCCCAGCCGCACCGCGGCCGAGTATCGGGCGTGTCTGCGGCACGAGGCGCTGATCAACCACGCGTTCGCGAGTCGTCAGGTGACCGTGCTGTGCCCGTACGACGCGGACGGCCTGAGCCGCCAGGTGCTCGCGGACGCGGCGCGGACGCATCCGGTGCTGGTCGACCACGATGGCCGGCACGACAGCGGCCAGTACGAGCCGGACGCGGTGCTCGTGGACTGCAACCAGCCACTGCGGGCGCCACGCGGCTGCGAGCGGTTCGTCGTCGGACCGGCCGGTCTGGCCGGCCTACGCCGTGTCGTGGCGGCGTTCGGGCAACGCCAGGGGCTGACGGCCGACCGAGCCGAGGATCTGGTGCTCGTACTGACGGAACTGGCGACGAACAGCGTCGAGCACGCCGGCAGCCCGGCGACCATCCTGTTGGGCCGGACGGCCGACCGGGTGGTGTGCCAGGTACACGACACCGGCTACATCAGCGATCCACTGGCCGGTCGCCGGCCCGCGGTGCCGGACCAGCGCAGGGGCAGGGGCTTGCTACTGGTCAACCACCTGTCCGATCTCGTGCGCGGCCACAGTCTGCCGGGAGCGACGGTGACCGAGGTGCAGTTCGTGATCGGCTAGCGGTCACGGGAGATCGAGCTCGAGGTGTCGCGTCGCGAGTGTCCGTGCCAGATCGGCCAGCTTGACGTTCATGCCCTGTGACGTGTGGCGAAGCAGTTCGAACGCCTGGTCGGCCGTGAGGCCACGCCGGTGCATGAGAATGCCCTTGGCCTGCCCGATGATGTCGCGGCTCTCGACGGCGGCGAGCAGTTGGGCCGCGTGCAGTTCGGCTCGTGTGAGTGCCTGCGTGGTGGCCAGCGCGAGCGAGCCGTGCGTGGCGAGCAACAGGGCGATGTCCCGATCGGCCGGGGTCAGGCCGTTGCGCTCACGGGAGTAGAGGTTCAGCGCGCCGGTCAACTGCGGCGGCCGGGCATCGGGCAACAACGCGACGGCCAACACCGACCGCATCCCCAACGCGGCGGCCGCCGGCCCGAACCGGGGCCATTCCAGTGCCGTGGACAGGTCTTCGCAGACCGAGGACGCCGGTCCAGGATCACGGGCGGCTTCCACACACGGCCCCTCACCGGTGTCGTACTGGATCTGGTCGAGTTCCTCGGCGAGCGGGTCGGTCAGCACGGGGGTGTGGTAGCTGCCGTCCGCTGCGCGCAGGGTGATGCTGGCCAGATCAGCGGCCGGCACGAGGTCCAGGGCGACGGTGGTGATGCGGTCCAGCACGTCGGCAACCGTGATGGCGTTGAGCAGCACGCGGGTCAGCTCACCGAAGTGTGGGGCGAGCGCCTCCAGGGTCACGACGCGGACCTGGCTGCCATCCATCGAGGACTCCTTTTGCCGGGGGTGCAAGGAATACCCGGCGGCGCGGCGGCACAAACGGCCGCATACTGGATCACGTGTCCACCACGGACTGGGTGTTGCACGTCGACATCGACCAGTTCATCGCCGCCGTCGAGGTGGCGCGCCGACCGGAGCTACGCGGCCGGCCGGTGGTGGTCGGCGGTGCCGGCGACCCGACGTTGCGCGGCGTGGTGGCCACGGCGTCGTACGAGGCGCGCGAGTACGGCGTGCACTCGGGGATGCCGCTGCGCACGGCGGCCAAGCGCTGCCCGGACGCGGTGTTCCTGCCGTCCGACCCGCCGGCGTACGAGGAGGTGTCCGAGCAGGTGATGGCGACGCTGCGGACGTTCCCGGTGGTGGTCGAGGTGATCGGCTGGGACGAGGCGTTCGTCGGCACGCACCTGACCGATCCGCCGGAGGAACTGGCGGCGGACATCCGGGCGGCCGTGACGGCGGAAACCGGCATGTCGTGCTCGGTGGGGATCGGCGACAACAAGCTGCGCGCCAAGATCGCCACCGGCTTCGCGAAACCGGCCGGCGTCTACCGGTTGACCAAGGAGAACTGGGTGGCGGTGATGGGCCCGAGACCGACGGCGGCCCTGTGGGGCATCGGCCCGCGCACGTCGGCGAAGCTGGCGGATCTGAATGTGGCGACGGTCGCCGATCTGGCCAGAACGGACCCCGATGTGCTGGCCGACCGGTTCGGCCCACGAATGGGCCCGTGGTACCGCCAGTTGGCCGTGGGAGCCGGCGACACGGAGGTCACGGCGACGCCGTGGGCCGCCAAGTCACGCAGCCGGGAGGTGACGTTCCAGGAGAACGTGACCGACCCGGAACTGTTGAGGGAACAGGTGATCGAACTGGCAGCGCGGGTGGCGGCGGACGTGCTGGCGGAAGGCCGCCCGGCGGCCAGGATCGCGGTGAAGATCAGGTACGCCCCGTTCACGACGAGAACGCGGAGCATGACACTCCCCGAACCGACGAGCGGAGCGGAAGACATCACCGAGGCCGCCCTGGCCGTACTGGCATGGTTCGACCAGACACGAGCGGTGCGACTGGTAGGCGTACGAGCGGAACTGTGACTGTCCACTGTCGACTGTTACATGGGTGTCCCGAACAACGCGGCCAGTTCGGCCGGCGGCACCTCGACCAACTGGGCGTACGTGCACGACTCCGGATCACGGTCCGGCCGGAACCGCACCAGCCGACCGGTGTGGCGGAAGCGGCCGGCCAGCAGGTGCTCGTACCGGACCTCGGCCACCCACTCCGGTCGCAACGGCTCCCACGACATGTCCTTCGTGGCGCTCCACCTGCTCAGCGCGCCGGGCATCCGCCTGCCCTCGTGCTCGGCGGCCTCCGCCCAGTGCCGCCACGGATGGCCGTCCAGCGCGTTGTCCCGCAGTGGCGCCAGTTCGTCGACCAACTCGGCACGCAGATCGGCCGTGAAGCTGCTGGCGACACCGACGTGGTGCAGCGTGCCCATCTCGTCGAACAGTCCCAGCAGCAAGGAGCCGATCCCCTTGCCGTCCTTGTGCCAGCGGAAACCGGCGACGACGCAGTCGGCGGTCCGTTCGTGCTTGACCTTCCACATCACGCGCTTGTCCTGCTCGTAGGGCAGATCCACCGGTTTGGCCATGACCCCGTCGAACCCGGCGCCCTCGAACCGGGTGAACCAGTCCTGCGCGATGTCCGGATCGTGGGTGAGGGGCGTCAGATGCACGCGGGCGAGTTCGGTGCTGACCACAGCTTCGAGTTCCCGACGCCGGACGTGAAACGGCTCCCCGGTCAGATCCCGATCCCCCAGCGCCAACAGGTCGAACGCGACAAAACTGGCCGGCGTCTCCGCGGCCAGCCTGGTGACGCGGGACGCGGCCGGGTGCAGGCGCAGTTGCAGGGTGTCGAAGTCGAGCCCCGCCCCCGTCACGACGACGATCTCACCGTCGACGACACAACGCGACGGCAATGCGGACTTCAGCAGGTCGACCAGCTCGGGAAAGTACCTGGTCAACGGACGGTCGTTACGCGAGCCGAGCTCGACGTCGTCACCGTCCCGGAACACGATGCAACGAAAGCCGTCCCATTTGGGTTCGTAGGTCAGGCCGGCGGCACGGGGCATCTCGTGCACGGCCTTGGCCAGCATCGGCTTCACCGGGGGCATGACAGGCAGGTCCACGCGCACGACTCTAGGTCATACCGACAGAAACCCCAGGTCAGCTACGACCGACCAGCGCGGCGATCTCGCGAGCACACCCCCACGACAGGGTCACGCCCATGCCGCCGTGCCCGTAGTTGTGCAGCACGCGGATGCCGTCGACGTGCTCGTCGGTCAGGCGGACCGCTGTTCGGACTGGTCGCAGCCCGACCAGGTGGCCGAGCACGTCGGCGTTCTTCAGCCGCGGTTCGACGGCGGAACAACGCTCGATGATCGCGGCGGCCGTCGCCGGGTCGGGCGTGAGATCCCAGTCACCGTCGACGGCGACACCACCGAGCACGACGCGGTCACCGTGCGGAAAGAAGTTGACCCAGGAGTCGGCGTCGGTCTCCTCGACGAAGAACTCGGTCAGCCCAGGGTTGGCGACGAGGACATGCTGCCCACGCACGGCCCGCACATCGGGGTCGGGAACGAGCTCACGCGCGGCAGCACCACTGCAGTTCACGACGATCGGCGCGCCGGTCAGTGCGGTCACGGGACGCAGTTCCAACGTGCCGCGGGCGCGGGCGAAGCGGTCGAGGAGGTAGGAGAGGTATCGAGGCATGTCCACGAGCGGCACGGTGATCCAGTGGCCGTCGACGAAGCCTGGTGGCAGATCGGCTGAGGTGCAGGGGGCCGTGTCGCGGGTACCGGGCAATGGCGTTGGCGCAGGTCCGCTGCGGGTCACTTCGCGGCCACGGGCGAATCGGACGCCGGAGGCCGGGTCGTCGGCCAGGGCGGTCAGGTCGGTGAGGGTGACCTGGGTCCAGGCGGCTATGCGGTCGGCGGGCTCCTGCACGCCCGGCCCGCGCCCCCACATGGCGCCGGCGGCGGCGGAGGTGGTGTCGGCGGGGGACGCGGCGGTGCGAATGCGGACCCGCCACCCGGCCTCGGCAAGGCACACCGCGGTGGTCAGTCCGATCACGCCGGCGCCGACGACCAGTACGTCATCATCCACATGCGGATTCTGACTGTAGGTTCCCCGCCAGGTCCAGGCGGACACCCTTGGGCTTGGCCGAGACCAACGCGAGAGGGTCAGCCCAACCCGACCCCGCACGCGACGCACCGAACCCCAAACCCCAGAGGTTGCTAAGACTTCGCGACCAAGGTCAACACATCATACTTGGCCACCGACTCCCCGCCGCCGCTGGTCACATCCGCATCCCACCGGACCTCGCCGTAGTCCGCGTTCTCACGCGGGCTGATCTGCTTGGCGGTCAACGTAACCGTCAACTCGTCCCCCGCCTTGACCGGCGTCAGGAACCGCAGGTTCTCCAGCCCATAATTAGCCAACACCGGCCCAGGCTCCGGCGAAACGAACAACCCAGCGGCAAAAGAAACGATCAAGTATCCATGCGCCACGATCCCACCGAAGAACGGATTAGCAGCAGCCGCGTCCTCGTCGGTATGAGCATAGAAAGTATCACCGCTGAACTCGGCGAAGTGATCGATGTCCTCGCGGGTCACCACACGCGGACCCGCGACGACCGTGTCGCCCAAACGCAAGTCCGCCAAGGACTTCCGGAACGGATGTACCCCGACGTTACGCGGCGCCCCAGGCACCCAACGGTTGGTGACCGCCCCGAGCACGGCGGGACTCCCCTGCACCGCGGTCCGCTGCATGTGGTGCAGCACCCCTCGAATACCACCCATCTCCTCGCCACCACCAGCCCGACCAGGCCCACCGTGCACCAACTGCGGCATCGGCGACCCATGCCCGGTCGACTCGGCAGCGGAAGAAGAATCGAGCACCAACACGCGCCCGTGCCACGGCGCGACCCCCAGCACCACCGAGCGAGCGAACCCGATGTCGCCACTCACCACCGACCCGACCAAACTGCCCTCGCCCCGCGCCGCGAACTCGATCACCTGCTCCACCGACGAGTACGGCAGCACAGTAGAAACGGGCCCGAAAGCCTCCACCTCATGCGGCTCAGCCCGATCCGGATCGGCCAGCAACAAAACCGGGGACAGAAACGCCCCACGCGACGCATCCGCGTCCACCACGTCCACCCGCGACGGCGAGCCGAACACAATAGAACCGGAATCGACCAGCGACTTGATCGACCGCCGAACCTCCTCCCGCTGTTCCAGGCTGGCCAACGCCCCCATCCGCACACCCTCACTCGCCGGGTTGCCGACGGTCACCTTCGCCAACCGAGCGCCGGCCGCCTCGACCACGTCGTCCACCAGCGAAGCGGGCACGAACGCACGACGAATCGCCGTGCATTTCTGACCGGCCTTCACCGTCATCTCGGAAACCAACTGCTTGACGTACAGATCGAACTCAGCCGTACCAGGAACGGCATCCGGCCCGAGAATCGACAGGTTCAGCGAGTCGGCCTCCGCGTTGAACCGGACGGAATTACGCACCACGACCGGATGCGCACGGAGTTTCCGTGCCGTGGAAGCAGATCCGGTGAACGACACCAGGTCCTGACCGGTCACATGATCGAGCAGATCGCCGACCCCACCGGCCACGAACTGAAACGAACCCTCCGGCAACAGTCCCGACTCGATGATCAACTCGGCCATCCGCGCGGTCAGGTACGCCGTCTGGCTGGCCGGCTTGACCAGACTCGGCACGCCGGCCACGAACGCAGGCGCGAACTTCTCCAACGGTCCCCACACCGGGAAGTTGAACGCGTTGATCTGCACGGCGACACCCCGCAACGGCGTCGCGATGTGTTGGCCGACGAATGTGCCGTTCTTGCTCAACGGCTCTACGTTGCCGTCGACGTACACCGTGTCGTTCGGTAGTTCACGACGGCCCTTGCTGGCGTAGCTGAACAGCACGCCGATCCCACCGTCGATGTCGAACTTCGAATCGCCCAGTGTGGCACCGGTTCTTGCGGACAGCGCGTAGAGCTCGTCACGATGTTCCCGCAGGTGCGACGCCAGTGCCTTGAGCAGCGACGCCCGCTGATGGAACGTCAACTCACGCAGGGCGGGACCACCGACCCGCCGCCCATGTTCGAGGGCACCAGCCATGTCGATACCGGTCGACGAGATCCGGGCGACCTCGGCACCGGTGGCCGCGTCGTGCAGCGGCGCGCCCTCGTCCGGCGCGGTGTACCAAGCCCCACCCACGTAGCTGCGCAACAAAGCCGACATCGAGTTCCCCTTACGAAGATTCGGTCAGACACGCTCGAACAGCACAGCCACACCCTGGCCGACACCAACACACAGGGTCGCAAGACCACGTCGCGCCTGCTCGCGTTCCAGGCGCCCCAAGAGGGTGACGACGAGACGGGCGCCGGAGCACCCCAGTGGGTGCCCCAGGGCGATCGCGCCACCGTCCGCGTTGACCCGTGCCTCGTCCAGCTTCAACCGACGAATGACGGCAAGGCTCTGCGCCGCGAACGCCTCGTTCAACTCGACGGCCTCCAGATCGGCCACCGACCAGCCGACCCGGTCCAACACCTTCTCGGTCGCCGGCACCGGCCCGAGCCCCATCACGTGCGGCGACACACCGGCACTGGCACCGGCGACGATCTTGGCCCTCGGGGTCAGGCCGAACCGGCGGACGGCGTCCTCCCCCGCCAGCACGAGAGCGGCGGCACCGTCGGACAACGGTGACGACGAACCGGCCGTGACGATGCCGTCGGCCCGGAACACCGGCCGCAACGCCGCCAGCTTGTCCGCCGTGGTGGCACGCCGAGGCCCTTCGTCCACCGCGAACTCCCCGTCCCGGAGCGGGACGGGCACGATCTCGGGGGCGAACCGACCGGCGTCGATGGCTGCGAGAGCACGTTGGTGGCTACGCAGCGCGAACTCGTCGCTGTCCAGACGTGAGATGCCGTCGAGCGCGGCGACCTCCTCGGCCGTCTCGCCCATCGACAGCGTGGTCTGCGCGGGGAACCTCGGGTTGGTGAACCGCCAGCCCAGTGCCGTGTCGGCGACCTCGCCCGGCTTGGCCCACGGCGTGCCCGGCTTGGCCATCACCCACGGTGCCCTGGTCATCGACTCGACGCCGCCCGCGACCGCGACGTCGTACTCGCCGGCACGGATCGCGTTGGCCGCGGTCATGACGGCCGTCAAACCGCTGGCACACAGGCGGTTCACGGCGTATGCGGGAGTTTCGACCGGTAGGCCGGCGAGCAGCGTCGCCATGCGTGCCACGTTCCGGTTGTCCTCGCCGGCCTGGTTGGCGGCGCCGAGCACGACCTCGGCCACCGCGTCGTCCGGCACGCCGGCACGTTGGACGGCTTCGCGCACCACGAGCGCGGCAAGGTCGTCCGGTCGCACACCGGCCAGGGTGCCGCCGTACCTGCCCTGCGCCGTGCGGACCCCGTCGACCACGTACACATCCGGCATGCCTGCCATTATTAACCGTCCGATCGGTCAGTTGGCAAGGCGGTGCAGAGTGTCACAGGCACGAACGATGATGGCGGCCGATGTCGCACGACGTGACCGTGCGCCGCGAAGACGGCGACGACGTCGTGGCCGAGTTCCGGGGACGGAGCAGGGCGATCGCTACTGACCAGTCGCTTTGAGCCTGTTCGGCGGTGTCGACGTGTGCGTTCCTCACCCACGCGGCCGCATTGTTCGGCTGGCCGTTTGGGCGGCGGTCCTGGCGGGGAGCCGGACCGCATGAGTGTGCACTTACAGGAGCTCGGCCTCGTATGGGCTGAGGCCGAGCGAGCAGGCGATGTCGCCGCGCTCGACGAGTTGCTTGCCGACGATTTCCTCGGCGTCGGGCCGCTGGGTTTCATGCTGAGCAAGCGGCAGTGGCTGGACCGCTACCGCTCCAGCGACCTGGTCCACCAGAAGTTCCTCTGGGAGGCCAACCGGATTCGGGGTTATGGTACGACCGCGATCATGGTCGGTATCCAGACCCAGGAGACCACCTATCAGGGCCGACCGACCGACAACGGCCGGTTCAGGTCCACCATCGTCGTCGTCGAGGACGGCGACCGATGGCGACTCGCGTCCATCCACATCAGCAATCTGGACGAGTGGGCGGGCTGAGTAGCCAGTGCTGACCGGTCAGGTCTACGGTAACCTGACCGGTCAACCGAACTACCTCCCAGGTCAAATAGTTACACATGGTGTATCATTGCACAGCATGAAGGACAACGTGCCGCCCGCACGCGCGGGCAACGCCTTTCTACTGGCGCAGCTCGGCGCGTACGCCGCCCAGCGGTTCGCGGAGCGACTGGCGTCGTTGGAGTTGGCGCCGCCGCAGGCAGGCATACTGCGGATCATCGCGATGACGCCTGGGCTGAGTCAGCAGGCCGTCGCCCAGCAACTCGGCACGCCGCCGAGCCGGCTGGTCGCGTTGATCGACGGTCTCGAACAGCGCGGCCTGATCGAGCGCCGGCGCAATCCGGACGACCGGCGCCACCACGCGCTGCACCTGACAGAGAACGGCGGCCGCTTCATGGGCCGGATGGCCGCCGTCGGGATGGCGCACGAGGACGCCATCTGCGCCGGCCTCGACGACGACGAACGGGCAAAGCTGAACACGCTCCTACAGCGCGTCGCGGGCAAGCAGGGGCTGACGCAGTTCGGTCATCCCGGCTACGACAGCGTCGGCGACAGTTGAGCCGTTCCCGTGAGTGTCAGCCGCTGCCGTACGGACGGGTCAGGATCTCCAGGGCGTGGCCGTCCGGATCGTCGAAGTACACGCCCCGACCGCCGTCGCGGGTGTTGATCTCACCTTCGCCGGATTTGTCGGGATAGGCCCAGTACGTCTGGCCGCCCGCCTCGATCCGGCCGAAGATCTCGTCGAACTCCGGATCGGTGACCAGGAACGCGTAGTGCTGCGTCGCGATCTCCCGGTCCACCGACAGAAAGTCCAGGGTGACGTCGTTCGTCACCTGGACCGCGGTGAACGGCGGCGTCGACTCCGGGTCCGGCAGGCCGAGCATCCGCGCCAGGTAGGCGGCGGACGCGGCCTGGTCGCGTGACCATACGATCAGATGGTTGAGCTGGACGGGCATCTCTCCTTCTCCTTCCGACAATCTCCACATTACGGGGAGGTGCGATGCGGACACTGCTCGTGGACAACTACGACTCGTTCACCTACAACCTGTGCCAGCTACTGGCCGAGGTGAACGGCGTCCCGCCGACCGTGCTGCGCAACGACGACCACGAAGCGTGGCGCGGGCTCTCGCCCGCCGACTTCGACAACATCGTGATCTCGCCGGGACCCGGCCGGCCGGACCGGGAGCGCGACTTCGGCATCAGCCGGCTCGCGCTGGCGCTGCACGACGTGCCGCTGCTGGGGATCTGCCTCGGGCATCAGGGCCTGTGCTGTTTCGCCGGCGCCACGATCACGCACGCCCCGCAACCGGTACACGGCCGGCGGAGCGCGATCCAGCACACCGGAACCGAGCTGTTCGACGGAATTCCCTCGCCGTTCCACGCTGTTCGGTATCACTCGCTGATCGCCACGGACGTGCCGGCCGAACTGGAGACGACGGCTGTCACGCCGGACGGCCTGATCATGGCCGTCCGGCATCGGAGTCGCCCGCACTGGGGTGTGCAGTTCCATCCCGAGTCGATCGCGAGCGAGTACGGCGCCCGGCTGTTGGCCAATTTTCGTGACCTGACCGGGAAGTCCGCGCCGCCCCCGCTGACCCCGCTGACGGTCGGTACCGGGCCGACAGCGCGGCCGGCGGGTCGGGTGCGGCACGTGGCCGTGGCCGCGATGCCGGACGCGGCGGCCGTGTTCGAGCGGTTGTTCGCCGGGAGTCGGGCCGCGTTCTGGCTGGACGGCAGCAGCGTCGTGGACGGGCGGTCGCGGTTCTCGATCCTGGGCGCGGCGCGGGAACTGGTCAGTTACGACGTGGCCGACGGCCGGGTCGTCGTGGTGGACGAAGACGGGCGGCCGATCTCGGAACATCGGGAGTCGCTGTTCGACTACCTGGCACGGGAACTGGCGGCGCGCCGGGTCGCGGACGCGGGACTGCCGTGCGAATTCACTCTCGGTTACGTCGGCTATCTCGGCTACGAGCTCAAAGCCGACTGCGGTGGCGCTGCGGCACACCGCTCCCCCGTCTCGGATGCCTGTCTCGCCTTCGTCGATCGGGCCGTGGTGATCGACCATCAGACCGGCGGCGGCTGGTTGCTCGCCATCGACCCGGACAACGCCGACTGGATCGGTTGGGCGACCGGGGCTCTGGCCGAGTTGCCGGACGCGGCGCCAGGTCGGGTCGAGGATCGGGTCGGCATGACGGTCGACTTCGCCGCCTGGCACTGCCTGGATCGGTATCGCGAACTGGTGCTGGAATGCCAACGGCTGATCGCGGACGGTGAGAGCTACGAGATCTGCCTGACCAATCAGCTCGAAACACCGTTCGACGGCGATCCGTTTCTGGCATATCAGATATTACGGTCGGTCAATCCGGCCCCGTATTCCGCGTTCCTGGCACTGCCGGAATGTGCCGTGCTCAGCTCGTCACCGGAACGGTTCGTGCGGATCGGGCGGGACGGCACCGTGGAGTCCAAGCCGATCAAGGGCACCCGGCCGCGCGGCGCCGATGCCGTCGCGGACGCGGCGCTCGCGGCGGACCTGCGGTCGGCGGCGAAGGATCGGGCGGAGAACCTGATGATCGTGGACCTGGTGCGCCACGATCTCGGCCGGTCCGCCGAGATCGGATCGGTCCGGGTGCCGACGTTGTTCGACGTGGAGTCCTATCCCACGGTCCACCAGCTCGTCAGCACCGTCCGGGCGACGTTGCGCGCTGACGTGTCGCCGGTCGAGTGCGTGCGGGCCGCCTTTCCCGGTGGGTCGATGACCGGGGCCCCGAAGGTGCGGACGATGGAGATCCTCGACCGGTTGGAGGGTCGGGCACGCGGGATCTATTCGGGCGCGCTCGGCTATTTCTCGCTCAACGGCGCCGTGGATCTGAGCATCGTCATCCGCACGATCGTCGTGCGGAACGGCATCGCTTCGCTGGGTGTCGGCGGGGCGATCGTGGCCGGCTCGAATCCGGACGACGAGGTCGACGAGACGATGGTCAAGGCGCGAGCGCTGCTGCGCACCCTGGCCATCGCCGACACCGAACCCGCCGGCCACGAGACGGAACTGGCCGCTCGTTAGGCACTTTCAGGGCAGCAGGACGATCTTGCCGCGCGTGTGCCCGCGCGCCAGTTCCCGGTAGGCCGCGCGGACATCGGACAGCGGGTAGACCGCCGCGACCGGAAGTTCCAGCTCACCCTTGGACAGCAGGCCGGCCAGTTCCGCCAGTACGTCGGCGGTGGCGGCCTCGCTGTTGCCCTTCGCCTGCACGCCGTATTTCTCGGCGGCGGCGAAATCGACGATGGTGTTGATCCGGTCGGCCGGCACGCCGAGTTCGAGCGCGATCTCGACGTAGCCGCCGCCGTAGGTGTCCACGAAGGCGTCGACACCGTTGGGCGCGACGGCGCGAATACGGTCGACGACGCGGTCACCATCGACCGCGTCGCCGTGCGCGACCGGAATGACACCGTGCGCGGTCAGCCATTCGTGGTTGGCCGGGCCGGCGATGCCGATCACGGTGGCGCCGGCGTGCTTGGCAAGTTGCACGGCCAGCGAGCCGACCCCGCCCGCGGCGGCCGAGACCACCACGGTGTCCGACGGCGTCAGGCCGACCGCGCGGACGGCGGCGTAGGCGGACGTACCGACCACGTAGAGGCCGCCGACGGTTTCCCACGTCACATTGTCCGGCTTGGGCACGATGTTCTCGGCCTCGGCCACCACGAACTCGGCGTGGCTCGATCGCGTGTGGACGAAGCCGATCACGCTGTCGCCGACCTCGGTGGTGGTCACGCCGTCGCCGAGTTCGACGACGGTACCGGCGAAATCACTGCCCTGGCCGGACGGGAACGTCGACGGCCACCTGTTACGCAGGTCACCGTCACGAATCTTGATCTCAACCGGATTGATGCCGGCGGCGCGCACCCGCACCAGCACCTGGCCCGGACCGGGCGCCGGACGCGGGACATCGACGACATTCAGCACGTCGACGTCGCCATATTCATTCAAAATCACCGCTGCGGGCACGATGTCCTCCGTCATGTCGTTTATCCTTTGACAGGACCAGGCTGGCACCCGCGGGCAGGGCGCGGAACGGAGCGCCTTCCCTAGGATCGGCAGTCCTGGGCTACGCAGCGACCAGAAGGCGGCGCACGCCACGCCGACGGCGGATTGTTGACGTCGGAGGTAACGCCGGCCGCTCTCCGGGGTAGACTGCACCACGCAGTGCAATCGGGCGGAAGGACGCCGATGGTTACACACGACGTCATGCCGGTGACTACCAACCGAGGTCTGCCGGAGAAGCGCCGTGCGATCGCGCAGGCGGCCCGCACGGTGTTCGGCCGGGAGGGTTTCACCCGAGCGAGCGTGGACACCATCGCGACCGAGGCCGGCGTGTCCAAACGCACGATCTACAACCACTACCCGGACAAGGAAAAACTGTTCCTGTCGGTGATCCTGGAAGGCTCGGAATCGGTCGCCGCGACCCACATGCGAATCGCGGAACGACACCTGCGCAAGATCCTCGACCTCGAAGAGGACCTGATCGCGTACGGCGTCGAATGGGCTTCTTCACCGACCGCGTTCCTGGACCATTTCGCCCTGGTACGCACCATTCAGGCCGAAGCGTCCCGCATTCCGGCCGAGGTGTTGGAGGCGTGGCAGAACGCGGGGCCGAGGGCGTTCCAGGAGGAGCTGGCCGGTTACCTGCGCGCCATCGCCGACCGTGGCCTGCTGGTCGTACCGGATCCGGACGAGGCGGCGAACCACTTCAACCTGCTGACATTCGTGAACGTGGTGCAGAAATCGTTCTACGGCGCGATCCGAATCGCCGACGAGGAGATTACGGAACTCGTCACCGGCGGTGTCCGGGCATTTCTGCGGTTGTATCGCCCAGTGGTGTAGCTGTCGGCACTGCCGGCTAGGAGTGACAGTCCTTGGCTAGGATCGGCGGCCGAGGTGACACTGTGGACATGGACCGTCGAGAACTCGCCGACTTCCTGCGCCGCTCCAGGGAACGCCTGCGGCCGCGGGACGTCGGCCTGCCGGAGGGACTACGGCGCCGCACGCCGGGCCTGCGCCGCGAGGAAGTCGCCCAGCTCGCCGGGATGTCCGCCGACTACTACATGCGGCTGGAGCAGGCCAGGAGCACGCAGCCCTCGACCCAGTTGCTCGCGTCGCTGGCCAGGGCCGTCCGACTCACCGAGGACGAGCGCGATCACCTGTACCTGCTGGCCGGTCACCGGCCGCCGGCGGGTCGGCAGGCCGGCAACCACGTGCGCCCCGGCCTGCTGTTCCTGCTCGACCGACTGCGGGACACGCCGGCCCAGATCCTCAACGACCTCGGCGACCTGCTGGCCCAGAACGAGCTGGCCGAGGCGCTGTTCGGCTGTGTCTGCACGGTGCGCGAGAAGGACCGCAACATCGTACTGCGGTGGTTCACCGATCCTGTGCTGCGCGCGGCCTACCCGGTCGAGGAGCACGACCACTACAGCCGGCTGCACGTGGCGGACCTGCGTGCCGCCGTGGCCCGCCGGCCGGGTGATCCCGCGGCCGCCGAACTGCTCAAGCGGCTGCACAAGGCGAGCAAGGAATTCACCCGGTTGTGGGAACTGCACGAGGTGGCCGTGCTGCGCAGCAGCCGGATGCGGGTGCTCAACCCGACGGTCGGCCCGATCGAGCTGGACTGCGAGACGCTGCTGACCCCGAGCGAGGACCAGCGGCTACTCGTCTTCACGGCCCCACCGGGCACCGACTACGACGACTACCTTCGGCTGCTCGGCGTGCTCGGCCACGAACAGTTCGCCAAATCGACGATGGACCAGGGCGTCGGCGAGTAACGTCCGTTGTGGACGGTGTCAGGGCCGGCGGTGACCCGACCGCTCATCAGGCCAGTTCGACCTCGATCCGCAGCGGCTCGGTGGTCGGGTGCGGTTCGAACGTCCGGACGTTGCCGGCGGCCGTGAGGTCGGTGCGGGTCGCGTCGACGGCCGCCAGGTCGGCTTCCGTGCCGTACACGCGCACGGTCGCGACCTCGGCGCGCATCGACAGCTTCGCGTCCGACTTCGCCTTGCGGATGGCGCCGATGACCGTGCCGGCCACGTCGAGCGCCGACGAGTCGGCCACGATGCCGGCCGGGGTCGGCCATTCGCTGGTGTGCACAGAGTCGTCGTGCCACCACGACCATGCTTCTTCCGTGCTGTACGGCTGGAACGGCGCCAGCAGCCGCTGTAGCACGGACAACGCCGTGCGCAACGCCAGCCGGGCCGAACTGGCCTCGGGTGACGGAGGTTCGTCGGTCACGCCGTAGGCCCGCTGCTTCACCAGTTCCAGGTAGTCGTCGCAGAACGACCAGAAGAAGCGCTCCGTGCGTTCCAGCGCCGTGGTGTATTCGAACTCGTGCAGTGCCGACGTCGCCTGCACCACGACGTCGTCCAGCGCCGCGAGCATGGCGCGGTCGATCGGTTCCGTCACATCGGCGTCGTCGGCGGGTGCGCCGATGGTGAGCACGAACTTGCTGGCGTTCAACAGCTTCGTGGCGAGACGGCGCCCGACCTTCATCTGGCCCTGGTCGAACGCGGTGTCGGTGCCTGGGCGGCCGCTGGCGGCCCAGTAGCGCATCGCGTCGGAGCTGAACTGCTCCAGCAGGCCCATCGGCGTCACGACGTTGTCCTTGGACTTGCTCATCTTCTTACGGTCCGGATCCAGAATCCAGCCGGACAGGGCGGCGTGCCGCCACGGCAGCGAGTGCGTCTCCAGTTCGGCGCGCAGCACGGTGGCGAACAGCCAGGTCCGGATGATGTCGTGCGCCTGCGGGCGCAGGTCCATCGGATACGTCTGGGCGAACCGCTCCGGGTCGCTGTCCCAGCCGCACACGATCTCGGGCGTCATCGACGACGTCGCCCACGTGTCCATGACGTCCGGGTCACCGGTGAAACCGCCGGGCTGGTCGCGCTGGTCCGCCGAGTACCCCGGCGGGGTGTCCGACGACGGGTCGATCGGCAGGGTGTCCTCGACCGCCAGGATCGGGTTGTCGTAGTCCGGATCGCCGGCCGCGTCCAACGGGTACCAGATCGGGAACGGCACGCCGTAGAAGCGCTGCCGGCTGACCAGCCAGTCGCCGTTGAGGCCGCGCACCCAGTCGTCGTAGCGCGCCTTCATGTATGCGGGGTGCCACTGGAGTTCGGCGCCCCGGCGCAGCATGGCGTCCTGGTGTTCGACCGAGCGGATGAACCACTGCCGGCTGGACACGATCTCCAGCGGCGTGTCGCCCTTTTCGTAGAACTTGACCGGACGCACCACCGTGCGCGGCTCGCCGTCGAGGTCGCCGGACGCGCGCAGCATCGCGACCACCCGTTCCCGCGCGGTCCGCACGGTCGCGCCGGCCAGTTCCGCGTACGCCTTGCGGCCCTCCTGGTCGTCGAGGCCGTCCGGCGGCTCCGCCAGGATGCGACCGTCACGGCCGATGACGGTGCGGGCCGGCAGGTGCAGTTCGCGCCACCACTGGACGTCGGTCAGGTCACCGAACGTGCAGCACATCGCGATGCCGGCGCCGCGTTCGCGTTCGGCGGCCGGATGCGGCAGCACCGGCACGGACACGCCGAACACCGGCGACGTGACGGTGGTGCCGAACAGGTCCTGGTAGCGCTCGTCGTCAGGGTGCGCGATCAGCGCCACGCACGCCGGCAGCAGTTCCGGGCGGGTGGTCTCGATGTGGATCGGGCGGTCGCCGGCATGGAACGCGATGCGGTGCCACGCGCCGGCGTGCTCGCGGTCCTCGAGCTCGGCCTGCGCGACGGCGGTGCGGAAGCCGACGTCCCAGAGGGTCGGCGCCTCGGCCTGGTAGGCGTTGCCGGAGCGGACGAGCCGCAGGAACGCGCGCTGGGACACCCGTTGCGCCGTCGAGCCGATCGTGGTGTAGGTCATCGACCAGTCGACGGAGAGGCCGAGCCGCCGCCACAGCGCCTCGAATGCCTTCTCGTCGGACTCGGTCAGCGTGGTGCACAGCTCGACGAAGTTGCGGCGGGACAGGTTGAGGATCGGCCGGTCGCCCTTGCGCGCCATCGGTTCCGGCGCGGCGAAGTCCGGGTCGTACGGCAGCGACGGGTCGCAGCGCACGCCGAAGTAGTTCTGCACGCGCCGCTCGGTGGGCAGACCGTTGTCGTCCCAGCCCATCGGGTAGAACACGTGCTTGCCGAGCATGCGCTGGAAGCGGGCGACGATGTCGGTGTGCGTGTAGGAGAACACGTGGCCGACGTGCAGCGAGCCGCTGACCGTCGGCGGCGGCGTGTCGATCGAGAACACGGCCGCGCGGTCACCCGGTGCGTCGAACCGGTACGTGCCCTGCCGTTCCCATACCGCCGACCAGGCGGCATCGAGACCGTCCAGGGACGGTCGCTCCGGCACCTTCGGCGTTGTCTCCGACACCCGCTCGTCACCTCATCAGTCAAAGCCCGTATTGGGCACACAGCGTAGCCGGTCGCTCAGTCGACCTGGACGATGCGTGCCCCCGTGAGCACGCCGTCCGCGATGTCCAGCAGCCCGATCGTGCCGTGCGGCTGGCCGCGGCGGTCGGTTGGCGATCCGGGGTTGAAGATTCGCACCCCGTCCCCGGTTCGGTCGAGCGGAATATGCGAGTGTCCGAACACGACGAGATCGGCGTCCGGGAACCGCCCGCGCATTCGAGCGGTGCGGCCGACCTTGTGACCGCTGTCGTGGATCATCGCGACACGCAGCCCGGCCAGGTCGATCTCCAGCGTCTCCGGCGCGCCCCACGCGACCACGTCCGGCCCGTCGTTGTTGCCGCACACGACGTGGACCGGCGCGTACGCGGCCAGTTCGGCCAGCACGGACGGCACGCAGACGTCCCCAGCGTGCAGGATCACGTCCGCGGTCAGCAGGTGCTCCGCCACCCGCGGCGGGCACGACCGCCAGCGCCGGGGCGCGTGCGTGTCGGACAGGACGACCACTCTCACGTGGCAATGATGCCGGAGCCGCCTATCGCAGGCGAATGCGCGGATCCAGGTAGCCGTACAGGATGTCCGAGATCAGGTTGAACACGATGACGAACAGCGCGGTCACGACGAGCCAGCCGAGCACCATCCACGGCTCGATGTGGTTGACCGCATCGACGATCAGCCGGCCCATGCCGTGCCAGCCGAACACCGTCTCCGTGATGATCGCGCCGCCGAAGTTGGCGCCGATGTTGAGCGCGGACAGCGTGACGACCGGCAGCAGCGCGTTACGGAAGGCGTGCCGGAAGATCACCCTGGTCTGCGAGATGCCCTTGGCCCGCGCGGTGCGGACGTAGTCGGCGTTCAGCGCTTCGAGCATGGAGCCGCGCTGGAACCGGCTGTAGAAGGCGAACTGGATCGCCAGCAGGCACAGCACCGGCAGAATGTAGACGCCGGTGACCTGGTAGACGTGGTGCCAGAAGTCGCCGCTGTAGCCGCCGGTCGGGTCGCCGGACGTGGTGATCCAGCGGCCGAAGCCGTTGGCCTGGAGGAAGTTGTTCAGCGGGATGGCGGCCGACTTGAGAATGATCGCGATGCAGAACAACGGCATCGAGAACAGCAGGAACGCGATACCGGTCACCGAATAGTCGAACATCGAATACTGCCGTACCGCGCTGACGACGCCGATGAGCAGGCCGAGCATGATGGCGACCAGTTCGGCGAACAACACCAGCTTGGCGGTCACACCCAGTGCCGAGAGCACCTGGGCACGAACTGGTTGGTTGTTGTCACCCGGTACCACGTCGCGGTTCCAGTCGCCCTTGACGAAATTGACGGCCCAGTGGCCGTAGCGCTCGAAGAACGGCTGGTCGTAGCCGACGATCTTCTCCTCGGTCGCGACGGCGGAGGGCAACCGGGGCTGTGCGGTCTTCCAGTCACCGAGCGGATCCCCCATCACGGTGACGAGCGAGAAACACAGAAAGGTGGCGAGCACGAGTATCGGAATCGAAATCAGGATCCGGCGCACGGCATAGCTCAACATCTCGGACTCCCCAACCTGCAACCCTGGCGTGGAGGGTAGGTTAAGGTCCGAAACCACCGGTCACGTCGATCGTGCCCAAACCGAAACACACCTTGTATCGGTTATGCCCGGATCGCGGCGCTGGGTAGTCGGTGGGTCGCGTTCGGTGGAAAATACCGAAACCGTGACATCGGGCGATGTCACGGTTTCGTCGTCCAG
>DATBDL010000072.1:0-10507 GCA_036269975.1 Pseudonocardiaceae bacterium | reverse complement strand
GGCGGGCCGGACTGGGTGGACGGCGCTTCCTGAGAGCCGGGTTCCGCGAGCACCGGAACCTCCTGGTCCGAACGGACGATCACACTGCAGTTGGGCGCCCTGATCGCGGCGTCGGGCGGCACCCGGTGCCGCGGTTCTCATGTTGGCGCTGCGCGAATGCGCGACTCCCTAGCGTCGACGTCCGTCCCCGCCGCCGGTTCCCCCGACCCGGCGGCGGGGCGGACTCGCACCCGACCCCCGAGGGAGCTCCGTCCCCGCATGAGCAGTCCCGACCAGTTCCAGTGGTCACCGTCCGGCCCCCGGCCCCGCAGGGCCGCCCGGCTGCTCGCCGTTCTCGGCGTCCTCACGCTCCCCGCGCTGGCGCTCGGCCTCTGGGTCGGCGGCGTCGTCGGTGTGTGGCTCGCCCTCGGCGTCGCCACCGTCGCGCTCGGTCTGGGCACCGCCGTGCTCGCCGGCACCGCCCTGTTCCGCACGTCCGAGGACGCCGCGCCCGACACCGGAGACTTCGTGCCCGGCGCCCGCGTGCTCGTCGTCGGCGGCGGCTACGTCGGGCTCGTCGCCGCGCGGGCACTCCAGGCCCGCCTGGGCATCGCCGGCGACGGCAGGCACCGCGGCAGCAGGCCCGGGCGCTCCCGCGCCTCGGTGCCGATCGGCTCGGTGACCGTGGTCGACCCGCAGCCGCACATGACCTACCAGCCGTTCCTGCCGGAGGCCGCCGCCGGCTCCATCGAGCCGCGCAACGTGGTCGTGCCGCTGCGGCCGACGCTGCGCCGCTGCCACGTGATCACCGCGCGAGTGCGCCAGATCGAGCACGCCCGCCGGATGGTCACCGTGGTCGGCGCCGACGGTCACATCGAGGAGCTCGGCTACGACGTGCTCGTCGTGGCGCTCGGCTCGGTGGCCCGCCTGATGCCGGTGCCGGGGCTGGCCGAGCGCGGCATCTCGTTCAAGACCATCGGTGAGGCCATCTACCTGCGCAACCACGTGCTGTCCAGAATGGACCTCGCGACCAGCACGCTCGATCCCGCGCTGCGCAGGCGTCTGCTGACGTTCACGTTCGTCGGCGGCGGGTTCGCCGGTATCGAGTCCCTGGCGGAGCTGGAGGACATGGCCCGCTACGCGTGCAGGTACTACGAGAACATCGAGCCCGAGGACATGCGCTGGGTGCTCATCGAGGCGGCCGGCCGCATCCTGCCCGAGGTGAGGGACAGCCTCGGCGTGTGGACGGTCGAGCAGCTCGAGAAGCGCGGCATCGAGGTCTACCTCGCCACGACGGCGAAGACCTTCGAGGGCGGGCACGTCGTGCTGTCCGACGGCACCGAGTTCGACAGCGACACGATCGTCTGGAACGCCGGCGTGAAGGCCAATCCGGTGCTCGGCGCGTCCGACCTGCCGATCGACGAGCGTGGCCGCGTGACGTGCACCGCGTCGATGCGGGCCGAGGGCATGCCGGAGGTGTGGTCGGCCGGTGACTGCGCCGCGGTGCCGGACCTGTCGCGGACCGCGGAGGACCCGAAGGCCCTGTGCGCGCCCAACGCGCAACACGCGGTGCGGCAGGCGCGCCAGTTGGCCAAGAACATCATGACCGCGATCCGCGGCGGCACGCCGAAGGACTACTACCACAAGAACGTCGGCTCGGTGGCCAGCCTCGGCGTCCACAAGGGCGTCGCGGACACGTTCAACGTGAAGGTCAAGGGCTACCCGGCGTGGATGATGCACCGGGCGTACCACATCAGCCGCATGCCCACCTTCAACCGCAAGGTGCGGATCGGGCTGGACTGGCTGGTCGCGGCGTTGTTCCGGCGCGAGGTCATCTCGCTCGGCCAGATCAACGACCCGAAGGCCGAGTTCGACCGGGCGTCCCGGAGCTGACGCCGTGCGCCGCCGACCACTCGTCGCATTCGCCCTGGGCTTAGGCCCGGCGGACTGACTCCGCGATCCGGTCACGTCTCTGCGCGTGCCCATGTTTCGCGACCCGGCGTAGCCGACATACCACCCTGTGCGGCGCTTCTGGGCCCGAATGGGGGTAACACGGGGCGTCCTGCCGCGATCAAACAGTAGTCGGCTTCCGAAAGTTGAACGGACAAGCGCCGGCTGCCTTGACAGCGCGTAGGGTGAATCAGAGACTACTCCTCGCGAGTCACCCGAAAGAGTGAGTCGAAAGCCGGGCGGATGCTGATCCATGCGGGGAGCGGGGTGTCATGTCGATTGCGGAACTGGCCGCGCAACTTCGCAGCGGCACGATCGAAGACAGCGCCTTGGCCGAGTATGCGGACGAATACGCGCAGGCTGAGAAGGTGTTCCGAAACAAGAAGGACGATTGAGCTGACCAGCAACGGTCCGACGCTGGACCGGCCGGTCGCCCCGACGCTCGACGAGGCCGTCGGCCGGCCCGCAGACCAGACACGGAAAGTGACTGCCCAACCTACCGATCGGACTACTCCCCTGCTCCTTCAGGGACAGGAGTACGTCTTTCGTGCGCCCATCGCCGCCCTCGACTTCCAGGAGCGCGTGCACCGGCTGGACCTCGTCGACCCCGGTGACGGCGACCCGGAGCCGTGCGTGCTGGTGCTGGCCAGATCGGCGGACATGGAGATGAACGCCCTGTCGATCGCCCTGGCCGGCCTCGGTGTGCGGATGGCCAGGATCGACGTCGACCGGTGCCTCGACGTCTCGCTGACCGTGTATCCGGACGCGCCGCTGATCGAGTTGGACAGGTGGGTGCTGCGCCCGCTGCTGGTGTGGCGGCGGCACTTCGAGCTGGCCGCCCTGCCGGTCGACCCCGGCACGCTGTACGGGGCGTACGTCGCCGACCAGTGGCGCTCGGTCGCCGACTGGATCACGAACCGGGCGGACTGGGCGCAGGTCAACTCGCTGGCCACCGGCCGTCAGCCCGACCGCATGACCCAGCTCACCGACGCGGCCATGTTCGGCCTCCGCACGCCGAGAACGGTCGTGACCACCCGCCCGGCCCGGCACCGCCCAGGTGGTGGCGCGTGCGTGGTCAAGACGTCCGGCCGGCACCTGGTTGAGCCGTCGTCCGGCGTGCAGCACGGCCTGTTCCCGCGCCCGCTCGACCCGCGCAACGGCAGCGGTGCTCCCGAGCCCGCTCCGGTGCTGGTGCAGCAGTACCTGCACTCGGACTACGAGCTGCGGGTCTTCGTGGTGGGGGAGCGGTTGATCGGCTACCGGGTGGACAAGCTCGACCCGGCCCAGCTCTGGGTGGACCCGGAC
This sequence comes from Pseudonocardiaceae bacterium, assembly GCA_036269975.1. Lineage (GTDB taxonomy): Bacteria > Actinomycetota > Actinomycetes > Mycobacteriales > Pseudonocardiaceae > DATEPR01. The sequence continues at coordinate 7,273 of DATBDL010000072.1, read as the reverse complement.
GCGGTCGACGTGCGCGCGGTGGAGGTCCCCCCGACACTCGCCGCCACCCTGCTCGCCCTGACCCGCTTCTGGCGCCTGGACGTGGCCGCGTTCGACCTGCTGATGACGGACGACGTGCCGGTCTTCCTGGAGGTCAACATCAACTGCGACTGGCGCTGGTTCGAGCGCAGGTCCGCCGAGTCGACCGGCACGGACGCGGCCCCGGTGTCCCTGGCCGTGGCGACCTGGGTGGCCGAGCGCTTCGGCCAGTTACGCCGGAGCTGACCCACGGCGGCTGCCCGGACGACGACGTTCCGCCAAGCGTCCCCAACGCCGGTGGGCCGGCCGGATGAGTTCAGCCATATTCACCCACGAATGGGTGACAACCCCATAAGCTTCGCATGCCCCCGTAGCCCAACAGGCAGAGGCATTCCCCTTAAAAGGGAAGCGGTGCCGGTTCGAATCCGGTCGGGGGCACACTTGTCTACCAGGCTTTACCAGTGGCGATGCGCTCGCGCCAACCCATCCGACCGCAGTGGACGCGGTTGGCCGGCGGGGCATTCGTGGGACCAGCGCGTTCACTCGATCAGGTGGACGTAACTGGCCATGGTTGCTCAATGTGTTCGATTGATTTCTTTCCGCGAGCAAATCAATGCCCGCGTTTGTGGAATTACGCGATAAGGGCGGATCGCCCAACTGGACTGCCTGGTAGGAATACGTTTGACCGGTTCGGTGTGGTGCGTTGGGATACGGCCATGACCGCCGCCGACATGACCGGACTGCCCGAGCACGTCCGTGCCAACCGCGAGTACTGGGACGGGATGGCCGACCGCTGGGTGGCCGCCGGCGAGCGGAGCTGGCGGCACGACGAGCCGAGTTGGGGCGTGTTCCACGTCCCGCAGCGCGAGGTCCCGTTCTTCCCGGACGACGTCGACGGGCTGGACGCGATCGAACTCGGCTGTGGCACCGCGTATGTGAGCTCGTGGCTCGCGCGGCGCGGGGCGAGGCCGGTGGGGATCGACAACTCGGCTGCCCAGCTCACGACCGCCCGGCGCCTACAGGCCGAGCACGGCATCGAGTTCCCGCTGCTGCACGGCAACGCCGAGCACGTGCCGTACCCGGACGCGTCGTTCGACCTGGCCGTGAGCGAGTACGGCGCCGCGATCTGGTGTGACCCGTACGTCTGGCTCCCTGAGGCGGCGCGGCTGCTTCGGCCCGGCGGCCACCTGGCGTTCCTCTGCAACAGCGTGGTCTCGATGCTGTGCGCGCCGGACGACGAGGACGAACCGCCGACCGAGCGGATGCTGCGCCCGCAGCGCGGCCTGCGTCGAATGGCATGGCCGGAGAGCGGCGTCGAGTTCCACCTCGGCCATGGCGACATGATCCGGCTGCTGCGCGACAGCGGTTTCGAGGTCGAGGACATGATCGAGATCTTCGCCCCGGAGGGTGCGCCCGACTCGCCCTTCGCCTACGCGCCGGCCGGGTGGGCCGGGCAGTGGCCGGTCGAGGAGGTCTGGAAGGCGCGCCGTGTCTGACCGGAAAGCGCATTCCCGAAGGTGAATTTTTAGCGTGTTGCGATGTCGACACGTTACGTTCACGTGTCATCCTCGGATAAAGCGGTCGTCGGGGACCGCTCCTCGACCGAGGAGGCGCGTGATGAGCGTCGAGGCGGTGGTTGACGAGCACACCGAGGTCAGTGTGCGGGCGCGACTGGTCCATGCGGCGGCACGGCTGATGGTGCGGCCCCTGTTGACGTACTGGCCGCTGACCGGTTGGGGTATCTGGCCGTTGAGCCTGCTGGAGACGGCCGCAGGGCTGCTGCCGGCCCCCTGCGGAGTACGGATCGAGCGGGTCGACTTCGGCGGCTTCGTTGGTGAGTGGGTCCGCCCCGCGCCGACCGAGGACACCGGCGAACCGGGCGTCGTGCTCTATTTCCATGGTGGCGCGTTCGTGACCTGCGGCGTCGCCACCCACCGGTACGAGGTGGCCCTGATCGCCCAGGCGTGCGGCATGCCCGTCCTGTCGGTCGCGTATCGCCAGTTGCCGACGGTCCGCCTGTCCGGCTCGGTCGATGACTGCCTGTCCGTCTACCGGACCCTGCTGGCCGAGGGCTTCGACCCGACCCGGATCGTCCTGGCCGGCGACTCGGCCGGCGGCCACCTCGCCTTCGCGACGGCCCTGGCGGCACGGGCCGAGGAGTTGCCGTCCCCGGCCGGCATCGTGGCGCTGTCTCCGTGGCTCGACTTCGACTGCACGACCAAGCAGGCCCACCCCAACGCCGCACGGGACGCGTACGCCCCGGTGGCCCGGCTGCCGCAACTGGTCCGCCTGCTCGGGGCGGAACTGGTGGACCAGGAACTGGACCCGTCCCCGATCAACCGGGATCTGGCCGGTCTGCCACCGACCCTGATCGTGACGGCCGAAGGCGAGATGCTCCGCTGCGACGCCGAACTGATGGCGCAACGGCTGGCGGCCGCGGACGTGCCGGTGACGCTGCAGGTGTGGGCGGGTCAGGTACACGCTTTCCCGGTGCTGGGCAACCTGCTCCCGGAGAGCAGGGCGGCCATCAAGGGCATCGCGGCGTTCGTCCGCGACCGGGTCCACCCGGCCAGGAGCCACCCGGACCTGACAGCCCTGGCCGGCTGAGCCACCCCTCAAAAGCGACCCGCGCCCCGCGAACTGCAACGCCCCGCCCCGCCAGCCGCTGCCGAACCGCGAGCCGCCGCTGCCGAAGCGCTAGTTCTTGCGCCCCTGCCGCCCACCGGCCGCCGTCGGCTGTTGCACCCGTTGTACCGGCACTCCCTGTTTCGCCGGGGCCGCCGGCACCGTGACCCCGGCCGGCCGAGCCCCACCGGCAGCCGGCAGGGGAGCGGTGGCGGGCGCGGGCGCGGGCTGCTCGTCCGCCAACGGATCGAGCAACGGCCCCGCGTCGCGCAGCAACGCGTGTGCGGACTTCAACTGGTCCGTGATCCGCCCGCGCAGTGTCTGTAGTTCCTGCACCTGACGCGTCGCGTCGCCGACCCGCCGACCACACTCGTCCGCCGTTTCGCGCTGCTTCCGTTCCGCCTTCTCCGTCGCCTCGCGGATTCGACGGTCGGCGTCCTCGGTCGCCGCGCGCACGCGATGCTCCGCGTCCGTCCTCGACTCGGCCCGCTGCTGCTCGATCTCCTTGGCCAGCGACTGCCGCTTGCTGGTCATCACCCGTTCGAACTCGGTTTCGATCTGGCGGCGGTGCTGCTCGGCCTGCGTGTCCAACTCGCGCTGACGGTTGGCCGACGCGGTGGTCATCTCGGCGACCTGGGTCCGTGCCTGGTCGACGATCTTGCTGTGGTGCTCCCGGCCCTCCTGCCGCTGCTTGTCCAACTCGGCCAGCAGCGTCTCGTAGCCGGTGCGCAGCTTGGCGGCCGCTTCTTCCGCGCCGGACCACGAATGGGTGGCGGCGGCCTGTGCCCGCGCGGTGATCTCGGCGGCCTGGTGGTGCGCGAGTTGAACCATGCGCCTGCATCGATCGTCGAGATCGTCGGGGTTCTTCGGCAGCTCAACCAACTCGGAGACCTGCTTGTTGAGTTCCGTGATTCTCGTGTTCGACGCGCGGAGCTGCTCGGTCAGATCGGCCACTTGGGACAGTGCGGCGTTCCGATCTGCGGAGATCAGCTTGATCTCGTCTTCGAGATCTTCCAGGTACTGCTTGACCTGTGCACGGTCGAAGCCGTGCCACACGACGTCGAATCCGGGCTTCAGCGGTACGAGTTCACGGTCCTCGGGGCGCGCCATGCCTCGACGTTACGCGACATGGGTAACGCTGTGGTGAGTGGCACACCGGGTTCCTTCTACCGGAGGAACGTGCAATCCGATCGGGCCTGGTCGCACGATTGGGTAGCCTTGGCGGGTGCCGGTTCGATCACTGCTCGCCACCAGCGATCTACACGTGACGCACGATGGCAACCGGCCGATCGTGGAGGCCATCCGCCCTCGGACCGATGACGACTGGCTGATCGTCGCGGGCGACGTCGCCGAGTCCACCGACGTCATCGAGCGGACGCTGACCATGTTCACCCAACGGTTCGCCAAGGTGATCTGGGCGCCGGGCAACCACGAACTGTGGACGGTCCGCGGCGACGGCCTGTCCCTGCGCGGCACCGAGCGCTACGACCAACTCGTCGCGATCTGCCGGCGGATCGGCGTCGTCACCCCGGAGGACGACTATCCCGTCTGGGAGACCGACGACGGCGCGTTCGCGGTCGCTCCGCTGTTCCTCCTGTACGACTACAGCTTCCGCGATCCGGCCACGTCCCTCGCCGACGCGATGGAGTACGCCTATTCCACCGGTCTCGTGTTCACCGACGAGCAACTGCTGCATCCCGACCCGTTCGAGAGCCGGCAGGACTGGTGCGCGCACCGCGTCGAGCTGACCGAGCGCCGGCTCGCAGCCGTCCCCGACGATCTGCGCACCGTGCTGGTCTCGCACTTCCCGCTGCACCGGGGCCCGACCACGATGCTGCGCCACCAGCATCTCGCCATGTGGTGCGGCACGACCCGCACCGCCGACTGGCACCTGCGGTTCCGGGCCGAGGTCGCCGTCTACGGCCACCTGCACATCCCGGTCACGCTGGAATACGACGGCGTGCGCTTCGAGGAGGTCTCGCTGGGCTACCCGCGCGAGTGGCGCGGCCGCAGGACCCAGCCGCCGAACCCGCTGCGGGACATCCTGCCCGGCGACCCGACCAGGGTGCCGTGGAACCGAAGGCCGACGGGCTGATGCTGGCCGAACTGCTGCCGGCGGACGTGGTCGCGGCCGAGATCGTCGGCGACGATCCGGACGCCTACCTGTTGCCGGCGGAGCTGCATCTTGTGGCGAAGTCGGTCGAGAAGCGCCGCCGCGAGGTGACGAACGCGCGGACCTGCGCACGTCGAGCCATGGCTCGACTCGGCATCGCCGAGACCGCGATTCCCCGTGGCCCCAAGGGGGAACCGGGCTGGCCGGCCGGCGTGGTCGGCAGCATCACGCACACCACCGGCTATTACGCGGCCGCCGTCGCGCACGCGGACAAGATCCGCTCGATCGGCATCGACGCCGAGGTGCACGACGTGCTGCCGGACGGCGTGCTGCGCCACATCGCGTTCGACGCCGAGCTGGCCTGGGTGGCGGAGCAGGAGCGCGGCCCGGTCTGGTGGGACCGCTTGTTGTTCAGTGCCAAGGAAAGCGTCTACAAGGCGTGGTTCCCGCTGACCGGCCGCTGGCTGGGCTTCGAGGACGCGCGGGTCACGATCGATCCGGCCGGCACGTTCGAAGCCGAGATCCTGGTCGACGGCACGACCCATACCGGGCCGGCATTGCGCGGAATGTCCGGTCGCTGGCTGGTCAGGGACGGCTTGGTGCTCGCCGCGATAGCGCTGCCGGCGGCCTAGTCCACTGTATCGATTCACGCGTGCGTAGCCATTGACGCCCGATGACTGAGAGCGCTTTCATGAGATCGCCGCACCTTCCTTTTATCGATACAGCTCTGGTGCTGGAAGCGCTTTCCGCGCTGCGGCACGGCTGGCCGAAGATCTCCCCATCGCCGAGGAGGACACCCACCCATGACCGCTCCACGACCAGACGATCCCGGCCCGTCGGGCCGAGTGCCCCGACCGGATCAGGGCCTGCCAACTTCGGGCGTACCCAGCACGAACACCCGCCAATCGGCCCTGCCGATGGCGGTCTCGTCCAACCGCCGTCGTGTCCGCCGGTTACGCACCCCGCTCGCGGCGGTGTCCGCGTTGGTGCTGATACCGGCGCTGTTCGCGGCCGTCGCGCACGCCAACGCCGCCCCGTTGGCGACGCCGTCCGCCGTCCCCGCCCCGCCGGCCGGTTTCACCACCGTCTTCTCCGACGACTTCACCGGTGCCGCGAACACCGGCCTCGACACCTCGAAGTGGCTCTACGACCTGGGCACCAGCTATCCCGGCGGCGCGGGCAACTGGGGCACCGGCGAGGTCGAGTCCGAGACCAACAGCACCCAGAACGTGTTCGAGGACGGCTCAGGTCACCTCGTGATCCGGCCGATCAAAGACGCGTCCGGCGCCTGGACGTCCGGCCGGGTGGAGACCCAGCAGACCAGCTTGGCGGCGCCGGCCGGCGGCCAGATGGAGATCTCCGCGTCCATCGAGCAGCCCAACCCCGGCACCGGACTCGGCTACTGGCCGGCGTTCTGGGCGATGGGGGCCGCGGCAAGGCCGGTGGGCGCGACCAACTGGCCGAGCATCGGTGAGCTGGACATCATGGAGGACGTCAACGCGATGTCCGAGGACTCCAACACGTTCCACTGCGGCGTCGACCCCGGCGGCCCGTGCAACGAGACCACCGGCATCAGCAGCGGCCTCGGCGCCTGTGGTGGCTGCCAGACCGGCTTCCACACGTACTCGGTGATCGTCGACCGCACCAACACCAACGCCGAGCAACTGCGGTTCCTGCTCGACGGCACCGTCCGGTTCACCGTCAACGAGAACCAGGTGCCGGTGGCGACCTGGCAGGCAGCGGTCGACCACGGCTTCTTCGTGATCCTCGACCTCGCCATCGGCGGCGCGTTCCCGAACGCGATCTGCGGTTGCGGCTCGCCGTCCGCGGCGACGTCGTCCGGCGCGGCCATGACCGTGGACTACGTCGCGGTCTACCAGACCGGTGGCGGTGGCGGTGGCACGACGACCAAGCCGCCGCCTCCGACGACCACGACCAACCGGCCGCCGCCCACGACCACGACGGCCAACCCCCCGCCGACGACAACGACCGGCGGTGGCGGCGGTGGCTCCGCGTTCTCGCAGATCCCGGCGACCAGCGCGTCGGCATCGCACAACACCACGGTCGAGACCTCGTCCGACACCGGTGGTGGCCAGGACTACGGCCAACTCGCGAACGGAGCGTGGGCCGAGTACTCGAACGTGAACTTCGGCACCAGCGGCGCGACGCAGTTCATCGGCCGGGTCGCGTCCGGCGCGGCAGGCGGGGTGAGCGGCCTGGTCAATGTGCACATCGACAGCCTGACCAACCCGTCGATCGGCAGTTTCGCCATCGCCAATACCGGTGGCTGGCAGTCATGGCGCACCGTTCCGGCGAATATCAGCAGAGTGACCGGGACACATACGGTGTTCCTGACGTTCGACAGCGGCCAGCCGGCCCCGTTCGTGTCACTCCACTGGTTCGATTTCGGTCCGTGATCGACTAGGTAACTCGATCGGGTACCTCGTGCGCGGTTGTGTCGCGAGGTACCCGATCGATCGCGTAGCGTCACGCAACCGTGAGCGTGACACCGACCAA
>DATBDL010000071.1:0-16383 GCA_036269975.1 Pseudonocardiaceae bacterium | reverse complement strand
ATTCCCCACTGCTGCCTCCCGTAGGAGTCTGGGCCGTGTCTCAGTCCCAGTGTGGCCGGTCGCCCTCTCAGGCCGGCTACCCGTCGTCGCCTTGGTAGGCCATCACCCCACCAACAAGCTGATAGGCCGCGGGCCCATCCTGTACCGCCAGAACTTTCCACCACACCCCATGCAGGATGCGGTCATATGCGGTATTAGACCCAGTTTCCCAGGCTTATCCCACAGTACAGGGCAGGTTACCCACGTGTTACTCACCCGTTCGCCGCTCGTGTACCCCGAAGGGCCTTACCGCTCGACTTGCATGTGTTAAGCACGCCGCCAGCGTTCGTCCTGAGCCAGGATCAAACTCTCCAATATGGAATGTGTTTGATACGTGGCGCACCAGAACAACATCATCTGGCATCACTCACTCAAAGGAACCCTTACGGGTTCAAAATATATCGATAAGCTCTACTAGCATTATCGGCACACTGTTGAGTTCTCAAAGAACACACGCACACCGTTCGCCACCACCCACAGTCGGGCGGCACGTAAACCGGGGCAAATATTTGGTTCTCAAGTCTAGATGGACAGGTCGCCCACTCTACCACCTTCGCGGGAGCTTGGTTCGCGACCCCTGCCGCGCCCGGTTCCGGTGACCTTTCGGCCGCCGAGCCCGTTTCGCGCTGGCAGAGACAAAGTTACGCGGGTGGGAACGGGAAGTCAAATCGCGCCCCACAGTACCCGATACGGGGAGTAACCGCAGGTCAGCTACCCCGTGCCGGGTTGAGTCCAAAGCTATCCCACGAGCCTGACCCCCGCAGTGTGACGCTTGCCACGGCGGAGCACAAGCCATCCGCCGTCCAGCAGGTCGGTGCTGGTCGGCCGCCACTCCTCGTCGGTGATCTTCGCGTTGTTCACGTACGCGCCACCCTCCTTGACCGCCCGCCGGCCGGCGCTCCTGCTCTCCACGAGACCGCTGGCGACGAGCAGGTCGACGATCGTGCCGCCGTCACCGAGGCGGGCCTCGCCGGTCGGGGCTTCGGCCATGGCGGCGGCCAGCGTCGCCGCGGACAGTTCACGCAGCTCCCCCCGGCCGAACAGGGCCTGGCTGGCCGCGACGACACGCTCCGTCTCGTCGGCGCCGTGCACGAGCGTGGTGACCTGCTCGGCGAGCTCGCGCTGGGCGGCGCGGGCGGCCGGCGCCGTCGCCGTGCGCTCTGCGAGGTCGTCGATCTCGTCGCGGCTGAGATCGGTGAAGACCTTGAGGTAGGTGACGACGTCCTTGTCGTCCGAGTTCACCCAGAACTGGAAGAACGCGTACGGGCTGGTCAGCTCGGGGTCCAGCCAGATCGAGCCGGACTCGGTCTTGCCGAACTTGGTGCCGTCGGCCTTGGTGATCAGCGGGGTGGCCAGCGCGTGCACCGACCTGCCGGTCACCCGGTGAATGAGGTCGACACCGCTGGTGAGGTTGCCCCACTGGTCGCTGCCGCCGGTCTGGAGCGTGCAGCCGTACCGCTGGTACAGGTTGAGGAAGTCGAGCGCCTGCAGCAGCTGGTAGCTGAACTCGGTGTAGGACAGGCCGGCGTCGGAGTTCAGGCGGGTGCTGATGGCTTCCTTCGCCAGCAGCCGGTTCACGCGGAAGTGCTTGCCGACGTCACGCAGGAAGTCGATCGCGGTCAGCGACTCGGTCCAGTCCAGGTTGTCGACCATGGTGGCCGCGAACGAACCGGTGAAGTCGAGCAGCGGTTCGATCTGGGCGCGGATGCGCATCACCCAGTCGGCGACGGTCTCGCGCGAGTTGAGGGCGCGCTCCGAGTTGGGGCGCGGGTCGCCGATCAGTCCGGTGGCGCCGCCGACCAGGCCGAGCGGCTTGTTGCCGGCCCGCTGGAAGCGGCGGACGGTCATGATCTGCGCGAGGTTGCCCATGTGCAGGCTGGGTGCGGTGGGGTCGAATCCGCAGTACAGGGTGAGTGGGCCGCTGTCGAGGTCCTTGCGCAGCGCTTCGAGGTCGGTGGCCACCGGTTCGTTGTCGGCGGAGCGCGCGATCAGGTCGCGCCAGGACAGCTCATCCAGGATGTGTTCACTCACGGGCCCTATTGTCGCCGATGACCACACGCCGTTTTCCGCCCCTGCGGTACGTGCTGACGGCGGGCGAGCCGGCGACCCAGTAGCGCCACGACACCTCCATCGCCATGGCTACGCCGACCCGTGGTCCCGTCCGCACCGACTCGTCCGGCACCGGGTCGCCGGCGTACAGCCGGACGGGTGACGACGGGTCGGTCAGGTCGATGCCGTTGGCGGACCGGTCCAGGCCGAGTACCGATGTGAGGCGGGCCGGGCCGCGGGCGAGTTCGGCGGCGCTACGCGATGCCGGGCGCCGTGACCAGGCCGTATCTTCGCCGCTGAGCACCTCGCCGGCCCGGAGCAGGACCGCACCGGGTTGGCCATCGGTCAGTGCTACGACGTTGGCGCAGTAGTGCATGCCGTACACGAAGTACACGTACAGGTGACCGGCCGGACCGAACATCACGGCATTGCGGTCGGTCTGGCCCCGGTAGCAGTGCGACGCCGGATCGTCCATCCCGCGATACGCCTCGACCTCGACCAGCCGGACCGCGACCGGCTCCGCCGAATCGGGCACGTCGGCCACCAGGACGCAGCCGAGCAGCAGCCGAGCCGCGAGCAGCGGGTCGACGGCCAGTGCGGCGCGACTGAGTTGGATCACGAGCCGGGCGGGGTTTCGGCCCAGGCGCGTGCCCTGCCGGCCCGCTCGACCAGGCGCACGAGCTGCCCGGCGACACTGATCGGGGCGGTGCCGTTGTAGCCGTCCCGCGACGAGATCGATCCGCGCACGGTGAGCACGGTACGCACCTCGCCGGTCAGCTCGGGCCGCACGCCGTGCAGTTCCGCGTCGGTGAGCTCGTCGAGGCCGACACCTCGGCCTTCGGCGATCCGGACGCATTCGCCGGCCGCCTCGTGTGCCTCCCGGAACGGCACGCCATGTCGGACCAGCCATTCCGCGATGTCGGTGGCCAGAGTGAAGCCGGCCGGTGCGAGTTCGGCCATCCGGTCAGTGTCGAACCGCAGGGTGGCCAGCATGCCGGCGAGCGCCGGGAGCAGGACCTCCAACTGCTCGACCGAGTCGAACAGTGGTTCCTTGTCCTCCTGGAGATCGCGGTTGTACGCGAGCGGCTGGGCCTTCAGCGTGGCGAGCAGGCCGGTGAGGTTGCCGATCAGGCGGCCGGACTTGCCCCTGGTCAGTTCGGCGACGTCCGGATTCTTCTTCTGCGGCATGATCGAACTGCCGGTGGCCCACGCGTCGTCCAGCACGGCGTAGCGGAACTCGGCGGTGGTCCAGATGATCACTTCTTCGGCGATCCTGGACAGGTTCACGCCGAGCATGGCGAGGCAGAACGCGGCTTCTGCGGCGAAGTCGCGCGACGCGGTGCCGTCGATCGAGTTCTCGACGGTCGCGTCGAAGCCGAGTTCCTTCGCGACGGCGACCGGGTCCAGCCCGAGCGACGAGCCGGCCAGAGCACCGGAACCGTAGGGGGAAACGGCGGTTCGACTGTCCCAGTCGGACAGTCGGGACACGTCGCGCAGCAACGCCTGCGCGTGCGCGAGCAGGTGGTGCGCGAGCAGGACCGGCTGGGCGTGCTGGAGGTGGGTGCGGCCGGGCAACACGGCGTCGGGGTGGGTTCGCGCGTGGCCGACGAGCGCGTCCACCACGTCGAGGACACCGGACGCGACCCGGCGGGCGGCGTCCCGCAGCCACATCCGGAACAGCGTGGCGACCTGGTCGTTGCGGGAGCGACCGGCCCGCAGCCGGCCGCCCAGTTCGGCACCGGCCCGTTCGATCAGGCCGCGTTCCAGCGCGGTGTGCACGTCCTCGTCTGCGACGGTGGGCGTGAACGCGCCGGACACGACGTCGGCGTCCAGGCGCTCCAGTGCCGCCAGCATGCGATCGAGGTCGCCCTCGGTGAGCAGGCCGGCGCGGTGCAACGCCCGTGCGTGGGCGCGGGAGCCTGCGATGTCGTAGCGGGCGAGGCGCCAGTCGAACTGGGTCGACGCGGACAGCGCCGCCATCGCGTCGGCGGGACCGGACGTGAACCGGCCGCCCCACAGGGCGACCGGCTGTCCATTCTGGACCGACATGCCTATCCGTTCTGCTTGGCGCGCTTGGCAGCGATCTTGCTCGGCAGGCCCCATAGCTGGATGAAGCCCTTGGCGAGAGACTGGTCGAACGTGTCGCCGGCATCGTAGGTGGCCAGGTTGAAGTCGTACAGCGACTGGTCGCTGCGCCGGCCGGTGACCACGGCGCGGCCGCCGTGCAGGGTCAGCCGGATGTCACCGGAGACGTGCTCCTGGGTCTGCGCGACGAAGGTGTCCAGCGCGTCCTTCAGCGGCGAGAACCACAGGCCGTCGTAGACGAGTTCGCCCCAGCGCTGCTCCACGGTCCGCTTGAACCGGGCGAGGTCGCGCTCCAGCGTGACGTTCTCGAGTTCCTGGTGCGCCGTGATCAACGCGAGCGCGCCGGGCGCCTCGTAGACCTCGCGGCTCTTGATGCCGACCAGTCGGTCCTCGACCATGTCCAGCCGCCCGACGCCCTGGGCGCCGGCCCTGCGGTTCAACTCGGCGATCGCGTGCAGCACGCTGACGGTCTCGCCGTCGATGGCGACGGGGACGCCCTTGTCGAACGTGATGACGAGTTCGTCGGGATCGCGCGGCTCGGCGGGATTCTGGGTGTAGGAGTAGACGTCCTCGATCGGGGCGTTCCAGATGTCCTCCAGGAAGCCGGTTTCCACGGCGCGGCCCCAGACGTTCTGGTCGATCGAGTACGGCGAGCGCTTGTTCACGTCGATCGGCAGGTGCCGCTCCTCGGCCCAGAGGATGGCCTTCTCGCGGGTCCACGCGTAGTCCCTGACCGGCGCGACGACCTTGAGGTCCGGTGCGAGCGCGCCGATGCCGACCTCGAACCGGACCTGGTCGTTGCCCTTGCCGGTGCAGCCGTGCGCGACCGTGGTGGCGCCGTGGTAGATCGCGGCCTGCACCAGGTGCTTCACGATCACCGGGCGGGACAGCGCGGACACCAGCGGGTAGCGGTCCATGTAGAGCGCGTTGGCCTGCAACGCGGGCAGGCAGTACTGCTCGGCGAACTCGTCGGTGGCGTCGGCGACGACGGCCTCGACGGCGCCGCACGCCAGCGCCCGCTTGCGGATGGTGTCCATGTCCTCGCCGCCCTGGCCGACGTCGACGGCCACCGCGACGACCTCGGCGCCGGTCTCCTGCGCGATCCACCCGATGGCGACGGAGGTGTCCAGGCCCCCCGAATAGGCGAGTACGACCCGTTCAGTCACTCTGGTTCTCCTTGCTGTGCGAGTCCGCTGGCCGGCCGGCCATGGTGGTGAAGCGATCGGCCAGTTCGAGGCCGGTCATGGGTTCACGTGCGATCACCATCACGGTGTCGTCGCCGGCGATGGTGCCGACCACTTCGTGCAGTGCTGCCCGGTCGATGGCGCTGGCGAGGAACTGCGCCGCACCGGGCGGAGTTCGCAGGACCGTCAGGTTGGCCGAGCCGTCCGCGGACACCAGCACCTCGCCGAGCAGGCGGGCGAGGCGGGACGTGCCGCCCTGGATGCCACGGACCGGGCTGCCGTCCTCGGGGATCACGTAGACGGGGGCACCGCCGTCCGCGCCGCGCAGTTTCACGGCGCCGAGTTCGTCCAGGTCCCTGGAGAGGGTGGCCTGCGTGACGTCGACGCCCTCGGACGCCAGCAGTCGCGCGAGTTCGGTCTGGCTGCGGATCGCCATCCGGGACACCAGTTCCACGATCCGGGCCTGGCGGGCGACCCTGCTCGATCCGGTCGAGATGCTCATGATCGCTCCACCAGCCAGGTGAGCAGCGCCTTCTGCGCGTGCACCCGGTTCTCCGCCTCGTCCCAGACCGCGCTGACCGGGTCGTCCAGGATCTCGTCGGTGATCTCCCAGCCACGGTGGGCCGGCAGGCAGTGCAGGACGATCGCGCCGGGAGCGGCCCTGGCGACCAGATCGGCGTTGACCTGCAACGGGCGGAACGGGCTGACCCGGTCGCGGCCGTCGTTCTCCTGCCCCATCGACGTCCACGTGTCGGTGGCCAGCACGTCGGCGCCGTCGACGGCGGCCCGTGGATCGGTCAACAGGGTGACGCTGCCACCGGTGTCCGCGGCGCGGTGCTTGGCGTCCAGCACCACGTTCTGGTGCGGCTGGAAACCGGCGGGCGACACGATCCGGACGTGCAGCCCCGCAGTTGCGCCGCCGAGCAGCAGGGAGTGCGCCATGTTGTTGCCGCCGTCGCCGAGGTAGGTCACCGTGAGACCGGCGAGGCGGCCGTGCCGCTCGCGGATGGTCTGCAGGTCGGCGAGCACCTGGCACGGGTGGAACTCGTCGGTCAGCGCGTTGATCACCGGAATGCTCGCCGCCGACGCCATCGCGGCGATCCTCGGCTGCGCGAACGTCCGCCACACCACGGCGTCCACGTAGCGGGACAGCACCCGCGCCGTGTCCTCTATGGACTCTTCGCGGCCGAGCTGCATGGTACGGCCGTCCACGATGATCGGGTGGCCACCGAGCTGGTGGATGCCGACGTCGAAGGACAGCCGGGTGCGGGTGGAGTTCTTCTCGAAGATCGCGGCGACCGACTTGCCGGCCAGCACCGGGTAGCCGAGCGGGTCGGCCTTCATGTCGACGGCCAAATCCAGTACCTCGGCCTGCTCGCCGGGGTCGAGGTCGTCGTCACGCAGGAAGTGGCGTGGCATCGCTAGTTCTCCTCCTGCGCCAGCGCCGAGTCGAGCGCGACGGGCAGCGCGGTGACGAAGTCGTGGGCCTGGTCGTGGTCGATCACCAGCGGCGGAGCGAGTCGGAGCACGTCCGGTTGGACAGGGTTGACGAGGTAGCCGGCTTGTTGCGCCGCCGCCGCGACGGTGGCCGCGACCGGTTCGCGCAACGTGATGCCCAGCAACAGGCCGCTGCCGCGCACGCCACTCACCAACGGGTGGTGCAGGGCTTCCACGCCGTGCGCGATCTCCTTGCCGATCACGGCCGCGTGCTCGGCCAGCCGGTCGGCGGCGATCGTGCGCAGGACGGCGATGCCGGCGGCGCAGCAGACCGGGTTGCCGCCGAACGTGGTGCCGTGCTGGCCGGGTCCGAACAGGTCGCCGGCGGCACCGACGCCGATCACGGCACCCAGCGGCAGGCCGCCGCCGAGGCCCTTGGCCAGCGTGATCAGGTCCGGCGTGATGCCGGCCTGCTGGAAGGCGAACCACGTGCCGAGCCGGCCGAGACCGGTCTGCACCTCGTCCAGGACCAACAGGGTGCCGTGGCGGCTGGTGATCTCGCGGGCGGCGGCCAGGTAGCCGGGCGGGGCCGGCACGACGCCGCCCTCGCCGAGCACGGGTTCCAGGAACACGGCGGCTGTCCTGTCGCTGACGGCCGCATCGAGCGCCGGGACGTCGCCGTAGGGGACGTGCGTGACGCCGGGGGCGAGCGGTTCGAACGGGGTGCGCTTGGGTGGCTGGCCGGTCAGGGCCAGCGCGCCCATGGTGCGGCCGTGGAACGCGCCCTCGCACGCGACGACCTGGTCGCGGCCGGTCAACCGGCTGATCTTGAAAGCGGCTTCCAGCGCCTCGGCGCCGGAGTTGCAGAACAGCACCTTGCCGGCGACGCCGGTCACGTCCAACAGCAACTCGGCCAGCTCGACCGCGACCGGGTTGACGTAGAGGTTCGACGTGTGGCCGAGTACGGCGATCTGCTCGGTCACGGCGGCGACGACGGCCGGATGGGCGTGGCCGAGCACGTTGACCGCGATGCCGGCGACCAGGTCGAGGTAGCGGTTGCCGTCGGCGTCCCAGACGTACGGTCCGTCGCCGCGCACCAGCGTCAGGTTCGGGGTGCCGTAGTTGTCCATGAACACCGAGCGCCAGCGGGCCTGGCCGTCCACATTGGATTGTACAGTCACGGCGTCGCTCACTCCTCGTCCTCGTCCGGCAGCACCATGGTCCCCACACCTCGGGTGGTGAAGACCTCCAGCAGCAGCGAATGGGCCAGCCGGCCGTCGATGACGTGCGCCCGCGCCACGCCGCCACGCACCGCGCGCAGGCACGCCTCCATCTTGGGCACCATGCCACTGGCCAGGCCCGGCAGCATCGTCGCCAGTTCGGCCGCGCGGATCTCGTGCCGCAGCGACGAAGGGTCCGGCCAGTTGACGTAGAGGCCCTCGACGTCGGTCAGCACGACGAGCTTCGCCGCGTTCAGCGCTACGGCGAGCGCACCCGCCGCCGTGTCGGCGTTCACGTTGTGCACGAGGCCGTCCGCGTCGGGCGCCACGGTGGACACCACCGGAATACGGCCGGCCCGCACAATGTCCAGCACGGCGGCCGGATTGACGGCGACGACGTCTCCCACCAGGCCGATGTCCACCGGCTGACCGTCCACAATGGCCGGCCGGCGGCGCGCGGTGAACAGGTGCGCGTCCTCGCCGGAGATGCCGACGGCGTAGGGGCCGTGCTGGTTGATCAGGCCGACGAGCTCGCGGCCGACCTGGCCGACCAGCACCATCCGGACGACGTCCATGGTTTCCGGCGTTGTGACGCGCAGGCCGCCGGTGAACTCGCCCGCAATGCCGAGCCGGTCCAGCATCGCGGTGATCTGCGGGCCGCCGCCGTGCACGACGACCGGGTGCAGGCCGACCAGCTTCAGGAACACCATGTCCTGCGCGAACGCCCGCTTGAGCTGCTCGTCGATCATGGCATTGCCGCCGTACTTCACGACCACCACGGCGCCGTGGAACTGTTGCAGCCACGGCAACGCCTCGACCAGGACCACCGCCTTGTGCGCCGCGTCCGCGTGCACCGGGGAGTTCATGGCGGCTGCGAGTTCGTGTGCCGCCGGGGCAACGCCGGTTGCACCCGAGGCCATCAGCAGGACGGTGCCGCCACGGCCGGCCAGGATCGCGTCGCGCGTCGCTTCGTCCACCACGGCGTCGGTGAGCAGGATCGTGGCGTTGCCGGTGGTGAACCCGGCGACGCTCCACTCGGCGGCGACCGTGCGAATCGGCTCGGGGTGGGCGGCACGGCAGACGGCGACCTCGACGGCGCCGATGCCGAGCCGCCGCGCGACCTGTTCGGCGATCGCGTGCACGGTGTCGAAGTCCGCCGTCGGTTCGGCGAAGGCGAGCGCGCGGAGCCGGCCGGTGGTGAGCACCTGGCGGGTCCAGAGTTCGTCCGGGCTCGGGTCGGTGGTGAAACGGCCGCCCGCGATGTCCGTCGGACCGTCGTTGACCAGCACGTTCGGGCCGTCGAACCGGAAACCGGCCGGCAGGTCGCTCATGGGGCGATCCCCACCGACGTCAGGCCCGTCGTTTCCGGAAGGCCGAGTGCGATGTTCATGGACTGGATCGCGCCGCCCGCCGTGCCCTTGGTGAGGTTGTCCACGGCGGACACGACGAGCAGGCGGTTCGCCTCCGTGTCGACGGCGAGTTGGAGATGGACGGCGTTGCCGCCGATGGTGGCCGCCGTCGTCGGCCAGGTGCCGGCCGGCAGGAGGTGCACGAACGGCTCGTCGGCGTAGGCGGCCTGGTAGGTCTTGTGTGCCGCCGCTTCGTCCACGCCGGGCAGCAGCGGGGCGGAGCAGGTGGCGAGGATGCCGCGGGCCATCGGGACGAGGACCGGTGTGAACGACACGGTCACCGGGGTGTCCGCGACCGAGGTCAGGTTCTGCGCGATTTCCGGGGTGTGCCGGTGGGTACCGCCGACGCCGTAGGCCGACGCCGAGCCGAGGACTTCCGATGCCAGCAGGTTCGGCTTGGGGGCACGGCCGGCGCCGGACGTGCCGCTGACGGCGACGACCTGGACGTCCGGCGCGACGAGCCCGGCAGAGAGTGCGGGCGCGAGCGCGATGCTGACGGCGGTCGGGTAGCAGCCGGGGACCGCGATCCGGCGGGCGGTCTTCAGTTCGGCGCGCCGGCCGGGGAGTTCCGGCAGGCCGTAGGGCCAGGTGCCGGCGTGGTGGCCGCCGTACCAGCGGGTCCAGTCCGCCGCGCTGGCCAGCCGATGGTCGGCGCCACAGTCGACGACGAGTGTGTCCGGGCCGAGGGCCGCCGCGATCTCGGCGGAGTGGCCGTGCGGCAGGGCGAGGAAGACGACGTCGTGGCCGGCGAGGATCTGCGGCGTGGTGTCGGCCAGGACGCGGTCGGCCAGCGGTACGAGATGTGGCTGGTGGGCGGCGAGCGGCGTGCCCGCGCTGCTGCTGGCGGTCAGTGCGCCGATCTCGACGGCTGGATGCGCGAGGAGGAGGCGGAGCAGTTCGCCACCCGCGTAACCGCTCGCGCCCGCCACCGCGACCCGCACTGCCATGTGGATGATTATGCACGACAGTGCAAGTTCAATCAATCCGAGCCGATCAGGGCACCTCGCGCTGGCCGTCGACGCACTCGCGCAGCAGGTCGGCATGGCCGTTGTGCTGCGCGTACTCGCAGATCACGTGCTGATAAGTCCAGCGCAGCGACATCGCGGCCCACTTGGTGTGCGCGAACGTCTCGTCCAGCGAGTGGCCGGCGACGGCCTCGTCGCACAGTTTCCCCCGAGCAGCGACAGGGTCGACGGCGGCACCGACTGGCGGGCCAACTGCTCGCCGGTCAGGCCGGCGCACTTGTGCAGCAGGTAGTTCCTGTGCGCGTCGAGGAATTCCGTCAGCGTGGTCCGCTCGTCCGCGTTGACCTGCTCGTCGACCAGCGTGATGTCAGGAGCTGTCCATACCATTCACGCGCGAGGCGCTCAGGCATGTGAGCCAGTCAGGCGCGTAGGGCCGCGCCGAACCGTTGCGTGGCAAGGGCTACCGCCGCATCGCGCGCCGCGGTGGCCTCGTCCCTGGTGAGAGTCCTGTCCGTGGCCCGGAACCGCATCGAGTAGGCCAGCGACCGCTTGCCGTCGCCGACCTGCGCTCCGGTGTAGACGTCGAACAGCGCCAGGTGTTCGAGCAGCGCACCGCTGCCGGTGCGCAGCACGTCGGACACCTCGGCGGCCGGCACGGCGGCGTCCACCACCAGCGCCACGTCCAGCAACACCGGCGGATACGGCGACACGACCGGCACCGCAGGCACTTCCGGCACCGGCACCGCGTCCAGGTCCAGCTCCATCGCACACGCCCGCTTCGGCAGGCCGAGCGCCTCGACCACCTTCGGATGCAGTTCGCCGGCATGGCCCACGACGGCCCCGTCGACCGACAGCGCGGCGCAGCGGCCGGGATGCCATGGCGCGTAGTCGGCGGCGGCCACGGTCAGCTCGACACCGGACACCTCGGCCACCAGCCTCGCGGCCTGGACCGCGTCCGACCACACCGCCGGTTCGCCCTTGCCCCACCAGCCGGGGATCTGCCGGTGGCCCGCCAACACGACGGCCACGTGCACCGGCTGGTCGGGCAGCGACGCCTCCAACGCGGCCAGCTCGGCATCGCTCGGCCGGCCGTCGACGCCCACCTCGGGTACGGGGGACGACTCGGCCTTCGGCAGCACGACCTGGCCGATGTGGTAGAGCGCCAAGTCGGTGAAGCCACGGGAGACGTTGCGCTGCAAGGTATCCAGCAGGCCGGGCAGCAGCGTGGTCGCCATCAGGGGCGCGTCGGACTCCAGCGGGTTCAACACCAGCAGCTCACGGCGACGCGGATCGTCCTCCGCCAGCCCGAAGTCGTCCCACACCTTCGGCGACACGAACGGGAACGGCAGCACCTCGACGTAACCCGATTCGGCCAGCGCACGGGACACCGCACGGCGACGGCGTTGCGACGGCGTCAGCCCGCGACCGGCCGGCGCGGTGGGCAACTGAGCGGGAATCGTGTGATAACCCTCCAGCCGCAACACTTCTTCCACCAGATCGGCGGGATCGGTCAGGTCGGCGCGCCAACTCGGCGGCGTCGCGGTGACGAGGGGCGTGCCGTCGTCGGCGGTGTCCACCTCGACGACACAACCGATCTGCTGCAACCGGCGGGCCGTGACGCCCCGCGCGTAGCGGACACCGGCGACCCGGTCGGGCAGGCCCATCGGCATGGTCACCGGGCCGGGCAGGACCGGGCGACCCACATCGGTGCGGCCGGGCTGGATCACGCCGTCCGCGTAGCGGGCCAGCAGTCGTGCCGCCAGTTCCGTGGCGGCCGGCGGCACAGCGGGGTCGACGAAACGCTCGAACCGCCGGGACGCCTCGCTGGGCAGCTTGTGCCGGCGGGCGGTCCGCGCGATCGACGTCGGCTCCCAGTTCGCCGCCTCGATGAGAATGTCCGTGCTTTCCGGGCTGACCTCGGTGGACGCGCCACCCATCACGCCGGCGATGCTGATCGGGCCGCTCTCGTCGGCCACCACCAGGTCGTCGGGGTCGAGCGTGCGGTCGACGTCGTCCAGCGTGGTCAGCTTCTCGCCTTCGGTGGCACGTCGGACGACGATGTTGCCGCGCAACGACGACGTGTCGAACGCGTGCAGTGGCTGGCCGGTTTCCAGCATCACGTAGTTGGTGACGTCGACGGCCAGCGAGATCGACCGGATACCGGCCAGCATCAGGCGGCGCCGGATGGCCAGCGGTGTCGGCGCAGTCGGGTCGATGCCGGTCACGCGCCGGGCGACGAACCGGGGACAGCCATAGATGTCCTCGATGTGCACCGGCCATGCTTCGCCCTCGGCCGCCGGGATCTCGATCGCGGTCGGGTCGCGGAAGCCGATGTCCAACGCACAGGCCAGTTCCCGCGCCAGGCCGCGCACCGACCACGCGTAGCCCCGGTCGGCCGTGATGGCCAGGTCCATCACGGTGTCGGCCAGCTCCAGCAGTTCGATCGCGTCGTCGCCGGGGCTGGCGGTGCCGGTGGGCAGCACCAGGATGCCATGGTGGTCGTCACCGATGCCGAGTTCGCGGACGGAGCAGATCATGCCGTCGCTGGTGTGGCCGTAGGTCCTGCGTGCGGCGATCTTGAAGCCACCTGGCAGTTCCGCGCCGGGCACGGCCACGACGACGAGGTCGCCCTCGACGAAGTTCGTGGCACCGCAGACGATGCCGCGGATCGAGTCGTCATCGGGTCCGGCCTGCACCTGGCAGTAGCGGATCGGTTTCTTGAAACCGGTCAGCTCCTCAATCTCGACCACCCTGCCGACCACGAGCGGGCCGATCACGTCGCCGAGCGCGGTGACCTCCTCGACCTCGATGCCCACGCGGGTGAAAGCCTCCGCGAAGCGGTCGGCCAGCGAGACGCCGTCGTCGTAGGCGGGCAGTTCCAGCCGTTCGGTCAGCCAGCTAACGGGTACACGCACCGGCCTAAGCCTCCGTTCCGAACGCGGTGGTGAACCGCACGTCGCCTTCGATCATGTCCCGCATGTCCGGGATGTCGGTGCGGAACATCAGGGTGCGCTCGATGCCCATGCCGAACGCGAACCCCGAGTACACGTCCGGGTCGATGCCGCACGCGACGAGCACCTTCGGGTTGACCATGCCGCAGCCGCCCCACTCGACCCAGCCCGGCCCGCCCTTCTTCGCCTCGAACCACACGTCGGGTTCGGCGGAGGGCTCGGTGAACGGGAAGAACGACGGCCGCAGGCGGGTTCTGGCGCTTCCGCCGAACATCGCGCGTGCGAAGGCGTCCAGCGTGCCCTTGAGGTGGGCCATGGTCAGGCCCTTGTCGATCGCGATGCCCTCGACCTGGTGGAACACCGGGGTGTGGGTGGCGTCGAGCGCGTCAGTGCGGAACGTGCGGCCGGGGCACACCACGTACAGCGGCAGGTCACGCGTGAGCATGGCCCGGATCTGCACCGGCGAGGTGTGCGTACGCAGCACCAGCCCGGAATCCTCCGGCGCCACGTAGAACGTGTCCTGCATGGTGCGTGCCGGGTGGTCCTTGCGGAAGTTCAGCGCGTCGTAGTTGGACCACTCGGTCTCCACCTCGGGCCCCTCGGCGACCTCCCAGCCCATGCCGACGAACACGTCCTCGATCCGCTCCGAGATCGTGGTCAGCGGATGGCGCGCGCCGCGCGGAATCCGGTTCCACGGCAGCGTGACGTCGACGGCCTCGTCGCGCAGCATGCGCTCGTCGCGCCGCGCGGTCAGTTCGGCGTGCCGGCGTTCGTAGGCGGCCTTGATCTCCGCCTCCGCCGCGTTGACCCGCGCGCCCGCCTCGGCACGGGCGGCCGGCGGCAGCGCGCCGATCTCGCGACGGCCCAACATGACCACGGACCGCCCGCCGAGATGCGCCGACCGGCGTTCGAAGAGCAGGTCCAGGTCGCCTGCCTCGGCGAACGCCTCGTCGGCCAGTTTCACCGCGGACAGCAGGGTCTCCGGCGCGAGGGCCGCGACCTCTTTGGGGTCGTACGGATCGTTTGCTCCGGACATGGTGCTGAACAACTCCTGGACTGGCCGATGACCACCGATGTGGCCGCCTGGTGTGCCTGGTCTGCGCACGGCACCGACCGCTGGCCGGGTGCCGAGTAGAACGATCCTACGAGACCGGTCTGGTCGGTCGCCTTCGAGTTACGTGTTCCGATCCCGATTGTCTGGTGTATCGCTGCGCACTGGCGGATGTGTACAGGCAGACGGCGGCCGCGGCGGCCAGGTTGAGGCTCTCCGCCTTGCCGTGGATGGGTACGCGCAGCGATCGATCGCTCAGGGAGCTGATCTCGGGCGGCAGGCCGTGCGCCTCGCTGCCGAACACCCAGGCCGTTGGTCGGTCCAGGTCAGCGGCCGTGTCGAGATCGTCGTCCGCGTGGCCGTCCGCCGCGATCAGGTCGAGACCGGCGGCTCGGCACGCGGCCAGTGCCTCGGCGGCGTGCCGAGTTCTCGCCACCGGCAGGTGGAACAAGCTGCCAGCGGACGCGCGTACGCACTTGCCGTTGTGCGGATCGACGGTGTCCCCGGCGAACAGCACGGCATCCGCGCCGGCCGCGTCCGCGACCCGCAGCACCGTGCCGGCATTGCCGGGATCGGCGATCCCGCACAACACCGCGATCAACATGGGATGCTCGCCGAGCGCGGCGTCGACCGGCTGGTCGACGAGGTCGCAGACCGCGAGGATGCCTTGCGGCGTCACGGTTTCCGACATCGCGGCCGCTGCCTTCTCCGTCACGTCGGACACCGGCACCCTGGCGGCGCGGACGAGGTCGTCGTTGCGCTCACGGGCGGCCGCTGTGACGAACAACTCGTGCACGACGCCGTAGGCCAACGCCTCGCGCACCGCCTGCGCGCCCTCGGCCAGGAACCGGCCGGTCTCGGTGCGGCCGGCACGCCGGGTCAGGCGCCGCGCGGCGACGACCCGTGGCGTCCGCTCGGTGAACGGAGCTGCCACGGGTCGGCTGTTCATGTTCGTGTGCGTGCCCGAAAGGATCAGTCCTGGCTGCCCTGCGCGCCCGCGTGCTCACGGGCCAGGTCGACCAGCGCGGTGAACGCGGTCGGGTCGCTGACGGCCAACTCGGCGAGGATCTTGCGGTCCACCTCGATGCCGGCGCCCTTCAGGCCCTGGATGAAGCGGTTGTAGGTGATGCCGTTCTGGCGGGCCGCCGCGTTGATACGGGTGATCCAGAGCTGGCGGAAGTCACCCTTGCGCGCCCTGCGGTCCCGGTAGGCGTAGTTGAGCGAGTGGAGCATCTGCTCCTTCGCCTTGCGGTACAGCCGCGAACGCTGGCCGCGGTAACCGCTGGCCGCCTCCAGGGTGGTGCGGCGCTTCTTCTGGGCGTTGACCGCCCGCTTCACGCGTGCCACGGGAAAATCCTGTCCGGTCTCGTGGGGCGGGGAGCGCCCCGGTGTGCAAGAAGGGTGCGAACGGGTCGGTCGGCGTTACAGACCGAGCAGGCGCTTGGCGCGCTTGACGTCGCTCTTGGCGAGTTCGACGGTGCCGGACAGCGCGCGGGTCTCCTTGCTGGACTTCTTCTCCAGCCGGTGGCGCAGACCTGTCTGCTGGCGCAGCACCTTGCCGGAGCTCGTGACCTTGAGGCGCTTGCTGGCTCCGCTGTGCGTCTTGTTCTTCGGCATGTTCGTCCTCATCGTTGTGGGACGCCGTTTACGCGGCGCCGTTCATGTGACAGCGCGTACGGCGGCCACCCATGTTTCGTGGCAACTCGATTCGTGATTCCGGGCACCGGCCCCTGCCGGCGCCCGGATGATCACTGCTGGCCCTCGACCGTGTCCGCGGTCGCTGTGAGCTCGGCTTCGGCAACGTCCGCGGCGTCGGCACCGTCGATGCCGTCCTGATGGGTCTTCGCACGCGGTTGCTGCGGTTTCTGCAGGTTCTTGTGTGGCGCCAACACCATGATCATGTTGCGGCCGTCCAGCTTCGGCGATGCCTCGACGAAGCCCAGTTCGGCGACGTCGTCGGCCAACCGCTGCAGCAGCCGGGACCCGAGTTCTG
>DATBDL010000070.1:0-19652 GCA_036269975.1 Pseudonocardiaceae bacterium | reverse complement strand
GGACTGCCCGATCAGGCAACCGCGGCGACCTGGTCGGCCACGTAGCCGGCGATCTCCAGCGCGCTGGTCGCGGCCGGTGACGGCGCGTTGAGCACGTGTACCTGGCCGGGTGCACGCTCGATCAGGAAGTCGGTCACCAGCGAGCCGTCCGGCAGCAGTGCCTGGGCACGGACACCCGATCCCGCGGGCACCAGGTCGGCCGTCGTGATCTCGGGTACCAGTCGGGCCAGGCTGCCGGCGAACCGGCGCCGGGAGAACGATCGCAGCACCTCGTCCACGCCGGTGCGCGTGAAGCGCCTTGCCAGTCGCCACGTGCCGGGAAAGCGGAGGACCTCGGCCAGGTCCCGCGCGGACACGTCGATCCACCGGTAGCCCTCGCGGCGCAGTGCCAGTACCGCGTTCGGCCCGGCGTGCACGCTCCCGTCCAGCATCCGGGTCAGGTGCACGCCCAGGAACGGCAGTGTCGCGTCCGGTACCGGATAGATCAGGCCGCGCACCAGGTCGCGCGCAGCCGGCCGCAGTTCGTGGTACTCGCCGCGGAACGGCACGATGGTCACGGCCGGTCGCCGGCCGGCCAGCCGTGCGATCCGGTCGGCGTGCAGACCCGCGCAGTTGACCACGGCGTTCGCCCGCAGGACACCGTCCGATGTGGCGACTTCGACGCCGCCGGCAGCCCCCGGCCGGATGCCGAGCACCGGCGTGTTCAGCCGGAGGTCCGCGTTCGCCAGCAAGTCCACCAGTGCCCGGCAGACGGCGGGAAAGTCGATGACGGCCGTGCTCGGTACGTGCAGCGCCGCCAAGCACGACACGTGCGGCTCGTGCTCCCGTGCCTCGCCCGCGGTGATCAGCTTCGTCGGCACGCCGTTGGCGTCGGCGCGGTCGGCCAGCGCCCGCAGGCCGGGCAGCTCGGCCTCCGACGTGGCGACGACGAGCTTGCCGCACACGTTCACCGGTACCCCGTTGGCCCGCGCGAACGCCACCATGCTCGCGTTGCCGGCCACCGACATGCGTGCCTTGAGCGAGCCCGGCTGGTAGTACAGGCCGGCGTGCACGACGTTGCTGTTGTGACCGGTCTGGTGCGCCGCCCAGTCGGGCTCCTTCTCGCACACGGTCACGCGGTCACCCCGCCCGGCCAGTTCCCTGGCGACCGCGAGGCCGACGATGCCGCCGCCGATGACGACGACGTGCCGGGCGGTCAGGGGGTGCTGCCGGCGGTCAGGTGCACACCGAGGTCGATGCGGTAGATCTGCGCGTCGTCGTTGGAGTACACCAGGATCAGCGACTTCACGTGGTTGAGCCCGACCAGGCCCGGCTGCCGCGTGATACCGGGCGCGACGAAGCCGGTGCCGACATAGACGTAGGTGATCTTCAGACGCTCCACGGCGGCCCTGATGTTCGGGTTCGTGTCGAGCTGGTTGAAGTGGAGATACAGATTGTGGCGGTCGGCACCGACCTCCGCCGCGGACGGCGTGGCGTTCCATGGGACCGGGAACACCGGGACCACCCCGTCCAGCGAGAACATCCACGGCGAGCCGTCGGCCGAGTCGTTCATCACCAGGGCGCCGGGGTGCACGATGGACGGCAGTTCGCTCATCGCTTCGAGTTCCAGTTTCGACACCGTGGGGCCGTTGGTGTACGCGCCGGCCACCACCAGGGTGTTGCGGCCGACGTACATGCCCTTGGTCAGGCCGGCCAACAGCAGCAACACGACGCCGGCCATCGCCACCCGAGTCCGAGGCGTCGCCAACTCCGGCAGGGTACGCATCAGCTTGAGCAGCAGATCGCGGGCCACCACGATGCCGTGCCCCGCGAGCACCACCATCGACAGCGCGACCAGCGCCGCGAAGCGCCACCGGTCGTCCCACCAGATGTCGGTCAACGACTGGTAGAACGGCCCCTTGAAGGACGTGGAGATCACGAAGAGACCCGAGAAGATCACGCCACCGGCCAGCCACCATCCCAGGTTCCTGCCGAGCTGCCGCAGCCGCACCAGGCCCAGCACCATCGCCAGTACCAACCACACCTGCGGCGACGACTGGGGATGGGACAGGAACAGCAACTCACCGAGGGCGTCCGCCGGCGGTCCGTAGTACGGGTACTGGAAGGCCGACACCGAGGTGTTGCCGGCTGCGGAGAGCAACTGCGGCAGCACGTAGAAGGCGGCCAGCACGCCGGACGTCGCCACGACGACCAGCTCCGGAATCGGTATCCGGCGCGCGGTGACCCAGCGCTGCACCACGAAGCACACCGCGAAGATCACCACGGTGACCGCGATGCTGCTGTGCACCAACGCCATGCCGCACATGCCGAGCGCGACCGCCACCACGAGCACCGGATGCCGGACCTTCACCATGTGGACGAACAGCGCCATGAACGCCGGTACCATCGACACCCCGGTCGCGAACGGCCAGAGCGGGCCGAAGAAGGCCATGTCGAAGGGAAACGCGGAGAACATGCCGGCCGCGACACCGACCGACACGGCCAGCATCGGCCGGCCGCCGACCGTCCGGACGAGCGTGACGACGCCGAGCGCGAAGATCCCGGCCTGTAGTCCGGCCTGCACGTTGAGCAGTGTGCTGATCGAGCCGCTCACCAGCAGGTGTGCCGATGCCATCAGCACATGGAAAGCGTTGGGGTAGTAGAAGCTCTGCATGGTCGGGTCATCGATGGCCCGCAGCGCGCTCGGCTGCGACTGGCCGGTTTCTGCGATGAACCGCACCGCGTTGGAGTGGAACTGCGCGTCCCAGAACTGGTGCACGTCGGTGAAGTTCGCGGTGGCGCGTGCGACCACCACGATGCCGATGGCCGCCGTCACCACGATCGCGCCGGCGGTGGTCAGGTGCTGCCAGCGCTGCCACGGCGTCAGATCGCCGTCGCCGACCCGCAGCGTGCCGCCCTGCCAGCGCCGTGCCACCAGCCGGACGCCGAACAGGACCAGCGCCACCACGACGGTGGTCAGCGCGAACACCCCGACCGACCATCGGCCGAAGATCGCAGGCGCGATCGGTCCGCCCATCGCGATCACGCCGTAGGTCAGTACCGGCGCGCAGGCCGCCAGCAGCCAGCCGCGCAGCCCGGCCGCAGCGCCGACCAGCAGGCCCGGCACGAACAGCAGTACGAGGAGCACCGCGTACAGATCGACGACGTAACTCATACCGCGGTTGCCTTTCCGGGCAGTGTGCCGAGCGGGTGGATGATCACACCGGTTCCGTGGCGCGCTGATGGGACAGCGGCGGCGCGGTCTCGCGTTGCCCGTCGGCGCTGGCCACCGGGGCGTCGGGCGTCGCTCCGTTCGCGGCGGCCGGCCGTAGGTTGACCATCGCGCGCATCGTCCGGCGCGCCGGTTCCTCGACCCATCGCCACATGCAGTAGCCGCCGACACAGGCGAACACCGGGACCAGTGCCAGCAGCACGTCGAACATCGGACGCCCGTCGCCGAGAACCCCAGGCCATTCCGACTGTGCCCACCAGATCGGCTCGACCATCAGCATGTGCACCAGATACACGCTGTAGGAGAAGTGGCCGCCCAGCACGAATGCTTTGGTGGACAGCGTCCGCGCGATGCCGCCGTCGGCCAGCGACAGCGCGAGCAGCAGCGGCGCGAACAGCGGCACCACGAGCACGGAAAGCTGTGGGTGCTTGACGAGGTGGCTGCCGTAGAGGATGCCGATCGTGGCCAGGATCAGCAGCGCGCTCCACCACGACGCGATCCGGCCGACGCGGGCCGTGCGCACGATCCGCCGCGCGGCCAGACAGGCGAAGGAGCCGGCCAGGAACTCGCCGAGTATCCGGAGCAGCCACATGTACGACGTGCCGTACAGGCCCTTCCCCACGATGCCGAACAGCACCACGGGGAAGACCGCGAACAGGCCGAACACCAACAACTGACGCGCGGTGGCGACCCGAGCGAGCCGTATCAGCAACAGGGCGATGATCGGGAACAACAGGTACGCCAGCCATTCCGCGCTGACCGACCAGGCCGGCCCGTCCCAGGTCAGCCGGTTGTTGTCGGCGGACGTCCACAACACGGTGAGGGTGAACTGGCGCAGGAAGCTGAGCGCGGAGAAGTCGCGAACCGCGACCGGGTCATGGCTGTGCGCTGCGATCAACGCGCCGTGCCACGCGCCCGCGATGCACAGCGTCACGAAGAACACCGGCCAGACCCTGGACAACCTGGCCCAGATGAAGTTGGCGGTGAGGGCCCTGGACAGCCTGCGGCCGATCCGGTCCGCGTAGTTCAGGGTCAGCACGAAGCCGCTCAGCGCGTAGAACAGGTCGACACCGAGGTCGCCGTGGGCGAGGATCGGCGACAGGACGTGCCCGAGTGCCGGCCACTCGGTGTGGATGTTGCCCCCAACGTGGAACACCACGACCCAGAGTGCCGCGACGATCCGCAGCCCGGTCAGCGGCAGGATCTCACCCTTGGGGGAGACGAACCGCGCAGAGGTGCCAGGATCTGACTCAGGCATGGATGGGACTGTAGCCGAGCACGATCAGTGTCTTTCGTCGTCATACCGATCAGCCTCCCGATCATCTGCCCACGCTGCCCGACGCGGCATGCCGGCCGCCCGATACCCTGGGATGCCGTGCGGCCGGAAGTGCCGGTTCGCTACCCTGGCCCTGGCGTTCCACCGATGATCTCTCCGGTGTCGTAGGGGCCGATGGCAACCGGAACGCCGACCTGTCCGGCTCGTCAGTCGACGAGCGTCGATCGACCCAGCCTGAGAAGACGTGGACGACAAGACTGCGAATCAGCGCCCGGCGGCCGTGTTCGAACTACTGGACGAGGCCGGTGTCAGCCTCGACGGCGCCTCGGGGCCGCTGGACGAGCGCGAACGGCGGCTGGTCATCGGTGCGGCCACCTTTCACGCCCTGTGCCAGCCCGGCCGCACGATCAGGCTGACCGTGCTGCGCGGCCCCACCGGCTCGCCGCCCGCGCTGACCGACCGCAAGGTGCACCGCATCGAGTGGCCGGACGACCGCGAGGTGGTCGGCTCCGTCGTCCTGCTGTCCACCGCCCGCCCGCCGGTCGGTGCCACCCCGGTGGCCGGGCTGGCCGATCTCGTGGTCGACGTCGGCGGGCCGCCCGAGTACGAGCACCTCTACGGCAAGCACCCGACCGTCGCCAGCCGCGCCCGCAAGGCGGCGCGCTTCCTGGCGCCGATCCCGTTCGACGCGCTCCGTCAGTACCGCACCGACCTGCTGGAACGGCAGTCGCGGGCGACCACGCTGCCCCGCAAGCCCGCGATCGACCTGGCGCACGGTGTCACCGGGGTACCTGTCGATCGCCCGGCCGCCGTGCTGTTCGGCCTGCACTGGCTGGAACTGGGCGGCGCGGAGCGCTGGGCATTGGACACCGTCCGGATCGCCGCCGAGGCCGGCCTCACACCGATCGTCGTCACCGACCGCACGTCCGCGCACCCGTGGATCACCCGGCCCGAGCTGGCCGACGCGGTGGTCGTCCCGCTGACACAGCCTCTCGACCCGGCCGCCGACGCGGAACTCCTCAGCGGGCTGCTGGCCAACTTCGACATCCGCGGCGTCCATATCCACCACAACACCTGGCTCTACCAGCGCCTGCCATGGCTCAAGGCGCAGCGGCCGGACATCCCGGTGGTCGACTCGCTGCACATCCTGGAATGGCGGACCGGCGGCTTCGTCGACATCGCCGCCCGGCTGTCCAACGTGATCGACGTGCACCACGTCATCTCGCCCGCGCTGCGTGACTACCTGCTGGGCCAGCAGGGCATGCCGCCGGCGAAGATCAAGCTGGCCACGCTGGCCAACCTGACCGGTTCGGACATCGCGTCGGTCGACCGCGGCCGGGCCGACGACGACCCGTTCACCGTGGCGTTCGTCGGCCGGTTCACCCAGCAGAAGCGCCCGTACCTGTTCCTCCAACTGGCCGCGCGGCTGCGCCGGGCCGCGCCGGGCAAGGTCCGGTTCGTCATGCACGGCGACGGCGAACTGGGCAACGAGGTGCGCTCGCTGTGCGCCCGCTACGGCCTCGGTGACGTGCTCGAGGTGCGCAGCCCGGAGATCCCGGTGGCCAGGACCCTGGCCGAGGCCGACGTGCTGGTCATCTCGTCGGACAACGAGGGCCTCACGCTCACGTCGTTCGAGGCCACGGCCGCGGGTGTGCCGGTGGTGTCCACCGATGTCGGCTCGCAGGCGTCCCTCATCGCCACCGACCTGCTGTGCCCACGGCACCCGTACCCGTTCCTGCACGCCGCCACCACGAGCGTCGTCGCCATGATGACCTCGGCCGACCTGCGCAAGAAGTGGCTGGACGAACAGGTCGTCAAGGCCGCCGCGTTCGCCCGCCTGCCCGATGCCCGCTCGTGGACCCGCGAGCTCTACCAAGGATGGATGCGTTGAGCACTGTCGCCGCCGTCGTCGTCACGTACAACCGCAAGGACAAGCTCGGCACGGTGCTGGACAGCCTGCTGGCCCAGACGCAGTTGCCGGACTGGATCATCGTGGTTGACAACGCGTCGACCGACGGCACCGAGAAGGTGCTGGCGCGCTACACCGACCACGACCGCGTGATCGTGCACACGCTGCCGGCGAACATCGGCGGCGCGGGCGGTTTCGCGGCCGGCATGGCCCGCGGCTACGAACTGGGCGCCGACTTCGTCTGGATCATGGACGACGACTGCTACCCGAACCGGGACGCCCTGGAGGAACTGCAGGTCGGTCTGGCCAAGGCCGAGGAGTCGATGGGCATGTCGCTGCCGTACGCGTGCTCGGTGGTCAAGTTCATCGACGGCGAGATCTGCGAGATGAACAACCCAGGCACCACGTGGGACTGGGGCAGGCTGCTGGCCCGCGGCCAGGAGGCGGTGCTGGTCACGCACTGCTCGTTCGTGTCGGTGCTGTTCCCCCGGCGCGTGCTGACCCGGTACGGGCTGCCGCTGAAGGAGTACTTCATCTGGTTCGACGACCAGGAGTACACCCTGCGGGTCACCAAGGACGGCCCCGGCGTGCAGGTGCTGAGCAGCGTCGTCGTGCACGACATGGGCGTCAACCGGGGCGTGAACTTCGCCGACGTGACGGCCGCGAACCTGTGGAAGTTCCGCTACGGCGTGCGCAACGAGACGTCCTTCCGCCTGCACCACCAGGGCGTAGGTGCCTTCCTGAAGTTCCTCGGCCGCCTGGCCACCGGCACCATGCGCGGCAGCATCCCGTGGGGCCTGCGGATCGAGCTGTTCCGCAAGGTGGTCGAGGGCATCCGCTTCAACCCGAAGCCGACCTATCCGCACTCGGTGCTGTAGCGGGTCGCAGACCGGCGCCGTTCAGACCGGCGCCGTTCAGACTGGTAGGCGTCGGAACACCGCGCGCGGCAGGTGTCGCAGGACGGACATCACCCAGCGTAGCTGTGCCGGCGCCCATGCCTGTTCCCGGCGCCGGCGCACGGTGTCCACGACCACGTCGGCCACCTGTTGTGCCGTCTGCGACAGCGGCGCGGCCTTGAGCCCCTCGGTCATCCTGGTGTGCACGAAGCCGGGCCGCACCACGCTGACCCGCACGCCGGTGGGCCGCAGCGCCTCGGTCAGTCCGGTGTAGAAGGCGTCCAGGCCGGCCTTTGTCGAGCCGTAGACGAAGTTGGACCGACGTGGCCGTTCGGCGGCCACAGTGGACAGTGCGACCAGCGCCCCGTGCCCCTGTTTCCGCAGGCGGTCGGCCACCGCGACACCAACCGTCACCGCACCGACGTAGTTCACCTCGGCCAGTTCCCGCGCGGCGTCGACATCGGTCCAGGCGGTCTCCTGGTCGCCCAGTACGCCGAACGCCACCAGTGTCACGTCGATATCGCCGTCCGCGAACGCCTTGTCGACGATTTCGGCATGCGTTTCCGGCGCCCGCGCGTCAAACGGCAGCACGCTGACGGTGCATCCGTTGTCCCGCAACCGATCCGCGGCCGCGTCCAGCCGCGCACCCGGCCGGCCGGCCAGCACCACCCGCAACGGCCGGCTCCTGGCGAACGTCGCCGCGACCGCGACGCCGATCTCGGAACTGCCGCCGAGCAGCAGCAGGGACTGGGGATTGCCAACGGCGTCGATCACAGTGCCAGCCTTCTGGACATGTCGGAGCGGAACATTCCGGTGGGATCGACGGACGCGCGGACCTTGCGCCACTCGTCGATCCGGGGATACATCTGGTGCAGGGCGTCCGCCGTGGTACGGGACTCCTTGGCGAGGTAAAGCCGTCCGCCTGCGCCCAGCACCAGTTCGTCGAGCCGGTCACAGAGCGCGTGCAGCCCCGGTCGTACCGGGAAGTCCACGCACAGCGTCCATCCCGGCATCGGAAACGACATCGGTGCCCGATTGCCGGCGCCGAACCGCTTCAGCACGTTCAGTGCCGAGACATGCCCGGACTCGGCGACCAGGTGGACCACCTGACGGATCACGTCATCGGCGCCGAACGGCACCACGAACTGGTACTGCAGAAACCCGTGCGGCCCGTAGGCCCGGTTCCACTCACCCAGGATGTCCAGCGGGTGCAGGAACTGCGTGATGTTCTGCACGGAACCGGCCCGGCTCGGCGACTTCCGATACCACAGCTCGCTGAACACCTTGGCGGTCAAGCGATTCAGCATGCCCGGCGGGAACACGTTCGGCACGGTCAGCAGTTGCGGGGCATCGAACTTGAGCGGTTCGCGCCGCAGCCTCGCCGGCAGGTCGTCGAGGCGCGCGTGGTTCGCCCTGGTGAGGATGCCGCGGCCGAGGTGTGGGCCGGTGGTCACCGCGTCGAACCAGGACACGGACTCGACGTAGTTCTCGTCGCCCACCGACTGGCGGTCCATCAGCTCGGTCAGGCTGTCGATCTGCTCGGTGTCGACGAGGAAGTAGGCACTCTCGACCCGGTCGAGCCGCAACGTCGCCCGCAGCACGACACCGGTCAGGCCCATGCCGCCGACAGTGGCCCAGAAGAGCTCGGACCGCTCGCCGTCCGGCGTGAGCGTGTGCACGGCACCGTCGGCCGTCGCGATGTCCATGGCGAGGACGTGGTTGCCGAAACTGCCGACCGCGTGATGGGCCTTGCCGTGCACGTCCGACCCGATCGCGCCGCCGACGGTCACCTGCCGGGTGCCGGGGAGCACCGGCAGCCAGAGGCCGTCCGGCAGCAGCCGCCGCATCAGCGTGTCCAGGCTCACCCCGGCGTCCGCGGTGACCGTGGCCGCGTCGACGTCGACATCGTGGATCCGGTCCAGCCCGGTCATGTCGATGACAACGCCACCGGAGTTCTGCGCCGGATCGCCGTAGGATCGGCCGAGACCGCGCGCCAGCACACCACGTTCGCCGGCCGCCCGGATGGCCGCGACGACGTCATCGGCGACACGCGGCACAACCACGGTCGCGGACGTGGGCGAGGTCCGGCCCCAGCCGGACAGCAGTCTTGTGTGAACACGTTCCACCGCGTCGATGCTATCGGTAGCGCTGCCCTACCATGGTCCAGGACCGCCGACCCGACCCTGGACAACCCCAGGACGAACACCACGCGGCAGGCGGCGCCCCGACCTGATACCGGGCCCAACAGCCGTCCCGAACCAGTCCATGCTCCCAGCCCACCCGCAGGCACGAGTCCAGCCCGCAGGAACCAGCCCGGCCCGAAACCCCGGTCAAACCATCGCCCGGCCAGGGGCGCCCCCTCAGACCCCAGTCCATCGGTTTCGCGATCATCCTCGGGTGCGCCGACTGCGGGGCTGTGGACAGACTTGGGGTGTGGACAGACCGGGGTGCCTGTGGATAACTCAAGTCAGCGAACCGAAGGATGTGGCATGGTGGCATCGACCGAGGCGTCGACTGGACCGTCGTCCGGCCGGGCGGAGACCGAGCCGGCAACGGACCCGCCATCATCGTCGGCCGGCCCAGCCGGCGCCGGATCGACGCCAGCCGGAGCCGGATCATCGTCGGCCGAGCCGTACACCGCCAGGTCATCGTCGGCCGAGCCGCCCAGCGCCGAGTCGACCCGTCGTGGCCTGGTCGACCAGGCCGTGCGTTTCGTGGGGTTCGGCGTGCTCTCGGCCGGTGTCGACTTCGGCATCTACCAGTTGTTGTTGCACATCGGCATGTGGGCCGATCTGGCGAAAGCCATCAGTTTCGTCTTCGGCACCGTGACCGCCTACCTGCTCAATCGGCGGTGGACGTTCGACTCAGCCGGCGGCGCCACCCCGGCGATCAGGTTCGCGGTGCTCTACGGTGCCACCTTCTTCGTCAACGTTGGCGTGAACGCGCTGTTCCTGCACCTGCTCACCGGTCACCGGTGGCAGATCCCGATCGCCTGGGTCATCGCACAGGGCACCGCAACCGTGATCAACTTCGTCCTACTGCGCACCGTGGTCTTCCGCGACCAGGGCAGCCGGGTGCTGGCGGACCAGCCAGGTTCGTCACGATCACCACGTCCCTAGTGCTCCCTGGGCACGCTGCCGTAGATCTGGCCGAGGCCGGGCGTCATGTCCACATGTGCCGCGACCACGTGCGCGAAGTTCACCGCGACCGCAGCGTCGTTGGCGGCCGTGATGGTCTCCACGTCCCCCCGCCGGATCATGTCCGGCAGTTGGCCGGCCAGTTCCGTCGCGGTGTCGTTGGGCACTGCCACCAGCAGCGGCTCACTACCGCTGGTCAGGTGCATGACCAGCGCCCTGCGGGGTTCCGCCATCCTCGTCCTCGATCCACTCGCCGCGGGCGCCCTTCGCGTCCGACTCGCTCTCGACTCCAGCAGTGAATCGATCATCGGGCAAGCCGGGTTCGCTGCTGGCGCACACGAAACGGCCTCGTTGCGCTGAGGGCGTAATGACCAGCCGAACGGCAAGCTGAGGACTAAACACCCCCAAGTCGCGTGGGCCGTATGGTTCCAGTGAGAAACTGGGGCGGTGAGTACGGTTTCCACAGAGCCTGATCCGCGGATGATCACCGCGGCGCTGGACTGTTTCCTCAACTTCGGAGTCCGGAAAACCTCGCTGACCGATGTCGCCGACCGTGCCGGCGTGTCCAGGGCCACCGCCTACCGGGCGTTCGGCGACAAGAACGGCCTGGTCCGTGCGGTGGCAGAGGCGGAGGTCACGCGGTTCCTCGACCGGCTGGACACGGCAGTCGCCTGGGACGCCGCACTGGCCGACGCGCTGGAGCAGGCCATCACGTTCACCCTGGGCTACCTGCGCGGCCACGCCGTGTTGCAACGACTGATCTCGAGCGAACCCGAGCAGCTCACCGACATCGTGGTGCCGCGACCGGGAGAGGCGTCGCTGGTGCAGGTGCTGTTGCCGGCAGTCGTCGAACGGTTCGTGCGGACCCACCACGACGTGCTCCGCGTACCGATCGACCAAGCCGCCGAGTGGCTGGTGCGGATGTCGATCAGCATGCTGCTGTCCCCGGACACCACGCTGCCGAGCCCGCGCGCCGTGGCGGACCTGCTGATCGCCGGCCTGGTGGACCCGGAAACGAACGAGCCGA
Organism: Pseudonocardiaceae bacterium; assembly: GCA_036269975.1. Lineage (GTDB taxonomy): Bacteria > Actinomycetota > Actinomycetes > Mycobacteriales > Pseudonocardiaceae > DATEPR01. The sequence continues at coordinate 8,196 of DATBDL010000070.1, read as the reverse complement.
CACCAGAGGCGAACGAGACGAAAGTGGAATAACCGCTCACTTGCGGAAGAACTGCTCCCGCCGCCCCTGCCGAACCAGCCGCAGCCATTCCACGAATGCCTTGGGGTCGCGCCGCACGCCGATGAAGTACAGCCCGAACCGCACGACCTCGAACGCGCCGATCCGCCGCATCCCCGGCTGCGACAGCAGATAACCGCGGTTGCGGTACGTGTAGTAGCGCTTGGTGGCGTCGCCGGGGTCCTGCGCGTGGAACCGGCCGCCGAGCATCGGCTTGAACTCGTCCGAGCCGTCCGGGTGCAGGTAGCTGGCCCGCAGCGACGTGCCGAACGGCAGCCCGGAGCGCACGAGTCGTCTGTGCATCTCGACCTCGTCGCCACGCACGAACAGCCGGTAGTCCGGCACACCGATCACGTCCAGTGTCGCGGCGCGGAACAGCGCCCCGTTGAAAAGCGACGCGATGCCCGGCAGGAAGTCCGTGCCCAGTTCGGCGGTCTGCCGCTTCCACGTCAGGCCGCGGCGCAGCGGAAACGCCAGCTTGTCCGGCGCGTTGATGTTCGTCACCATCGGCGACACCTCGGCCAGGTTACGCCGTTTCGCCTCGTCCAGCAGCGTGGCCAGCACCGACTCGTCCGCCGGGCGCCCGTCGTCGTCGGCGAGCCACACCCAGTCGGCGCCCATCGCCAGCGCGTGCAGCATGCCCAGCGCGAACCCGCCGGCACCGCCGAGATTGTGGTGCGACGCCAGGTACGTCGTGGGCACGGCACACGCGGCCACCACGTCCGCCGCCGGCTGGTCCGGCCCGTTGTCCACCACGATGACGTGGTCCGGCGGCCGGCTCTGCGCCCCGATCACCTTGAGCGAGTCGGCGAGCAGTTCCCGCCGGTGCCGGGTCACCACGACCGCGACCACGGCTTCGTCGCCAGGTAGCGGCATGTCATTGGTCATCGTGTCAGCTCTCCGGCACCGGATCGAGGGGTGATGCGCTCATGCTCGCGCATGCGCGTCCGGTACCACCGGCTCCACGCCGAGGCGGGCCAGCGTTTCCGGGCTCATGTTCTCGTACGGGTCGCGGCCCTTGTACGCGGTGAGCACCTCGCGCAGGCCGCCGCGCAGCCGGACGTGACCTTCGTCCATCCAGATCGCCGTGTTGCAGAGTTCCATCAGGAACTCGTCCGAATGGCTCGCGAACACCAGCAGGCCGGACCGCTTGACCAGGTCCACCAGTCGGTTGCGCGCCTTGTCCAGGAACGCGGCGTCGACGGCGCCGATGCCCTCGTCCAGCAGCAGGATCTCCGGGTCGATCGAGGTCACGACGCCCAGTGCCAGCCGCACCCGCATACCGGTGGAGTACGTGCGCAGCGGCATCTGGATGTAGTCGCCGAGCTCGGTGAACTCGGTGATCTCGTCGATCCGCTTCTCCATCTGCTTGCGGGTCATGCCGAGGAACAGACCGCGGATGATGATGTTCTCCTCGCCGGAGATCTCCGGGTCCATGCCGACACCCATGTCGAAGACGGGTGCGACCTTGCCGTGGATGTGCGCGGTGCCTCTCGTCGGCTCGTAGATGCCGGCCAGCATGCGCAACAGGGTCGACTTGCCGGCGCCGTTGTGGCCGACCAGCCCGACCCGGTCACCCTCCTGCAACGAGAGGGTGATGTCGTGCAGTGCCTCGATGATCGGCGCCCGCTGGTCGGTGCCGATCTTGCCACCGACCTTGCCCAGCACGGCCTTCTTCAGCGACCGTGTCTTGGCGTCGAAGATCGGGAAGTCGACCGACGCGTTCCAGACGTCAATGCTCACCATGTGTTCGCGGCCTCACTCACACCCAGTAGGACACCCGTGCTCGGTAGTTACGCATGGCAACCAGTGCCAGCGCCCACCCGAGCACGGTTATCCCGCCGACGGTAGCCCAACTCCACCAGTCCACGTGCTGACCGATCATCGGTGCCCGGAGCACCTGCACGAAGTGGTAGAGCGGGTTGAACTGAAAGATTACCTTCGCCCAGGTCCGGTTGCTGCCGCCGCTGCCGAACAGGTCATCCGGCGACCACACGATCGGGGTCAGGTAGAAGGCGAGCTGGATGACGCTGTTGATGACCTGCGGGATGTCCCGGTACCTGGTCGAGATGATACCGATGAGCAGGGTCAGCCAGACCCCGTTCAGCGCCAGTACGAAGAACGCCGGAATCGCCGAGAACGACCACAGGCCGAGACCGGGATGGAACTGACCGTTCTGTCGGTCCATCTGGTAGACGTGGTCGAGCGAACCGAAGTAGATCGCGACCATGATCACGTAGACGGCGAGGTTGTGCAGGAACATCAGTGTCTGTCGCCACACCGTCCGCAGCGCGTACACGGTCAGCGGTGCCGGCAGGTGCTTGATCAGGCCCTCGTTCACCACGAACGTGGACATGCCCTCGGTGATGCAGCCGTTGATGAAGTTCCAGACGATGAACCCGGTCGTGACGTAGGGCAGGAACTGCTGCAACGGGTGCTTGAACAGCACCGCGTAGAGGATGCCGAGGCCGAGCGCGGTGACGCCCATCGAGATGGTGATCCACAGCGGGCCGAGCACCGAGCGGCGGTAGCGCTGCTTGATGTCCTGCCAGCCGAGGTGGGCCCACAGCTCACGTTGGGCGATGCCCTGCCGGATGTCCTCGATGGCTCTGGTGAAGCTGCGCGTCGGCGCCACGGCGGAAGGGATCATGGGCTTGTCGATCGTGCTGGTCGCGTGCACGAATACGAAGGGTACCGGGGCGACGTCGCCGTTCCGCGCACCGGTGGGTTACCGGCCACTGACCCGGACCACCACCTGTTCGTGGTTGTGCGTGTACGCCTCGTAGCCGAACTCGGTCCCGGTCCGCCCCGCGTACTCCTGCCAGGCCAGGTGCTCGTGCCGCTGCCAGCCGGGGTAGTTGAAGTACTCGTCGAACACGATCACGCTGCCCTCGCGCAGCCGGGGCCCGACGGCGTCGAGCACCGTGGCCGCCGCCGAGTACAGGTCGGCGTCCACGTGCAGGAAGTCCACCGGTTCCCGGTGCCGCGCCAGGAAACCGGGCAGGGTGTCGGCGAACCAGCCGACCACCAGTTCCGCGCCGGGCACTTCCGGCGGTGCCGGCACCGCGAACGTGCCGGCCGGGTAGTCGGCCCGCCAGGTCTCCGGCAGTCCTTGGAACGAGTCGAAGCCGTACACCCGTTGATCTTCACGGGCCGCCGCGATGATCTTCAGCGTCGCGCCCGAGTACACCCCGAACTCCAGCGCGAGGCCGCCGGCCGGCGCCAGCGACAGCCCGTACTCCAGGGTCGCGTGCGGGCTCTCGAACCGCCGTGCGGACGCCATGTGGTCCCGGACGAAGGCGGCCGACTCCCGCACGGCCTCGGTGTCACCCGCGACGACCATGTCCCTGCGGCGCCGGAACTCGATCCCGTCGGTGTGGTCGACAACGCGGTCCGCGGCGTGCCCGACCTCGGCCCGCAGCACGGCGACCTCGCCGCGCAACTCGTCGATCTGCTGGGCCTGCCGCCGGAAGTACGGGGACACCACCTCCTCCACCACGCGGACCGCCTTGTCCCGCAGGACACGGCGGACCCGCCGCACGGCACTGGCGTGGCGGACCCTGTCGAGCACGCTGGCTCCTTCCGTCAGTTACAGATACTGACCGGTACTGCGCAGATGCGGACCGTCGTGGCCGTCGCCCTGGCCGGGCGGCAGTGCGCCCCGCCGCATCTGCTCGAGCTGCACGCGGGCGGCCATCTGCTGCGCGAACAGGGCGGTCTGGATACCGTGGAACAGGCCCTCCAGCCAGCCGACGAGCTGGGCCTGCGCGATCCGCAGCTCCGCGTCCGACGGCGTCGAGTCCTCGGTGAACGGCAGTGACAGCCGCTCCAACTCGTCCCGCAGCTCCGGCGCCAGACCGTCCTCGAGCTCCAGGATCGAGCGCTTGTGGATCTCCCGCAACCGATTGCGACTGGCATCGTCCAGTGGCGCCGCCCGTACCTCCTCCAGCAACTGCTTGATCATCGTGCCGATCCGCATCACCTTGGCCGGCTGCTCGACCAGGTGCGCCACCTCGTTGGCGCCGATGTCCTCACCGGCGACATCACCGTCGCCGTCCGGGATCTGTGCGGTTCCCAGCGGAGTGCCGTCCGGCCCGACGACCACGATGTGCCGCTTGCCGCCGGGTTCCGAGCTCTCCTCGGGCATGCTCATACTCGCGCTCCAATTCCGGTCGTCTCGCCAACCAGCCTAGCTACCGCCCTGCCCCCTCTGACGTTCACGTTTCCCACCCTCCGTACGGTGTGCCCATGGCGTTGGACGTCGCTCGGATACGCGGGTTGTTCCCCGCGTTGGGCGACGGCTGGACACACCTGGACGCACCGGCGGGAATGCAGATACCCGAACAGGTGGCCACGGCCGTGTCGATGGCCCTGCGCGCGCCCGTGTCCGGCCCCGGCGGCGTGTTCCCGGCGTCCCAACGCGCGTCGGCCATCGTGGACGCGGCACGCCGCGCGGTGGCCGACCTGGTCGGCGCCGATCCGGCCGGCGTCGTACTCGGCTCCAGCGCGGCGGCCATGTCGCAGCGGCTCGCGGACGCCATCGGCGCGAGTTGGCTGATCGGCGACGAGGTCGTGGTGTCCCGGTTGGACAATCCGGCCAACACCACCCCGTGGCAGCAGGCGGCACAGCGTTGCGGCGGCATCGCGCGCTGGGCCGAGATCGACATCGAGACGTGCGAACTGCCCGCGTGGCAGTACGACGACCTGGTCACGAAGCGCACCAAGGCGGTCGCCGTCACGGCGGCGTCCGGCGCCGTGGGCACCCGCCCCGACTTGAACCGCATCGCGGAAACAGCAGGAGTCAACGGCGCACTGGTGATCGTCGACGCGTCGTCGGCGGCCCCGTTCCTGCCGGTCGACGTGGCGACACTCGGTGCCGACATCATGGTCCTGTCCGCGAGCGCGTGGGGCGGCCCACCGGTCGGCGCGCTGGTCTTCCGCGACCCCGGCCTGCTGGATCGCCTGCCGTCGTGCTCGCTGGAACCGGGCGCCAACGGCCCGGAACGCCTGGAACTCGGCCCACACCCGTACCCGCTGTTGGCGGGCCTCGTCGCCTCCATCGACTACCTGGCCGAACTGGACGACGCGGCACTCGGCCCGCGCCGCGAACGCCTGCTCACGTCGATGGGTTCCATGAAGGCGTACCAGGCGGGCCTGCTGGCGTACCTGATCAGCGAGCTGCGGTCGCTGCGACACGTGATGGTGATCGGCGACGCCATGCGCCGTGTCCCGGTGCTCGCGTTCGCGGTAGCCGGCATGCGCGCCGACGACGCAGTAGCCCACCTGGGCAAACGGGGAATCTGCGCGTTCGCCGACAACGGCCACAGCGGCGTGTTCGCGGCACTCGGCGTAGGTGAGATCGGTGGCGCGGTCCGCATCGGACTGGCCCACTACACCAACTCGGTAGAGGTGGACCAGTTGGTCCGCAGCGTGGCCGAGCTGGCCTAGCCGTTGCTGGTCTAGCGCCCCCTTTGCCTGTTTAGTCGTTACGCAGCAACACTTTCCCCACCGTATCTCCAGCCATCACAGCACGGTGCGCGGCAGCCGCATCCCGCATCGGCACAATCTGCCCCACCACCGGATTGACCTCACCGGCCGCCACCAACGGCCAGAGCTTGTCGGTCACCTCGGCGACGATGCGCCCCTTGCCGTCCAGCCCGTCGACGGGCCGGTACCGCAGTCCGGTAGCCGACACCGTGGCCCGTTTGGCCAGCAACAGACCGATGTTGAGCTCCCCGGTGCTCCCGCCCTGCATGCCGATCGTGACGAGCCGCCCGCCGGTAGCCAACACGGAAACGTTGCGCGACAGGTAACTGGCCCCCATGTTGTCCAGCACGACGTCGGCCCCGTGCCTCTCGGTAGCATTGAGAACGACATCGACGAAGTCCTCGTCCCGGTAGTTGACCGTGATGTCGGCCCCCAGTTCCCGGCACCGAGCCAGCCGTTCGGCAGACCCGGCAGTCACCGCGACCCGAGCCCCCAACGCCCGCCCGACCTGGATGGCGTGCGTCCCGATCCCGCCGGCACCCCCGTGCACCAGCAGCACGTCACCGACGCCCAACCGAGCCAACATCACCACGTTCGACCACACCGTGCAGGCCACCTCGGGCAACCCGGCCGCGGCGACGAGATCGACCCCGTCCGGCACCGGCATGACCTGCGCGGCAGGTACGGAAACCAGCTCCGCGTAGCCGCCACCCGCCAGCAACGCGCACACCCGATCCCCGACCCGCCACCCGGTGACGTCGGTGCCAACCGCGGCGACAACGCCGGAACACTCCAACCCCAAGATCGAAGAGGCCCCCGGCGGCGGCGGATAGTGCCCTTCCCGCTGCATCAGATCGGCCCGGTTGACGGCCGAGGCGGCAACGTCGATCAGCACGTCTCCCGGCCCAGGTACCGGGTCCGGCGCCTCGCCCCAGACCAGCACATCCGGCCCACCCGGTTCGTCGATCGTGATCGCATGCATGCCAGCACCGTAATTGGTCAGCGTCGGCGGGGGACAGCGGACACCCATGGACCAATGGTGGAGACACCCGATCCCTGGCCGCTGCGACACCTGGTCCTGCGCACCCCAAGGCTGGAACTGCGCCTGGATGACTGGCACCTGAACCTCCTGATCCGATTCGACGGCAAGGTAATCGGAAACCAGGGCGTGTACGCCAAGAACTTCGCGATACTCAACGAGGTGTCAACGGGTTCGTGGATCGGCCGACGCCACCAGGACAGTGGGATAGGAACGGAAATGCGAGCGGCGGTGCTGATGTTCGCATTCGACCACCTGGGCGCACACGGCAAGATCGTCGGCCTTCACCGACAACAAGCAGTCGAACGGAGTGAGCGGGCGCCTGGGCTACGAACCGGACGGCAGCTTCACGGATGTCCGCAGAGGAACCAAAGCCACCCAAACAAGGCTGCGACTAACAGCGGAGCGCTTCGCGCAGTATCGACCACCCTGGCCCCTGGAACTAAAGGGAATCACGGAAGCGGCCCCACTGCTGGGCGTAGCATAAAAAGACGTGGGTGCGGCCCGTGTTCGAGCGAACCGCACCCACACCCTATCCACAATGTTTAACCGACGGTCACCACAATGCCGGGTTCGGCGTGGAGCGCCATCCAGGCGCCAGAAGGTGCCTGGCGAGCTGACGCTCAACAGCGTCGACGTGCGCGGGAGGGGCGTCGCAGGCGCCTGCGCACCCGAGAACCCGGCCAGCGGCAGCTCACAGTCGGGATCGGGCCGAAACAGGCCAAGCTCGATCACGGGGATGCAGCCGAGGGCACACCGTCGAAAGCGGTCTTGTCAGCATCGCACCACCAGATCCCTCCCGACGGACGAAGCGACCCGGTAAACCTGGTTGGCGCACCTGAGCGATCGGCTGGCCGTCTGAGCACCAGCATGCGCCGCGGGGTAGCTGAGCACAACCCAACCAACGCCTCTGAGCTGCAAAAACTCACTGAAACGGTCCGGTATGGACGCAAAGTCACCGCAGCGAGGCCCCTGTGCCCACCGTGACCCCGGAGGGTGAACGAACAACGTGGCCACCACCCGCATGACCACATGAGTAGCCGCCACTAGGCTGCCCCAGGGAAGCGTGGCAGAGCGGCCGAATGCATCCGCCTTGAAAGCGGAAGACCTGCAAGGGTCCGGGGGTTCGAATCCCTCCGCTTCCGCCCTAGGTCTCTGAACTGGTGAAACGTCAGTTCAAAGATCGTTGAGGGTCGAGGTCGTACCGGGCACAGCGCTCCCAGGTCCTCCGCTTCGGCGGATTCTGGGGTGACAGATGCGAGGGACGATCAATCCATGGCTGACCTGTACAAATATCCGCCAGGGCAGTGGGGGATGCTCGCCAAGCAGTGGCGGCGGGCGCTGAAGTCGGACAACAAGTCCGAGCGAACGATCACGACGTACCTGTATGCGGTTCGGATACTCGGCGAGTGGGCGAGCGAACAGGCCGAGCCCATCGAACCGTCGGGCATCGCGCCGGGCGACATTCGGGAGTTCATCGGGGGATTGATCGACACGACGTCCGCCGCCAACGCCCACACGAACTACCGGGCATTGCGCACCTTCTTCCGCTGGCTGGTGGAGGACGAAGAGGAGATCGACCGGTCGCCGATGGATCGGACCAAGGCGCCGAT
>DATBDL010000069.1:0-1740 GCA_036269975.1 Pseudonocardiaceae bacterium | reverse complement strand
CGCGCCGCGCGCTCGGGGTCCACGTGGATCCACTGGTGGTCGTCGGTCGCGTCGGCGAAGGTGTCAACCCGGTGCTGCTCCACCCGGCGCCACGGCGACGCACCAAGGTCCAGCTTGGTGACGTCCGCGAGCTCGGCCACGGTCAGTTCGATCGTCATACTATTAGCGCCACTCCTTCGTGAGCCAGCAGGGCGTTCCAGTCCACGGCATTATGGTCAGGCCAAATCGCCGATGTCAAGACGGAGTGCTGTCCCTCCTTGATAACGGCCATTCAAGCCACTAGAGTCAAATGGTCAGGCCGAATCCGCCGATCGCGCGACCCACGGCTTAGCGGCGGCCGAGCCGGCGTCCGCCACTGCGGCCGGGCCGGCGTCAGCCAATGAGGAAGGACGAATTGTCGATGCACGAATTCACCGACGTGACCTACGAGGTCCAGGACGGCCTCGCCTGGATCACCATCAACCGCCCGGAGCGCTACAACTCCTTCCGCGCGCGCACCGTCGACGAGCTCGTGCTGGCGTTCAAGCGGGCCTGGGTCAGCGACGAGGTCGGCGTCATTGCCCTCACCGGCGCGGGTGACAAGGCGTTCTGCACCGGCGGCGACCAGAAGCAGCGGATGGAGACGGGCGACTACGGGCCTTCGGAGAGCGGGCTGTTCGAGGTCGACTCGCTGCACCGCGTGATCCGCGACGTACCGAAGCCGGTCATCGCGGCGGTCAACGGGTTCGCCATCGGCGGGGGGCACGTTCTGCACCTGCTGTGTGACCTGACTATCGCCGCCGACAACGCGACGTTCGGTCAGAACGGGCCGCGGGTCGGCTCGTTCGACGCCGGTTTCGGCACCGGCCTGATGGCCCGGGCCGTGGGTGAGAAGCGCGCTCGCGAGATCTGGTTCCTCTGCCGCAAGTACTCCGCTCAGCAGGCCTTCGAGTGGGGCCTGGCCAACAAAGTCGTGTCGGCGGACCAGCTCCGCAAGGAAGTCCGGGCCTGGGCGGAGGAGATCCTGAAGCTCTCCCCGACCGCGCTCAAGGTGCTCAAGCAGTCGTTCAACACCGATACCGAGCACTTCGCCGGCATCGGCCAGATGGCCTACTCGGCCCTGAAGATGTTCAGCGAGACCGCCGAGGCCAGGGAAGGTATCACCGCGTTCAACGAAAAGCGCAGTCCCGACTTCTCCGCCTACCGCGGGAACTGACATGCAGGCCTTCTCCGGCGGGCTGCTCGACGGCAAGCGCATCCTGATCACCGGCGGCGGCTCCGGCCTCGGCCGCGGGGTCGCCCGGCACCTGGTCGACCACGGCGCCGTCGTGCACCTGTGGGGTCGCCGGGCGGGCGTGCTGAAGGAGGCCGCGGAGGAAGCATCAGCGGCTCACCCCGGCAGTGTGCACGTGCACACCGTCGACGTGCGCCGGTTCGACCAGGTCGACGAGACGATGGAGTCGATCTGGTCCGGGCACGGTCCGCTGACCGGCGTCGTGAACAACGCCGCGGCGAACTTCATCGCCCAGACCCAAGAGCTCAGCCCGCGCGCCTTCGAGGCCATCACGGGCACCGTCATGAACGGGTCGTTCCACACCACGCTGGCCGCGGGCAAGCGGTGGATCCGCGACGGACTTCCCGGCAGCGTGCTGTCCATGCTCACCACCTGGGTGTGGACCGGGTCGGCGTACGTGGTGCCGTCCGCGATGGCGAAGGCGGCGGTGCACTCGATGACGATGTCGCTGGCGGTCGAGTGGGCGA
>DATBDL010000068.1:0-2336 GCA_036269975.1 Pseudonocardiaceae bacterium | reverse complement strand
AGGGCCAGTACGGAACGTGGGGCTTCGACGCCCCGGCCGGGACGACCATCGACGGTGTCGCGGCGGACTACGAGATCGTGCGTCGCGACCAGCAGGTCTGGTGGGGCGGCTGGGGCATCGGGTCCACGGTGATACGAGGCTGCTACCTCAACACGGCCCCGCAGGACTGCACGCTCGGCACCACTCCCGGCACCGCCGCCTGGATCAACACCGCCGGCGCCACCAACGTGAATTTCGTCATCGGCTGTTCCCAGCTGGGCGACCCGTGGGGCTGCACGCACGGTTGGGCCCACGGTCCGTTCGGGAGCCAGATGGCGGTCATCGTGCGGTCCGCCGCCGTCCGGGTGAACGATTCGAGCGCGCCGTCGGTGGCAATCGCGGGCGGCGGCCTGACCGGTGCGAACGGCACCGTGCGCGGGACTCAGACGGTCTCGTACAACGCGTCGGACAACGTCGGCATCAAGGGAGTGAGCTTCGCGATCGACGGCGTGCAGCGCGATTCGGCGCTGAGCAACTGCGACTTCACCCGGCGCGTCCCGTGTCCCAATCTCTCCGCGGCCAGCCAGTCGTTCGACACGAGCCGACTCGACGACGGGCCACACATGCTGACGGTCACGGCCACCGACAGCGCCGGCAACTCGCGGACCACTGGGTCGTCGAGTTTCGTCGTCGACAATGGCGCCCCGGCTGCTCCCTCCGATGTCGTCGTAGACCAAGGTGAGGCCTGGCGCTCCCAGCCGACCTACTCGGTTCGGTGGACGAACCCGACGGGTCAGGTCACGCCGATCGTCAAGGCTCACTACCTCCTGTGCGAGGCGGCGCGGCCGTCCAACTGCCAGGCGGTGGAGACTCGGTCCGGCACTGGGATCTCGTCGGTGTCGGATGTCCTGACACCCGCCGCGGGCGACTGGCTGCTCGGCGTCTACCTCGAGGACCAGCTCGGCAACGTGCGGCCTTCGAATGCCTCTACGCCCGTTCACCTGCGCTTCGATGACACCGATCCGGGCTTGGCGGCGCCGGCGACACCAGCTCGCTGGATCGCCGCGACCGAGTACGACGCGACGCTGCGGGTGGGCACGCCGTCACCGCCCTCCGGGATTGCCGGCTACTCGGTAACCACGGACGGCACGGATCCGAACACCACCGTGGACGTCGGTCCGGAAGGCGCCGCTCATCTCGCCAACCTGCCCGAGGGCAGGGTGACCGTTAAAGCGCGGGCCGTGTCGAACAGCGGAGTGGCATCGGCGCAGGTCGGGTCCGGACTCCTGCTGATCGACCGCAGCACGCCGTACGTCGGCGCAAGCGGTGCGCCAGATCCGTCTGTGTGGCAGGCGTCGGCGGTGACGCTGTCGCTCGCCGCGGGGGATCAGATCGGGCTGTCAGGAATGGAGGACGGCTCCATCACGTACGCGGTGGACGGAGGCGCGAGCCAGGTGGTTCACGGGTCCTTGGCGTCGATCTCCCTGTCGTCGGACGGTGCCCACACCATGACGTACAAGGCCACCGACGCCGCGGGCAACGAGTCGGCCGAATCGACGGTGTCGTTCAAGATCGACGCGACGGCGCCGGTTCGGCCCGAGCTCTCCGATCCCGGGCGCTGGCTGAACGCTGACGACGCTTCGGGGTACGTCGAGCACCTGTCATTACCGGTGACTCCGCGATCCGGCCTGCAGGGCTACTCCGTGTCGACGGATGGGTCGGAGCCGGATGGCACAGTGGATGCCGGGAGCGATCTGCCGCTCCCGGACCTGCCGGATGGAGTTACGACCGTCCGCGCGCGGGCCGTGTCGGGCTCGGGGCTCGCGTCGGACTCCGCCGGTGTGGTGGAGCTGCAGGTGGACAAGCGGCCACCAACGGTCGGCGCGTCGGGCGTCCCCGGTGCGGGCACGTGGACAGCCCAGGATGTTGACCTGGACATCCGGGCGCTCGACCAGCCGGGCCTGTCGGGCATGGACGGCGGTCGCATCGTCTACTCGGTCGACGGTGGGGAGGCTGGCGAGGCGTCAGGCGGCCACGCCCGGATCACGGTGTCAGGCGACGGCGACCATGCGGTCCGCTATTGGGCCGAGGACGCGGCCGGCAATCGCTCCGCGGCGGAGGTCGCGCAGTTCGTCCTAGACGCGGCGGTGCCCGGTCGCGCACAGCCGGAGGGCACCAACGGCTGGATCAGCCCGGCCGCCGGCCGCTACCTCGAGCGGATCGGGCTCGATGGTGGGGCGGCACCGCCCTCAGGCATCGCGGGTTACTCGGTGACGATCGACGGCTCAGATCCGGACGAGAGCCTGGACACGGGCCCCGACGGCAACTTCGATATCTCGGAGCTCGCCGACGGCATC
>DATBDL010000067.1:0-8240 GCA_036269975.1 Pseudonocardiaceae bacterium | reverse complement strand
TCAGCACGCCCGGCCCGTCCAGGGCCAGATCCAGTGAGCCCTGGACGTACGGCCGGGCGGCGCCGTATCTGTCCAGCGCCCTGATCTCGATCCTTGTCGTGTCCTGGCCGTCGGCCGCCAGTATGTCGTCGTCAGCCGCGCACGCCAGCGTGTCCTGGGTGGGGTCGGGGCTGAACAGGCGGCGCAGCGCCAGTTCTCCGTCGCGGTAGCCGTCGATCCGCAGTTCGGGACGTTCGTCGGCCCTGACCCGCAGGTTCGCGATGAACGGCGGGTAGGCGAGATGCGGGAAGCCGATGTGGTCCGGTCGTACGCTCGCCGCCGGCCTGCCGTCCAGGTACAGCTTCAGCCGGTCGCAGTTGGACCAGATCACGGCGGCCGGACCCGGTCCTGTCTGCGGTGAGCCCGGTCCGAAGTCCCAGTAGAAGGCCGGCTCTATCACCACCCGCTTCGCCGGGTCGACCTGTGCGCGGTAGAACGCGGCACCCAGCTTGGGAATCCGGAAGAAGTCGACCACGCCTACGTACTTGACGCCGTTCACCGAGTGGAACCAGCCGGACGGGTAGTCGAAACCGCACCAGGCGAGCAGGCCGCAGTACCGGTCGTCGGACGCTGCCCGCTCGTGCACCCAGGCGTGCAGCGTTGCCTGATCTTGTTGTGCCGCAACGGGGTCCGTTCTTCGGTAGGACGGGGCGCCGACCAGCGAGCCGATCGCCTCGCTCACCAGGTACGGCACTCCGGACCTTGGCGGGCGCAGCGGCGCCGGCGCGTCGGGAGCGGGCAGCTTGCTGTAGTCGTTGAAGGCGAAGACGGCCGAGCCGTTCGTCATCGGGTAGAGCGCCGAGAGGTAACCGCGCTCGCCGGACACCGCGCCACTGCACGGACGGCTCGGGTCCAGTTGCCGTGCCAGCTCGTCGGTGTGGTCGTAGAGGTCCACCTGGCCGAGGGTCTCGTTCACCCTGGTGCCCCACACGATGATCGACGGATGGTTGCGGTCGCGCGTCACCATCGTGCGCACGTCGTCCACCACCCGGTCGCGCCACACCTGGTCGCCGACGTAGTCCCAGCCGGGTACCTCCTCCCACACCAGCAGCCCGAGCTCGTCGCACGCGTCCAGGAACGCGCCGGCCTGCGGATAGTGCGAGCACCGCACCATGTTGCAGTTCAGGTCCCGCTTGAGGATCTCCGCGTCCCGCCGCTGCACCCGGTCCGGCATGGCGCCGCCGGCGAACGGATACCACTGGTGCCGGTTGAGGCCGAACAGCTTCAGACGGCGGCCGTTGAGGAAGAAACCCCCCTGGGTGAACGACGCGTCCCGCAGGCCGGTGCGTACGGCGTACTCGTGCGTCTGCTGGCCACCGACGTCCAGCGTGACGCGGACGTCGCACATCGCCGGGTCGTCCACGTCCCACAACTTCACCTGCGCGAGGCCGGTCAGCGTCAGGGTGGCCGTCGTGGTGCCGCGCTGAAGACCGGCCAGTTCGACGCTGGCCGCGGTGAGTTCGGGGCCGCCCTGGGACAGCGTCGCGGTCAGCCGCACCTGGCCGGCAACCTGCGCCGCCGCGTCCACCGTGCACCGCACCGTGATGCTCCGGCCGGGGCCGAGCACATCGACCGGTCGGGTGAACACGTCCGACAGGTACGCCTTCGGGGTCGTGCGGACCGTCATCGGCCGGTAGATGCCGGCCGGCTGGTAGAAGTCGATCGCGGACGCCTTCGGGAATCGCGGCAGGTCCGGTGGCACGTCCTGGTTCCACCGCCCGTCGACGCGCACCGCGAGCACGTTGTCGCTGACGCCGAGCGCGCCGGTCAACTCGCACGTCAGGGGCAGGTAACCGCCGCCGCCACCGCCTACCTTGCGGCCGTTGAGGTAGACCGTCGCCGTGCTGAGCACGCCGTCGAACGTCAGGAACGCGCGGCCACGGCGCAGGTCGGCGGGGGCGTCGAAGTGCTGCCGATAGACCCAGAGCCGTTCCCAGTCCGCCGGCTGCCAGCCCTGCCACGACAGGTCGGTCACGCAGTGCGGCAAGGTGACCGGCGCCATGCCGGTGTCGTCGAAGTCCGGATCGGCGGCGCCCTGCGTGTAGCGGCCGAACAGCCATTCGGCGCCCAGCGTGGTGCTCACGGCCGGCGAGTCGCCGTCCAACAGCACCGCACCCAGCGACGTCGCGCCGATGACACCGACGCCGAGGCCGATCAGGAACCTGCGTCTCGTCGGTCCGTTGCGCGCGCTCATGCCGGTCATATCGCGATCCCCCCGTTTTGAAGCACATGAAGACTGCCGCGACCGGCGTACGGAGCGCGTCAGGCTCGGGAGCCGGTTACCCACCTGCTCATATGATGCCCAAACCGCCGGTTGCGTTGCGTGCGATCGCCGATGAGTACCGTGGGCACTCGCCGTGGCGGGGCGCGCGTACGTCACGTGACCGATCCAGCATGTTCAGACCAGCGCCGACGAGTGGTCTGGACCTGATTCTGCTGACTTCACTACTTATTCTTAGTCTTATATTGACCCTTGTCTGTGATGGCCATAGCATTTCAATGATGGCGACAGAGGGGTGGTCGCTCGCTACGCAGCGTTGCTTATGCGGACCTTTCACGGACCCACAGGAGGATCTCGTGTCCCCAGAACAGGCCATGCCCGACCGGGCACGCCGGCCCCGCCGCCGGCGAACACTGGCACTGGCGATGGCGGCAGCCGTCGTGACCGCCGCCGCCACCTGTCTCGCGCTGTTATCCGCGACACCGGCCGGCGCCGCCGTTACCCCCAACACCTGGTACACGGTGGTGAACAGCGGCAGCGGCAAGTGCGTCGACGCCCGCGCCGCCGCCACCGCGAACGGCACCGCGATCCAGCAGTTCACCTGCAACGGCACCACCGCACAGGAGTGGCAGTTCCAGACCACCAGCGGTAACGAGTTCCGGGTCAACAACTTCAACAACGTGTCGCAGGTATGGGACGTCACCGGTGTGTCCACTGCGGACAGTGCGCCGGTCCAGCTCTGGGCCTACGGTGGCGGCACCAACCAGCAGTGGCTGCCCACCCAGCAGGCCAACGGCAGCTACACGTTCACCAGCCTCAACAGCGGCAAGTGCCTCGACGTGCCAGGCGCGTCGACGGCCGACAGCGTGCAGTTGCAGCAGTTCACGTGCAACGGCACCGCCGCCCAGACCTTCAACCTGGTCCCGGTCGGCGGCACCAACCCGACGACGACCTCGGCCACCGGCGCGCCGCCACCCCCCGGCCAGCCCAACTTCGGCCCGAACACGTTCGTCTTCGACCCGTCGATGTCGTCCACCACGATCCAGAACCAGCTCAACACGCTGTTCAACCAGCAGCAGAGCAACCAGTTCGGCACCAACCGCTTCGCGGTGCTGTTCAAGCCGGGCACGTACAACGTGGACGTCAACGTCGGCTTCTACGAGCAGATCCTCGGCCTCGGCCTGAACCCGGACAACGTCGACATCAACGGCCAGGTGCACACCGAGGCCGACTGGAACGGCGGCAACGCGACCGTGAACTTCTGGCGGGACGCGGAGAACATGGAGGTCAACCCGCCGTCCGGTACGGACACGTGGGCCGTCTCGCAGGCCGACCCGTTCCGGCGGATGGACGTGCGCGGCAACATGCAGCTCGATGACAACGGCTTCTCCAGCGGCGGCTTCATCGAGGACAGCAACGTGACCGGCCAGGTCCGCTCCGGTTCGCAGCAGCAGTTCCTGACGCAGGACAGCACCATCGGCAGTTGGAGCGGCTCCAACTGGAACATGGTGTTCGTCGGCACGCGCGGCGCGCCTGCCCAGGCGTTCCCCAACCCGCCCGACACCACGGTCGCGGCGTCGCCGGTCCAGCAGGAGAAGCCGTTCCTGTACGTCGACAACTCCGGCAACTACAACGTGTTCGTGCCCGCCCTGCGGACCAACGCGTCCGGCACGTCGTGGGGCAGCGGCAGTGAGGCGGGCTCGTCCCTGCCGATCAGCCAGTTCTTCATCGCCCACCCAGGTGACTCGGCCGCGACCATCAACTCGGCACTGGCGGCCGGCCAGAACCTGCTGTTCACGCCGGGTATCTACATGCTGGACAGCACGATCAACGTGACCCGGCCGGACACCGTGGTGCTCGGCATGGGCCTCGCGACGCTGAAGCCGACCAACGGCAACGCCGTGATGAACGTGTCCGACGTCAACGGCGTGAAGCTCGGTGGCCTGCTGTTCGACGCCGGCGCCACCAACTCGCCGGTCCTGCTGCAGATGGGCGCCGCCGGCTCCAACGCCGACCACACCGCCGACCCCAGCTCGCTGAACGACGTGTTCTTCCGCATCGGCGGCGCCGGTGTCGGCAAGGCCACCCAGACGCTGGTCATCAACAGCAACAACGTGATCACCGACGATATGTGGCTGTGGCGCGCCGACCACGGTTCGGGCGTCGGGTGGACGACGAACACAGCCCAGAACGGCATGATCGTCAACGGCCAGAACGTCACGGCGTACGGCCTGTTCGTCGAGCACTATCAGCAGTACCAGGTGATCTGGAACGGCAACGGCGGGAAGACGTACTTCTACCAGAGCGAGATGCCCTACGACCCGCCGAACCAGGCCGCGTGGATGAACGGCAGCACCCTCGGGTGGGCCTCGTACAAGGTGGCGAACACGGTCACCAGCCATCAGGCGTTCGGGTTGGGCATCTACTGCTTCTTCAACGTCAACCCGAGCAACGTGGCAGCCCACGCGATCGAAACGCCAACAGGGTCCGGTATCGCCTTCCATGACATGGTGACGGTGTCGTTGGGTGGTACGGGCACGATTCAGCACATCATCAACAACAACGGTGGGACGGTGAACTCCGGTACCACGGTGACAGATCTGACCACAGGTCCGTAACCGTCGTAACTGTTCCCACCGACAGGGTGTGTGTCACGGATTCATGCCGTGGCACACACCCTGTTGTCGTTTTCGTCCCAACTGGCCGTGCTCCTCTGAACGATCGTGTGCAACTGTGCCGGTTCGCCGTTGACATGCGACAACGCGCCTACCGACAATCCGTCGCGGCACGGCGTTCGACGAAGGGATGGAGAGGCGGCATGGTGGCGACCACGAGCGCTTTCTGGTATATGCGCCATCGGTGCCGCGTCTGACCGGTCGTTTTCTGCCTTTCGACAAACCAGCACCGGCTGCCCCAGCAGCCGGTTCCCGTCATCTTTGGTGCCGTTTCGGTGAATTTGGTTCAACGGTTGGAATTCGAGCCGTCGTGCCGCGCCGGAGTCGAGTGCCTGGTTTACTCGGATCATTCGCCGTTCCGGCGAATGGTTGAACCGCGCCAGTTTCCTCACCACGAAGGGAGTGCACCATGCGTAGGACCGTTTCCGCCCGTCGGGTCGCCGACCGCCGCGTCGACTCGCTGCGTAGCGTTTTCTCCGACTGAGCCGTCCCTGTTGCGCCCTTCGGGCGTCGGTTACCCGGCTGGGTAGCCTGACGGGGGTGGGTGCGCGCCGCATCCACCCCCGTTCCCGACGTCAGGAGCGCGCGGTGGCCGTTGAGATCGAACGCAAATTCCTGGTCGCCGACGACTGGACACCGCCGGCCGACTCGGTGCCGGACCAGTTGCGTCAGGGCTACCTGACGCCAGCCTCGGCGACCGATACGGAGATCCGTCTGCGCGGCGCCGGCGACCGCGAGCTGATGACGGTCAAGCGGTCGCGGGCGGCGACCGGGGCCAATGTCCGGGACGAAGTCGAGTTTCCGCTGCCGGCGGGCGTTTTCGACGAGTTGTGGCCGCTGACCGACGGCCAGCAGCTGACCAAGCTGCGCTACCCGGTGCCGATCGGCGACCATCTCGCGACGGTCGACGTCTACACCGGCCGGCACACCGGGTTGCGCGTGGTCGAGGTCGAGTTCGACAGCGAACCGGCGGCCGCCGAGTTCACGCCACCAGCGTGGTTCGGGCCGGAGATCACCGGCGATCCGCGCTACGCCAACCGCCTGCTGGCTTCCGAGGACGCCGATAGCTGAGCCCACACGGCTTCAGGATCGTGCCCGACCCGCCGGCGAGCTGACCGGCACCGGCACGCCGGTCGGCGCGGCTGGGTCCAGCGCGGCCGCGACGACGACGGATTCGATGCCCTTGGCCAGCGCCACCAGACCGGCCGGCCCGATCCGGTGGGTGTCGACGCAGATCATGCAGTCCAGCGTGTCGGACACGTCGTTGAGGTTGATCATCACGGCCCGGTCGTAGCTGTCGAACCGGTGTCCCCAGCGCATGGTCGTGCGTGGCAGCGCGGCCAGCACGGCGGCGCGGTTCGGCGCGGTGAGCGATCTGGGGACCTGGCGGCGCCGATCGTTGAAATAGCACGAGATGTTGAGGTCCGTGCCCCGTTCCTCGGTCAGGCGGCCGATCATCGCGGCCAGTTCGTCCGGGTCGTAGTAGGCGTGCTTGCCGGCTCGCGTGGTTGCCTGCCAGGTCTGGCCGACGACCTCGTCGAACGTGCTGTCGCCGACGTCGAGCACGCACAGTCCCGATTGCGTCAGAGCGCTCACCGACCCGGTGAAGCCCGGCCGAAACCTGTTGTGCACCAACGTCTGTATCGCCACGACGCGCTCACCGGTGACACGACCGAGCGCGACGGCGAACGCGGCCAGCCGGACCGGCCCAGGATGCGCGCCGGTGCGTGCCGCGATCGTGAGGATGGCCAGGTGCGCGGCGGGGGAGGTGTAGCCGAGCTGCCAGTAGCGCGGTGTGCGCGGGTCGGCCGCTTCGGCGGTCGGATGGTCGAGCGGAAGCCCGCGCAGCAGGCGTTCCCAGTAGCGGACGGACGCGCGGCCCTGTCGCTGGGTGGTCGGCGTGCGTTGCTGGCGGGCGAGATCCATCGGTTGGATCGCCGTGACCGGGCTCAGCGCGGTGCCGGTCGCGCGGTCCATGGTGGTGGTCGTGTCGATCGTCAGTGACTCGATGCCGTGCGCGTCGATCGCGAGATGGCTGTAGGCGACGACGAGATGGGTCGGCACGCGGTTGGCGCGGACCACGCCCATGCGGATCGGCCAGTCGTGCTCGTGGTCGAAGTCGGTGAGCTGGTAGCTCTGGCGCAGCCGTTCCGCGACGAGGGCCGGGTCGCCGCCGTCCGCGTCGACAACAGCCAACTCGACCTCACCGGAAGCCGCGAGCCGTTGCCGAGGCCGCCCGTCCGCGCCGATGACCAGTCGCGTGCGCAGGGACTGATGGCGGCTCATCATGTAACGCAAGGTGGTAGCGATCTCGCTGACCGTAGTCCTGGGTGGTAATGGCACCACCCCACCCACGATCATGGACGACTCGCGCTGCTGGATGGACCGCCAGATCTCGCGTTGCCCCCAGGTCAGTTCTTCGACACCGCTGCCGTCACCGTCGAACCGAACACGGACGGTCATACGCAGCCCTTCCCCAGGTCACACCGAAGATCGACGTTAGCCGGCGGACTCGGTACGGACCTCGCGATGCGGCCAGATCAGGCAGCGGTGAACTCTTGTCGTGCCAGGACGGGACACGGCAATCCCGCGCGGCACTAAACTCGGGCTGTGGGGCTGAAGCGCTGGATGGAATTGATTCGCGGACGACGCACGTTGACCGTTGCAGCGGAGGCGTACGACACGCGATCGGAGGCTGTGGTGCTGAACCCGGAGGAACTGTATGAGGTCGACTCGGATGTTCCCGACCTGACCGGGGCGGTACTGCTGCACCACTTCGACGGCTTCATGGACGCGGGCTCGGCCGGTCGCCTGACGGCGGAGCATCTGCTGGAGAGCTTCGAGCACCGGGTGATAGCGCGCTTCGACGTGGACAGGCTCATCGACTACCGCTCGAAGCGCCCGCTCATGACGTACGTGACCGACCATTGGGCCGAGTACCAGGCACCGGAGCTGGTGGTGCACCTGCTGCACGACCAGGACGGAACCCCGTTCCTGCTGCTAACCGGCCCAGAACCGGACCACGAGTGGGAACGTTTCACGTCGGCCATCCGAGCGCTGAACGAGCGTTGGGGCGTGCGGCTGACGGTAGGGATGCACGGAATTCCGATGGGCGTCCCGCACACCAGGCCGCTGGGGGTCACCGGCCACGCCACCAGGGCGGAGTTGGTGGGAGATTTCCAGCCGGTGCTGAACAGGTTGCAGGTGCCAGGCAGCGTGAGCGCGCTACTGGAGTTCAGGTTGGGCGAGGCCGGCGACGACGCGGTCGGGTTCGCGGCGCACGTGCCGCACTACCTGGCGCAGGC
>DATBDL010000066.1:0-21787 GCA_036269975.1 Pseudonocardiaceae bacterium | reverse complement strand
TCGCATCGGCATCGGGCGCACTACTTTCCGGTGCACGCGGCCACGCTGCACGCGATGCTGGCGTCGTCGACACTGACCATGGTCCTCGTGACCACCGTGGCCACGTTTGGGCACTGAGCGCAGGCCGCAGCCTCAGCCGGTGGGGCGCAGGGCCGCCAGCACGAAGTCGGCGATCTCGTTGCCGATCTCGTCCCCCGACTTCGGGCCGCCGGGCCGGTACCAGACCGGCAACTGGTTCACCACGCCCATCGCGATCTGGACCACCGTGTCCGGCGGCGTCATGGCCGCGAACTCGCCGCTGGCCTGGCCGTCGGCGATCACCGTGCGGAAGCTCTCGTGGTAGCGGCGGCGGTCCGCCCGGAACGCGGCCATCCGGTCGGCGTCGAGCTTGTGCGCCTCCCGGTAGAACACCGCCGCCTCCGGCAGCCGATCGACCGTCGTCCTGACCACGTTGACCAGGATGGCTCGCAGCGTCTCGGCCGCCGGCATGCCACGCGCGACGATCTCCTCCAGATCGGCGGTCTGGGTGCCGATCAGCGCGTGGTAGATCTCGTAGAGCAGGTCGTCCTTGGCGTCGAAATAGTGGTACAGCGCGCCCTTGGTGACCTCGGCCCGGTCCACCACCTGTTGCACCGTCGTCGCGTCGAAACCCTGTTCCGCGAACAGTGCCACCGCCGACGCGATGATCCGCTCCGCCATCGGGCTGCGTTCGCCCGCCGCCCGACGCACAGCGGCGCGTGGGGCACGGTTGGCCGCTGTGCGTGCCATTCGCCCTCCCCCCTTCGACGGAACCCGCGACGGAATCCGTTCAGATGAATTGTGCCTCGCGCGGACGACTCATTCGGCGGGGGCCAGCGCGCGCACCATCTCGACCGGATCGGCACCGGTCGGCAGGATCGCGATCGCGGGGGTGTCCAGGCCGTTCGCCACGTACGAGGCCACCTGATCCCGGCACGCGGCCGGGCTGCCGTGGATGACCAGCGCGTCGACGACCTCGTCCGGGATGGCCTTGTTCGCGGCGGCACGGTCGCCCGCCGCCCACGCCTCGTGCATCGGCTTGAGTACGTCGCCCCTGCCGAGCCAGTCGTGGAACGCGGCATAGACGGGGACAGTGAGATAACTGCTGATCAGCAGCCGGCCGAGGCCGCGTGCCGCGTCGACGTCCTCGGTGGGGCACACGAAGATCCGGGCCGCCAGCTCGACGGCCGGCCCGATCTCGGCGCGGACGGTACGCACGTCCGTCGCGGACAGCCAGTTGGTGATCGCGCCGTCGGCCTCGGTGGCGGCGAGGCGCAGCATGCCGGGACGCAGCGCGGCCAGCATGATCTTCGGTGGTGGCGTCGGCGGGCGTTCCAGGCGGAACTTGCGAACAGCGAACGTCGGATAGTCCTCGGTGACCTTCTCGCCGGCCAGCGCGGCACGCAGGAAGCGCAGCGTGTCGCGGGTGCGGGCGTACGGCTCCGTGAACGCGGCCGCGTTCCAGTCCCCCACGATCACCGGCGACGAACTGCCGATGCCGAGCACGAACCGGCCGGGCGCGAGTTCGGCGATCGTGGCCGCCGACATCGCCAGCAGGCCGGGGCCTCGGGTGTAGACGGGGGCGATCGCGGTGCCGAGTCTCAAATCCGGCGCCCATTCGGCGACCAGCGCGAGCGGCGTGAACGCGTCAGTGCCGGCCGTTTCCGCCGACCACACGTCGGTGTAGCCGAGATCGACGAGTTCCCGCACGACGTCGCGGTGGCCTGCCAACGGCACACCGGTCAACGGCAGCGTGATACCCCAGCGGCGTTCTGTGCTCACGACAACACGTCCGACACCGTCGACCGGATCATGGCGCCACCGTCGACCACCAGGGTCTGACCGGTGATCCACGCCGAGTCGTCGCCGAGCAGGAACAGCGCGGGCGCCGCGATGTCGTCGGGCTCACCGATCCGGCCCAGCGGCAGCGACGCGTTGAGCTGCGGCTCGAAGTTCTCCCACAGCGCCTTGGCCAACTGCGTGCGCACGACACCAGGCGCGATCGCGTTGACGCGCACGCGGGGCGCGAGTTCGGCGGCGAACTGGCGGGTCAGGTGGATGACGGCGGCCTTGGTGGCGTTGTAGTAGCCGATGCCCGGCTCGGTGCTCAGGCCGCCGATCGACGCGATGTTGAGGATCGTGCCGCCGCGCTCGGACATGGAGGCGTGCCAGGCCAACTGCGTCCACAGCACGATCGACGTCTGGTTGACCTGCACCGTCTTCTCGGCGCGCGGCATGTCGATGTCGACCAGCGGGCCGTAGTACGGGTTGGTGCCGGCGTTGTTGACCAGCACGTCCAGCGAGCCGAACTCGGCGACGGTGGCATCGACGCACGCCCGCGCCTGCTCCGGTTCGCCCACGTGCGCGGCTTTGGCCAGCACCTTCGCCGACGGGTGGGCCGCGGTGATCTCGGCCGCCACCTTCTCCAGGCTCTCCTGCCGGCGGGACGAGAGGACCACGTTGGCGCCCTCGCCGGCCAGGGCGAACGCGATCGCCCTGCCGATGCCGCGCGACGCGCCGGTGACCAGCGCGGTCTTGCCTGCCAGGCCGGTAGTCATCCCCATAGCCTCCGGTTTCCATACCCTTGCCAGTGCCATCCGACGCCCGTACCGTACTACATACCGACTAGTCGGTATATGTGACGGGAGCGGTTCTATGCGGGTTCAGGGCAAGGTCGTCGTCGTGACGGGCGCGGCAGGCGGGATCGGTGCCGCACTGGCGGGACGGTTCGCGGACGAGGGCGCCGCCGGGATCGTTGTGTCCGATGTGGACGGTGCAGGCGCCGAGCGGACCGCCGCCACGATCGGCGAGCGGGCCATCGCGGTGCGTGCCGACGTGACGGACGAGGCCCAGGTCGCCAGCCTGGTGACGGCGGCGGAGTCGGCGTTCGGACCGGTGGACCTGTTCTGTTCCAACGCGGGGATCGCGACCGGCACCGGAATCGAGGCGCCCGCCGAAGCGTGGTCGGCAAGCTGGTCGGTGAACGTGATGGCGCACGTGCACGCGGCCAACGCGGTGCTGCCGTCGATGCTGGCGCGGGGCGAGGGTTACCTGCTGCAGACGGTGTCCGCGGCCGGGCTGCTGACCTGCCCCGGTGACGCGCCCTACTCGGCGACCAAGCACGCGGCGCTCGGGCTGGCCGAGTGGCTCGCGTTCACCTACGGACCGGCCGGTATCCGGGTCAGCGCGCTGTGTCCGCTCGGCGTCCGCACGAACATGCTGATGCCGGGCGTCGAGGCGGGGAACGCGTCCGCGCTGGCCGTCGCGGCGAGCGGGCGGATCATCGAGCCGGCCGAGGTGGCGGACGCCGTGGTGGCCGGCCTGGCGGAGGAACGGCTGCTGATCCTGCCGCACCCCGAGGTCGCCGACTTCTACGCGGGCAGGGCGGCCGCGCCGGACAAATGGCTGGCCGGGATGTGGCACGCCTTCAACGAGCGAAATGAGACGCCAGGTACCGTCGTTCGGTGATCACCGTCGGTACCATCGCGAGCCTGTGGCGTTTCCCCGTCAAATCGATGCGGGGGGAACGGCTGACCCAGGCTCCGGTGGATGTCCGGGGCATTCTCGGTGATCGCCTGTACGCGGTGCGTGATCCGGACGGAAAGCTCGGCAGCGCCAAGGACACGCGGCGATTCCGGCGGATGGACGGACTGCTGGATTTCCACGCCAGGTACGAAGGTGGCCTCACGCCGGTGATCACACTGCCGGACGGCACCGAGGTCGGCGGCGACGACGAGCACGTCGACTGGGCGATCGCCAACAGCCTCGGCCGACCCGGCGTCACCCTGGTCAAAGAGGACATCATCTCGCACTTCGACGAACTGCCGCTGCACATCGTCACGTCGGCCAGCCTGCGCTGGATCGAGGATGCGGTGCCGCACATCGAGATCGACGAGCGACGACTCCGGCCCAATCTGTTGATCGAGGTCCAGGAAACAGTGGGCAAGCCGGAAGATTCCTGGGTGGGCCGCGAACTGCGCGTCGGCACGTATCTCGTACTGGACGTGGTGCGGCGCGCGCAGGCGATCAGCGAGGCCAACGACCTGAGCCTCGGCGTACACGCGCGAGTCCTCGCACCGGGACGGATTCACCTCGGTGACGAGGTGTTTCTGGCCTGAGCCCGCAGGGCATCCGCGAAGAAGACAACGCCATGTCCCCGGCGCACCCTGGATTCGACATCCGGCCCGCGTTTGCGAGAGGACAGGCACGTGACAGATCTCCAGGACGTGATCGCCGCACTGGTCGCCGACGGCGAGGAATTCGACCGCATGCTCGTCGACATCAGCGACGCTGCGTGGTCGCTGCCGACGCCGGCACCTGGCTGGACGATCAAGCACCAGGTCGCGCACCTGACCGCCACGTTCCAGATCGCCGGTCTCGCCGCGCGCAACCCCGCCGCGTTCGGTGCGATGGCGGGCCGGCTCAGTGACGACTTCGACGCCAACGTGCACGCGGCGCTGAACCCGTTCCTCGCCGAGCCGCCGCAGGCGCTGCTGGACCGGTTCCGGTTCGAGTTCGCCGCCGCCGCGGACGCGCTGGCCCAGGTGCCGGCCGACTCCGTGGTGCCGTGGCTGGTCCGGCCGCTGCCGCCGACGGTGCTGGCCTGCGCCGGCATGATGGAGCTGTTCGGCCACGGGCAGGACGTCGCCGACACGCTCGGCGTTCGGCGCACGCACACCGACCGGTTGGCCTACCTGGTCGGCTTCGCCGTGCGGGTCTGGGACTTCGGTTACCTGGCACGTGATCTGACGCCACCGGACACCGAGTTCCGGTTCGAGATCACGGCGCCGTCCGGTCGACTGTGGACATTCGGGCCGGCGGACGCGACACAGAAGGTGGTGGCGCAGGCCGTTGACTTCTGCCAGTTGGTCACCCGCCGCCGGCACTACTCGGATCTCGCCGTCAGCGCGACCGGCTCGGAGGCGCAGTACTGGCTGAAGATCGCGCAGGCATACCGGGGACCGGCCGGCGAAGGCCGCGCCCCCAGCCAGTTCGCGGCCTGAGCCGCGCGGCGGAACAGTAGTAGAGGGAGCGTCATGTCCACTGTGCTCGGTTCGCTGCGCCGGCTCATGCTGGCACCGTCACTGGCCGAAGTGTCGTTCAAGAAACGCGGTTTCCCGATCACGCCGTCGGCCGCCACCGAACGGCTCGAGGCCATTCCGCAGTCCGTCGTCGTCGGCTTCGAATGGGCCATCGACTCGAAGGACCAGTGGGATCTGGAACGCCGGCTGGACATGGTCGAGCCGGAACTGCGCGGTTTCGCCTACGAGGGCGCCGCGATGGCCAACACCGTGCGGGACATCATGCCCGGCCGCAGCGACCGCACCCGCGAGCTGCTGCGGGGGCCGGGCCAGCCGCACCTGCTGCTGGCCTACATCGGGATCGGGTTCGCGATGAACCACCTGCCGCGCGTGACGTGGAAGAAGGTCATTCCGGATCTGAGCGGATCGCCGTTCTACCCGACGATGACGTGGCTCGCCGTCGACGGTTACGGCTTCGACCTCGCCTATTTCCACACGAAGAAGTGGATCGACCAGCAGCGGCGGCCGGCGCCGTATCCGTGGCAGGGCGCGCCGGACTACTTCCTGCGTGCGGTGGACCAGGGCATCGGCAGGGCGCTGTGGTTCATCAACGGTGCGAACCCCGAGCAGGTCGCCGCCGCCGTCGCCAGGTTCCCCGCCGATCGGCACGTCGACCTGTGGAGCGGTGTCGGGCTGGCATCGACGTTCGCCGGTGGCTGCGATGCGGACGGCCTGACCGTGCTGCGCAACGCCGCCGGTGATCATCACGCCGACCTGGCCGTCGGTGCGACCTGGGCCATCACCGGCCGGATCGCCGCCGGTTTCACGCCGGAACACAGCGAACTCGCCGTCGACGTCTTCGCTGGTCTGTCCACAACGGATGCCGTGATCCTGGCCGGCAACACCGCGGTCGACCCGGTCAACACCGGTCCGGTGCCGACGTACGAGGTGTGGCGCGCCAACATTCGCAAGCATTTCGCGTCGGTCGGGTTGACACGCCACAAGAAGGCCGGCTAGCCACTGCCGGAGAGGGGACGACGATGGCCAGCAAGCTGCGGAGGCGCATCCTGACGCCACCGATTTCCGAAACGAAACTGTCCGTCCGCGGCTTCCACGAGAAGTCACCGGAATCCCGTGACCTGTTGGAAAAGGTGGGTGAGTCGTTCCTGCTCGGCTACGCCTACGCGGCGGAGGCGGGGCACCCGACCGAGGCCGAGGTGCCGCTGGAGGAGATGCCAACCCGGTTCCGGGGTTTCGCCTACGAGGGCGCGGGTATGGCACTGGGCGTGCGGGACGGCCTGCCGTTCGGCGGCACGCACCACGTCAGTGACTTCCTGACCGGCCAGCAGGCCGCAAAGCACCTCTACATGGTGTACGTCGGCGTCGGCTGGGCGCTGGCAAGGGTGCCAAGGTTCCGCTGGCAGGCGGCGACGAAGGGCATCACCGACGAACTGCCGAGTTGGCTGGTGCTGGACGGCTACGGCTTCCACCAGGCGTACTTCAAGACCGAGAAATACGTGCACAACCAGTTCCAGGAACCGAACTTCCCGTGGCCGGCCAACGATCCGACCGGCTACGCCGACCACGCGATCGACCAGGGCATCGGCCGCGCGACGTGGTTCGTCTGCGGCTCCGACCCGGAGCGGGTCGCCGCGACGTTCGCGAAGTTCCCCGAGCACCGCAGGGCGGACCTGTACGCCGGCTCCGGCCTGGCCGCCAGCTATGCGGGGGGTGGCGACGAGGCCGAACTGGTCCGGTTCCACGAACTGGCCGGCGAGTACCGGCCGCAGTTGGCACAGGGCAGCGCCTTCGCCGCGTCGGCACGGGTGGGCACCGGCCTGGTCATCCCGCACACCGTGCTGGCGACCGGAGTATTCTGCGGCATGACACCGGAAGAGGCCGACGAGCTGTGCAACGCCACACGCCCGGACGACTCGGCGGGCGAGGGTGACGTACCGGCGTTCGAGATCTGGCGGCGGCGGATCGCCGAGGGCATCGTGAGCAAGGCATCGTGACCAAAGCTCGTGACCAAGGCATCGTGACCATGGCTCGTGATCACTCGATCCGGTGATCATGCCGGAAGCCGGGAGCAAATCACCCGGTTCCGTTCGTTAGCCGAAAAAGGCAGCCCCAGCCCGGCGACGAACGTCCCCCGGCCCGCGACGAAGGTGGTGGATCGCAATCGCAGACAACGTGGATGAGCGTGGTGCACCGTACAGAACACAGTAGGCCGCGACAGGGTGCCCGGTAGCCCCCGACGGCACCCAGCCGTGACGACGACCGGGACCACGACGACGGCCAGGCCCACGACGAACGGAGCCGCAGCGCCTGGCAACGACGCGCCGCCGCCCCGCTGTCGAACAACGACGCGGCGCCGTCCCACTGTCGGACAACGACGCGCCGCCCCATTGTCGGGGCGGCGCCGTGCTGGCCCAGAGCGACGCCGCCATCGCGGCCGCCCGACGAGCCCCCATCGCGGCCGCACCGACGAGCCATCGCCGTCGCCGGACGAGCCGCCGTCGCGGCCGTTCGTCACATGCCCAGTGCGTTCTTCAGCCAGTTCACCTGGAACACCATGAAGTTCTCCGCCTCGGCCTCCGCCGAGGGCAGCATGTGCGTCACGCCGGACAGCGGCAGCACGTTGTGCTGGCGGCCGGCCGCCAGCAGTGCGGTGGACAGTCGCAGCGTGTGTGCCGCGAACACGTTGTCGTCGGCCAGGCCGTGCACGAGCAGCAGCGGCCTGGTCAGGTTCTTGGCGTCGTCGATGAGCGAATTCCGGTCGTACACCTCGGCGTTCTCGTCCGGGTGGCCGAGATAGCGCTCGGTGTAGTGGGTGTCGTAGAGGCGCCAGTCACTGACCGGCGCGCCTGCGAGCGCGGCGTGGAACACGTCCGGCCGGCGCAGTACGGCCGCCGCCGCGAGGTAACCGCCGAACGACCAGCCCCGGATCGCCACCCGGTCGGTGTCCAGGTCCGGGTACAGCGCGGCGACCGCCTGTAGTGCGTCGGCCTGGTCGGTCACCGGGAGGTCGCCGAACTGGCCGGCGATCGAGCGGTCCCAGTCCGGACCCCGGCCCGGCGTGCCACGGCCGTCCGTGATCAGCACCGCGAATCCCTGGTCCGCCAACCACTGCGACGCGCCGAACGCGGTGCGGGCGCTGAGCACCCGCTGCGCGTGCGGACCGCCGTACGGATCTAGCAGCACCGGCAGCTTCTTGTCGCCGCCGATCTCGTGGCCGGTCGGGAACAGCAGCGCGCAGCGCAGGTCGCGCTCGCCGACGGTCAGCATCGTCACGTTCGGGACCAGCGGCGGGTCCATTGCCAGCGACGCGATCTCGCCGGCCGGCTTGCCGCCTCTGGTCACCGTCGTCCTCGGGCCGTCGAACGCCATCGTCCACGCGATGAGCACGATCGTGTCACCGGTGCGGGCCGCGAAGTTCAGACCGTCCAAATCGGACAGTCGAACCGGGTCGCCACCGTTGGTGGTGTAGATGTGCTGCTGCGTCGGGTCGTCCTCGGACGCGCTGAACAGCACGTCGTCCGCGCCGGCGTCGAGCAGTTCGCGCACCTGCAGACCTGTCGGCGTGACCGGCTCGCCGTCCACCAGCAACCGGTACGCGCCGTCCCGCGCGGCGACGGTGACCAGCCGGCCGTCCGGCGTCCATGCCGGCGCTCCGCTGACCACGTCCGTCCAGTGCGGATCGCTGATCTCCTGGCGGACGTCGGTCGCACCGGTCGCCGGATCGACGGCGAGCACTACCAGCCGCCGCTGGTCACGGGTCTGCAGGGCGAGCAGCAGCGGGCCACCGGCCGACCAGTGCGCCTCGGTCAGGTACGGCAGGTCGGCGTCGTCCCACGCCACCTCGGTCGGCGCGTTCGTGCCGGCCAGGTCAACCACGTACGCGCCGACCACGCAGTTGGCCGTGCCGGCGGCCGGGTAGGCGACCTCGTCGGCCGCCTCGTCCGGGTTCATCGGGTCGGCGATGTGCCAGCGGCGGACCGGCGCGGAGTCGGTACGGGTGACCAGGACACGCTCGCCGTCCGGCGACCACCAGTAGCCGCGCGACCGGTTCATCTCCTCGGCGGCCAGGAACTCGGCGGTGCCCCACGCGATGTCGTCGGACTCACCGTCTGTCGGCCCGACCAGCTCCCGGTCGTTGGTGCCGTCCACGTCGATCACCCGCAGCGTCCGGCCGGACACGTACGCCACGCGCCGGCCGGTCGGGTCGAGCCTGGGGTCCATCACCGGGCCCGTCACCGGCAGTTCGCGGGTGTCGCCGGTGGCCACGTCGGCCAGATACACGTTGCCGGACAACGGGAACACCACTTGCCGGCACTCCGCGTCGGTCGAGTAGGCGAGCACGCCCGCCCCGCGCGTCCTGGCCCGCTCACGGGCTGCCCGCTCCTCCGGCGAGAGTTCCTCGTGGTCGACCAGGGTCGTCGGGTCGACCAGCACGGTCTCCCTGCCGATCTCGACGTCGAAGGACCACAGGCTGGTGCGCATCTCGGTGCCGGAGGCGGACCGCAGGAACAGCACGCGGCTGCCGTCCGGCGAGATACGGAACTCCCTCGCGGTGCCGAGGGTGAAGCGCATGGTGCGGGCCTGGAGGCGCAGATAGGAGTCCTCGTGGCCGGAGGTCTCAGTGTGGGTGCTCACCATGGCACCCTGTCAGATCGACACCCGCCCGCACCAGCGCATACCAGGCAGGAACTGATGCAGCGCTTCGTGTCACCCGGTCGCGGCACCGATGACGGCGACGTACTGGGCGAGGCAGTAGTCGTAGCCGTTCGGGCCGGCGACGCCGTCGCGCACGCGGTCGGCGCCGTCGCCGTGCCGCTCGAAGTACCGGTGCGTGAGCTCGACCCTGGTCTGGTTCGGGCCCTCCTCGACGAACCGGATCTCGACCTCGCTGCCCTTGGCCGGATCGCCGTCGTATCCCCAGTCACCCTGTAGCTGCCAGGTGTGCACCAGCCGGTGCGGCGGTTCCCAGACCAGCACACGGCCCCAGTCGCACTCGGTGCCGTCGACGTCGGTCTCGTACCAGCGGCCACCCACCTTCGGCTCGAACGTGCCGGCCTTCATGTCGGCCGTGCCGATGTGGTGCTCCTTGGGCCACCACGAGCCGAATCCGGCCGTGTAGACCTCGAAGGCACGTTCCTGGCCGGCCGCCACGGTGATCGTCCTGCGTACGACGATGTCGGTCCGCATCGCTACTCCTCGGGAGATTCTTGTTCGACGGCTCGTTCCTGTTCGACGGCTCGTTCCTGTTCGACGGCTTGTGCCTGTTCGACGGCTTGTGCCTGTTCGACGGCCGCTGCGAACGCGGCCAGCGCCTGGTCCCACATCCGGTCCAGGTAGTCGCGCAGCGCGGCGACACCGGCCGGGTTGATCCGGTACAGCCGTTTCGTACCGACAGCGCTGTCGACGACGAGACCCGCCGCCTTGAGCACCTTGAGGTGCTGGGAGACGGCCGGCCGGCTGACCGGCAGCCGTTCGGCCAGCTCACCGACCGCGATCGGCCGGGTGGTCAACAGCTCGAAGATCGCCCGCCGGGTCGGATCGCCAAGGGCGCCCAGCGCGTCCACTCCGTAAGTCCCCACGAACGGTAAGCTTGAACTTACCGAATGGCGGTCGTCAACCCGTCTCGGCGGCTGCGCAACGGATCGCCGCCCTCGTGGCCAATCGCACAACAAAACGCCCGAACGTGCAATGTTCGGCGGATGAAGTCGCCGCAGGAGAGGCCGTAGCCTGAAGGCATGACCGCCACCGAGAGCGCTGTCGACAGCATGCGTACGACGGCCGACTTCATCGCCATGGACGAGCGATGGAGCACGCACAACTACCACCCGCTGCCGGTGGTGATCGCCGAGGCCGACGGCGCCTGGGTGACCGACGTCGAGGGCCGCAGGTACCTGGACTTCCTGGCCGGCTACTCGGCGCTGAACTTCGGCCACCGCAACCCGACGCTCGTGGCGGCGGCCATGGCGCAGCTCGGCAGGGTGACGCTGACGAGCAGGGCGTTCCACCACGACCTGCTCGGCCTGTTCTGTCGTGAGCTGGCCGAGCTCACCGGCACCGAGATGGTGCTGCCGATGAACTCCGGCGCCGAGGCGGTCGAGTCGGCGATCAAGGTCGCGCGCAAGTGGGCGTACGAGGTGAAGGGTGTGCCGGCCGGCGCCGCCGAGATCGTGGTCGCCGGCTCGAACTTCCACGGCCGCACCACGACCATCGTCTCGTTCTCGACCGATCCGTTGGCACGCAACGGTTTCGGCCCGTTCACGCCCGGATTCACCGTGGTCGGGTATGGCGATTTCGAAGCGCTGAGGGCCGCCGTCAACGAACGCACCGCCGCCGTGCTCGTCGAGCCGATCCAGGGCGAGGCCGGCGTGCTGGTGCCGCCGGCGGGCTACCTGCGCGAGGTCCGACGCGTCTGCGACCAGGCCGGCGCGCTGCTGATCGCCGACGAGATCCAGTCCGGCCTGGCCCGTACCGGTGAGCTGCTGGCGCTGGACCACGAAGGTGTCCGCGCCGATCTGTACACCTTGGGCAAGGCGCTGGGCGGCGGCATCCTGCCGGTGTCGGCCGTCGTCGGTTCGCGGGCGGTGCTCGGCGTGCTGCGACCGGGGGAACACGGGTCGACGTTCGGCGGCAACCCGCTGGCCTGTGCCGTCGGTCGCGCGGTGATCGGCCTGCTGCGGACCGGTGAGTTCCAGGCCAGGTCACGGGAACTCGGCGCGCATCTGCACCGCCGGTTGGGCGAACTGGTCGGCCGAGGTGTCGCCGAGGTACGCGGCCGGGGACTGTGGGCCGGCTTGGACATCGCACCCGGCGGCCTGGACGGGCGCGCGGCTTCCGTCGCGTTGAGGGAGCGCGGCGTGCTGTGCAAGGAAACCCACGACACCACGCTGCGGGTCGCGCCGCCGCTGGTGATCAGCAGGGCCGACCTGGACCGGGGCATCGACGCGATCGAGGAGGTAGTCGCACGCTGACCGCACCTTTTCGTCGCTGATTTGTCCGTTCGCAACCACGCACGAGAAGGCATCCTGTGGCTGATGCCTACCTTCTTCCTGAACTACCGCACCGACGACGGGGAGTTCGCGGCGACCCTCATCGATCGGGCACTGTCCGACCGGTTCGGCTCCGGCAATGTCTTCCGCGCGCCCAAGTCGATCCCGCCCGGTAGCGACTTCGAACGGGCGATCCTGGCCGCGGTGCGGCAGAGCGACGTGCTGCTCGCGGTGATCGGAACACGCTGGCTGACCGCGGTCGACTCGGCTGGTCTCCGCAGGCTGGACGATCCGGAGGACTGGGTGCGCAGGGAGATCGCCGAGGCGATCCGGTGCGACATCCCGGTCGTTCCGGTACTGGTCGACAAGACGGACCGGCTGACCGGCGCACCGCTGCCATCGGACATCGCGCAGCTCGCGAAGGCCCAGAACGTGCGGCTCGATCACCGCACCGCGGATCACGACCTGGCCCAGTTGGGCGACAAGCTGATCCGGCTGGTGTCCGACTCCGACGAACAGTCGCCCCCGCCGCCGGCCGCCGACGAGCAGTGGCGCGGCGGTGCCGAGATCCGGCTCGGCAACCTGGCCTACCGGCTGCACGACGGCATCGAACAGGTCATGGCGCCGGACCGGTCCTGGGTGTGGCGGCAGGCCGATGCCGACCAGCTCGACCGGTCCCGCCCCGTGATGCTGCGCCAGGCCACGGTCCTGCGGCGCACGAAGGCGGCCGAGACGCGGTACGACGCGATGCGGCGCGAGATCGACCTGTACGGCGATCTGCGTACGGTGCCCGGACTGCCGCGGCTGGCCACCCACTGGCGGACGCCCGACCAGGTGACCGCGGTGCTGTCCCGGCCGGCGACGACGTCGCTCCGGGTGGCGTACGGGCCGTGGCCGCTGGAGTTCCACCGGGTGGACGACTTCCTGCGCGCGCTCGGTGAAGCCGGCAATGTCCTCTGGGAGTTGCACCGGCGCGGCCACAGCCACCGGGCACTCGACCCGGACGCGATCGTGATCGACAAGAACACCCATCGGATCGGCCTGCGTGACCTCGGCCTTGCCACGGTGGAACCGACACCGGGCGAGGGCCGGTCGCATTACCAGGCACCGGAACAGCACCGCCCGCCAGAGCGCGGCGACGCCGGTTCGGCGGTCGACGTGTTCGGCTTGGCCGCGATCGGCTACCACGTGCTCACCGGCCACCCGTCGATCCGGCCGGTGCCGCCCCCGATCCGGGCCACCGACGGCCGGTTCTCCAACCAACTGGAGCGTCTGCTGACGAGTGCCCTCGCGGCGGACCCGGCCGCGCGGCCCAAGACGGCGCGGTTCGTCGCCGAGTTGACCAGCCTCACCTGACCCGCTGGACCCGGCCCTCGTCCCAGACCGGTTCGTCTACTTCGGACACCACGCCGTCCGCGCGGAAGATCAGGTAGCGGTCGAACGAGCGGGCGAACCAGCGATCGTGGGTGACCGCGAGCACGGTGCCGTCGAACTCGGCCAGCGCGTCCTGTAGCGCCTGGGCCGACGTCAGGTCCAGGTTGTCGGTCGGCTCGTCCAGCAACAGCAGGGTCGCGCCGGACAGTTCCAGCAACAGCACCTGGAACCTGGCCTGCTGCCCACCGGACAGCGTCTCGAACCGCTGGTCGCCGGCCGCTGCGAGGCCGTAGCGGCTCAGCGCCGACATCGCCGTCCCTCTGTCCACACCGGACCTGCCGGCCTCGCCGTGCCACAGTACGTCCACCAGCGTGCGGCCGACCCACTCCGGATGGGCGTGGGTCTGCGCGAACAGGCCGGGCACGACCCTGGCACCGAGCCGCCAGGAACCGTTGTGTGCCACCGATTCGTCGCCGCCCAGCAACCGCAGGAAGTGCGACTTGCCGGAACCGTTCGAGCCGAGCACCGCCACCCGGTCGCCGTAGAAGATCTCTACGTCGAAGGGGCGCATCAAGTCCGCCAGTTCGAGGTGATCGCAGGTGATCGCGCGCAGTGCCGTCCGGCCGCCGCGCAGGCGCGGGGCGACCTTGTGTTCCCTCGGCAGCTCCGGTGGCCGGCCGGCTTCCTCGAACTTGCGCAACCGGGTCTGCGCCGCGGCGTAACGGGACGCCGCGCCGTCGTTCACCATCGCGATGCGCTGCATCAGACGCACCAGTTCCTTGAGCTTCTCGTGCTCGTCGTCCCAGCGACGGTGCTGTTCGGCGATCCGCTCCCAGCGCGCCTCCCGCGCCGCCGGCCAGGTCGCGAAACCGCCGCTGTGCACCCAGCACGTCCGCGCCTCCAGCGTGACCACCGCCGTGGCCACGGTGGCCAGCAGCTCACGGTCGTGGCTGACCAGCAGCACCGCCTTCGGCGTCTCGGCGAGCCGCTCCTCCAGCCACCGCTTGCCTGGCACGTCGAGATAGTTGTCCGGCTCGTCCAGCAGCAGCACCTGCTCGTGGCCGCGCAGCAACGCCTCCAGCACGAGGCGTTTCTGCTCACCGCCGGACAGCGTGCGCACCTCGCGGTACCGCGAGCGGTCGAACGGCACGCCGAACGCGGCCACCGTCACCGTGTCCCACAGCACCTCGATGTCGTAGCCGCCGGCTTCGCCCCAGTTGGCCAGCGCGGTCGCGTAGCGCACCTGGGTCGGCTCGTCGTCGGTCTCCATCAGCGCCAGCTCGGTCGCGTCCAGCTCGGCGGCGGCCGCCCGGACCGGTGCCGGGGCGACCGCCAGCAGCAGATCGCGCACGGTGCGGTCGTCCCGGACCGACCCGACGAACTGCGGCATCACGCCGAGGCCGCCCTGCACCGACGCTCCCCCGGCCGGCGCGCTCAGCTCGCCGGACAGCACCCGCAGCAGGGTGGTCTTGCCGGCGCCGTTCGCGCCGACCAGCGCCACGACGCCGCCAGCGGCCACCCGGAACGACACGTCCCGGAACAGCTCCCGGCCGTCCGCCAGCCGGTAGCCGAAACCGCTCACCTCGAGAAAGCCCATGGTGGGCCATGCTCCTCGGCCGGACCGGGCCGCGCGAGCCGATTTCCCGAGTCGATTTCCCGCGCCGATTTCCGAGTAACGGCCCGCCGACGTGCCGCGATGTCGCACCTGACGGACGGGGGTGCCGCATTCGACCGGTCAAGCGGCTTCGGCAGCTTGAGGAGCACGGACGCCGATCGGGCATGGTGGACGGTGTGACGACTCCGCCACTCGCCGCGCACCGAGGACTCGCACTCTGGGCCGCGCTGTGCTGCTGGGTGGGCTGCGCCCTGATCGGCGTGCACTACGCCGGCCGGACCGACCTCGGCCCGTTCGACGGCGCCATCACGCGGACGCTGGGCGCGGTCGTCGGCAATCCGAAGCCGATGGGCAAGTGGGCCGTGATACCGCCCACAGCGCCGACGCGGGTGCTGGGCGCACTGTCGAACCCGGTGCTCATCTACGCCGTGATCGCGGCTGTCGTCGTGTTCGCGGTGTGGCGGCGGCGCTGGGAGCTCGCTGCGCTCGCCGTGCTGGCGCCGGGACTGTGCGCGCTGGTCACCGAGGTGTCCAAGCCGTGGTTCGGCCGGTATCACGACGGCTACCTGAGCTATCCCAGCGGCCACATGAGCACGTCGAGCGCCGCGTTGACGGTCGCGCTGCTCGCAGTGACCGGCGGCTGGTCACGGCGGCGCCGGCTGTTGGCCGTGGCCGGCTGGGCCATCGTCGTGTTCTGCACGGCGGCGGGTCTCGTCGCGATGAACTACCACTACCCGTCCGACGTGGCCGGCGGCTTCCTGCTGGCGCTGGGCGTGGTGCTACCGGGCGCCGTACTGGCCGACGTGGTCGGCGCGCGGCGGTCGCGGCCGCCCGCGCCGACACGGGCGGCCCCGCTGGCGCGTACCTGATTGGATGGCCGCGTGGATCGACTCCTGCCCACGCCGGCCGCATCGCTGGACGACGATGCCCTCGCATCGCTGTACGACTATCCACCGGGGTTGGACAAGCCTTGGGTGAAGGTCAACTTCATCAGCAGCGCGGACGGCGCGGTCGCGGTCGGCGGGCGCTCCGCTGGCCTTTCCGACCCGAACGACAAGAAGATCTTCGCGCTCGGCCGGACACTGGCCGACGTGGTGCTGGTCGGTGCCGGCACCGCGCTGATCGAGCGGTATCGCGGCATCAGGCCGAACGAACTGCGGGCCACGCGGCGGGTCGGACTGGGGTTGGCGCCGGTGCCGCCGATCGCGGTGGTGAGCAGGCGGTGCACGGTGCTGCCTGAGTCGCCGCTGGTCACCGACACGATCGTGCCGACGATCGTGTTCACGACGGAAACCGCGCCGGCGGAACGGAAATCCGTGCTGGCCGATGCCGGCGCCGAAGTCGTCGCGGCCGGCGACGACGACGTGGACCTGGCCGCCGTGCTGGCCGACCTGGATCGGCGCGGCCTGCGTCGGGTGTGCTGCGAAGGCGGACCGACCCTGTTCGGCGCGCTGATCGTGGCGGGGCTGGTGGACGAGCTGGACCTGAGCGTCGCGCCGCTGCTGGCCGTCGGGGACGCCGGCCGGATCGCGAACGGCCCGCTACCGGCCGAGCCGACGAGACTGCGGCTCGCGTCGGCCCTGCACGCGGACGACATGCTGCTGCTGCGGTACCTGCGAGGCTGATCCTGCGGAGGTTGACATGGTCCTGCCGGTGAACCCGCCCGTCGAGCCGATGCTGGCCACCCTCACGGCGAAGATCCCGGACGGCGACCGGCTGCTGTTCGAGCCGAAGTGGGACGGCTACCGGTGCCTGGTGTTCCGCGACGGCAAGGACATCTTTCTCCAGTCCCGCGCGGGAAAGCCGTTCAACCAGGCGTTCCCCGAGATGGTCGCCGAACTGCTGGACGTGCTGCCCGACCGGGTGGTGCTCGACGGCGAACTCGTGGTGGACGTGGACGGCCGGCTGAGCTTCGACACGCTGGCCGAACGCGCACAGGCAGCGGGGGCACAGGCGGCCGCGATGGCCGTCGACGCCCCGGCCAGGTACATGGCGTTCGACATGCTGGCACTGGAGGAACACGACCTGACGGGCGTGCCGGGCCGGGATCGCCGGCAGGCGCTGGACACGTTCGTCACGTCGTCGGACCGGATGCACGTCACCGCGTTCACCCGTGATCCGGTGATCGCGCGGGAATGGTTCACGCTGTTCGAAGGCGCCGGGCTGGACGGCGTGATCGGCAAGCCCGCCAACGGTCCCTACACGCCGGGCAGGCGGACCATGTTCAAGTTCAAGCATTCCCGCACCGCCGACTGCGTCGTCGCCGGTCTGCGCTGGCACCTGAACACCACGCCCGGCACGTCCGTCGGCTCGCTGATGCTCGGCCTCTACGCAGACGGCGGCGTGTTGCAGCACGTCGGCGTGGTCGGCGCGTTCTCGGCCGGCCACCGGCAGGAGTTGGCCAGGACCATGGCACCGCTGATGACCGACGGCGAACGGGACCATCCGTGGCTCGGGCCGGACGCGCTGGACGGCCGCCGACTGCCAGGGGCCATGAAGGTCACCCGGTGGCGGCACGAGGAGCTGCCGTGGGTGCCGCTGCGGCAGGAGGTCGTCGTCGAGGTCAGGTACGAGCACACCGACGGTGTCGCGCCGGTCCGGTTCCGGCACAACGCCCAGTTCGTGCGGTGGCGGCCGGACCGCGAGCCACGTTCCTGCACGTACGAACAGCTCGAACAGCCGGCCGGCTACGAACTGGACGCCGTGCTGCGCGGCGAGATCCCGAGGTAGCTACGACTCGGCGGCCACGGGTGGCGAGCCCGACCGCGTAGCGCCGACGGACGCGCCGACGACGAGGCAGATCGCGATCCACTGCGCCGGGCGCAGTCCCTGGCCGAGCACGACCAGACCGCACAGCGCGGCGACCGCGGGTTCGAGGCTCATCAGCACGCCGAACACCCGAGGCGGGATGCGCCGCAACGCCTCCAACTCGACCGAGTACGGCACGACGGACGACAGCAGCGCCACCCCGAGCCCCGCCACCAACGCCGTCGGATTCACCAGCGCGGCACCGGATTCGACCACGCCCAGCGGCAGAATCAGCAGGGCGCCGATCGCCATCCCGATCGCGAGCCCGCTGCCGCCGCTGGTCTGCGCGCCGAGCTTCGCGGACAACAGGATGTAGCAGGCCCAGCAGGTGGCGGCGCCGAGCGCGCAGAGCAGGCCGATCCAGGAGATGTGGCCGCCGCCCTCGGTGAGCAACGCCACACCGCCGGCCGCCAGCAGTACCCACAGCCCGTCCCGCCAGCGTCGCGAACCGCCGACCGCGACGGCGAGCGGGCCGAGGAACTCGACGGTCACCGCGATGCCGAGCGGCAGGCGGCTGATGGCCTCGTAGAACAGGGCGTTCATCACACCGAGCACGGAGCCGTAGCCGATCACGACCAGCCAGGCGCGCCGGATCATCCGCAGCGAAGGCCGCCACGCGACGAGCAGGATCACGGCCGCGAACCCGAGCCGGAGCGTCACGACGCCGATCGCGCCCGCGATCGGGAACAGCCCCTTCGCCAGCGCGGCACCGATCTGCACGCTGACGATCCCGGCCAGCACCAGCATCGGCGGTGGCACGCTACGCAGCCCACGGCCCGCGATCGCGGGCAGCGCCGCGCTCGGCCGGATCCGCCGGGACGTCCGCTCGACGTGCACCGTGACCAACTCGGTTCTCCTCTCCCACTACCGATCCCACTACCGATCCCACTACCGATCCCACTACCGAAACCGGACCCGCTCACCTGGGTCATACCACGCACGTGCGACGCTGCGGTCGTCATCGGCCCACGATGTGGACCGTCGCTGTCGATCTCGAGGCGCCGCGCAGTCAGGGCGTCGTCGTGGAAAGCGAGGAGCCGCCGTGCCGCGCCGCGTCCGGCCGCCAGCCCTTGGCGTGGCCGCAGCCATCGCGTTCGCACTCCTCGCCGGTTGCACCGTGGGCCCGTCCCAGCGACCCGCACTGGTCGTGGCCGGCCAGGCACCGCCGACACCCGCGCCGTCATCGTCGGCGGCACCGCCGCTGCCGAAGCTGGAAACGCCGTCGAACAGCCAGATCGGCTGGTCGGACTGCACGGACGTGATGCGCCAGCGGCTCGGCGTCCCGACGCTGCCGGCCGGGCTGACCTTCCAGTGTGCCAGGGTACTGTCCGCGTTGGACTCGCCGAGCGCACCCGGCGAGGGCTACACCCGCCTTGAGCTGGTCAAGATCGGCAGCGGCGCGACGCCACTCGTGGTCGAGAACGACCTGGACGGCGCGCCGGGCACGGTGTACGCGGCCGAACTGGCCCAGGTGCTGCCCGCCCAGTTCCTGCGCACCTTCTCGTTGATCGGCATCGACCGCAGGGGCACCGGCGGGTCCGATCCGGTGCACTGCGTGCCGGAGACGGACCGGGCGCAGATCGTCGGCTACGACCCGACCGACACCGATCTGGGCGGCCTGCTCGACGCCAGCAGGGACGCCAGCCAGCAGTGCATCCTGGCGCTGGACACGAGATCAGCGGCGCTGGACACGACTCGGTCGGCGGAAGACCTGGAAACGGTGCGGCAGGCCCTCGGCGTAGCCCACCTGAACGCGATCGGGCACGGCGAGGGCTCGCGCGTACTCACCACGTACGCCGACCGCTATCCCGCCCAGGTCGGCCGGATCGTGCTGGACGGCTCCCCCGACCCGACACTCGACTCGACCGACATCGCGACGACCCGCGCGGCGGCGGCCGAGGCGGCGTTCAACGCGTTCGCGCAGGACTGCGTGCAGCGCGGTTGCCCGCTGGGCGCCAACCCGCGTGGCGCGCTCACCCAGTTGCTCGGCCAGTTGCGCCAGCAGCCGCTGGAGATGCCGGACGGCACCGAGGTGACCAACGGCACCGCGACCAACGCCGTACTCGTCGGCCTTGCCGACCGGAGCGACTGGCCGGCCCTGGCCGCCGCGATCGCCAACGCCCGCAACGGCGACGGCGACGGCCTCACCGCACTGATCGCCCCGGTCGTCGACGGAACGGAGACCGACCCGGCTCGCCTGGACGCGGACCTGGTGTCCGGCTGCAACGACCAGCCGGACAGGTTGGCCACGGCACAGGTGGCCGGGACGGCGAAGACGCTGAGTGCGCGCGATCCACTGTTCGGTGGGGTGCTGGCGCAGGATCTGCTGTTGTGCGCACCATGGCCGGTGCAGAACGTGCGGCTGGCACCGCCGACCGCGAAGGGCACACCGACGATCCTGGTGCTGGCCACCGCGAACGACCCGGTCACGCCGGGCACCGGCAGTCAGCACACGGCGCACCAGTTGGCCGCCGGGGTGCTGGTGAACTGGCTGGGTTCCGGGCACGGCGCGCTGGGCCGGTCCGCGTGCGCGACGCAGGCGGCGCAGGGATTCCTGATCAACGGGCACGTGCCGGCGAATCCGACCACGTGTCCGCCGTGATTCTGGTTTACCTACAACTGGCGCAGCAGCCACAGCCGTGGCCGGTGCAGTTGGCGCAGCAGTTGCAGCCGCCGGCCGGTGCGTTGGTGGTCTCCATGACGACCTCCATAAGGTTGTCGTTGCCACACAACGTAATACCGGTTTGAACGAGGCGTGCACCGCCATGCGAGGGACGTTGTTTCAGTTTATTGGTCGGTCAGTTCGGACAGGGCCTGGCGGGCCGCGGCCAGTTCGGCCTCGAGTTGGGCGACCTTGGCCGCGTGCCGGGTGCGGGCGGCCGTGATCGCGCCGTCGATGGCTTGTTCGATGTCGCCACCCAGTGCGCGCGCCGCGGCGGCGACCGAGCCGGCGGAGACCGACTGTGGGCGGACCGTGCGCCGGCTGCCGGACTGGACGTCGACGGTCCATTCGCCGTCGGTGTTCGAGCTGAGGGTGACCGTGATCGGCGCCGGTTGCCTGGTCTTCTTCTGGGTGGGCTTGGCGTTGTTCGCCGTCGGCGGTTCGGCCGGGGCGGCGGGTTTGGCCGTTGTCACCGGCTTGGCGCGGGTCGGCCGTTCGCGGACGACGAGCAGTTCACCGACCGGTGGCGTCGGTTCTTCGGGCTCCGGCTTGGGTTTCGCGGGTTCGGCGGGCGGTTTGCGGCCACGTGCCGGTTTGTCCATGGTCAGCTCACTGGTGGAGAAGGACAGGACGTCGTGCGACCCGGTCGGGCGCACCTGGATGAAGTCACCGTCGTACGGTTCGGTCAGGGACACCACTTTGGCGGAACGGCCGGCGTCGACCCCCACCGCGGCCGGGGTGAACCAGACCATCGGCGTCCGGTCGGCATCGAGTTCGGCACGAACCTGCTCGACCTGCTGAACGGACAACGGCGACGGACCCCGGCTGGGCATCGGCAACTCCTGATCGTGCGACGACGGACACTCGCATCGTGCCGGTCAGCGCCGACAATTCCGATACCCGGCAGCCAAATAGTGATCCGTGTGGGTTGGTCGGACGCCGTCCGGGTGAAGCGGCCTCGTCGTTTGGGGTCTGTTGGTCTTCCCCGATCGGGGGAAGAGCAGCTTCGGCGCGCGGGTGGGCTGGGCCGGCGTCACGCGTCGAGTGCGGCGGCTTCGCGTGGCGGCACGGGTTGAGCGGGCCTCTCTTGCGGCCGCGACCCTTGGGCTGCCGCCCCTCGCTGGCTGGCTCGATCTCTAGCGGCGGCGGCCCTTGCTCAGCCGGGACACGGGGCCTGGGCCGGCGATCTGGCAGTCGCATTCCCGTTCCGTCACCGCTTCCGCCGTCACCGTGATCTGGCCGTCGATGCCGGTTGACACCGACTCGCCACGGGAGGCCAGTG
>DATBDL010000065.1:0-14475 GCA_036269975.1 Pseudonocardiaceae bacterium | reverse complement strand
CCGATACGTCCGCGCTCCGAGGCTCGTAACCTCGATGGTGTGGACATAACACCGGCCGCCGCGGCTGGCAAGACCCAGAACCCGGCGAAGCGCATCCTGCCGCCACGACCGCTGCGGGCCGCGGTCGTCATCACGTCCTTCACCGCTGTGCTCTACCTGGTCGAGCTGGTGAACGCCGGCTTCTACCACGGCTCGCTGGACAACGACGGCATCCACCCGCGTTCGGTGGCCGGCCTGATCGGGATCGTCTTCGCGCCGCTGCTCCACGTGAGCTGGGCACACCTGCTCGGCAACACCATCCCGGTGCTGGTCTTCGGGTTCCTGGCCATGGCCGGCGGGATCGGCCCGTGGATCGCGACCACCGCGTTCATCTGGGTGATCAGCGGGCTCGGTGTGTGGCTGATCTCACCCGGCGGCGGCAGCACGGTCGGCGCGTCCGGCCTCGCGTTCGGCTGGCTGATGTTCCTGCTGGTCAGAGGCATCTTCAACCGTGTGGTCGGGCAGATCCTCGTCGCGCTGGTCCTGTTGTTCTACTGGGGCAGCGTGCTGTGGGGCCTGGTGCCCGGCCGCGCGGATATCTCCTGGCAGGGCCACCTGTTCGGGGCGCTGGCCGGCGTGCTGTGCGCGTTCCTGGTCGCCAAGGCGAACCGCCAGCCGGCAAAGGTAACCCCGAGCCTGCCTGGACCGACGTTGACAATGTGACGTCGAACAACGCGCCGATCGGGATATTCGACTCGGGGGTCGGTGGACTGACGGTCGCCCGTGCCGTCCTGGACCAACTGCCGTCCGAGCACGTGCGTTACGTGGGTGACACAGCGCACGCGCCCTACGGCCCACGGCCGATCGCCGATGTCCGGGCGCACGCGCTGGCGGTCACGGACGCGTTGGTGGCCAGCGGGGTGAAGCTGCTGGTCGTGGCCTGCAACACGGCGTCGGCGGCGTGCCTGCGGGACGCCCGTGAGCGCTACGACGTGCCGGTGGTCGAGGTGATCGTCCCCGCTGTCCGGCGTGCCGTGCACACCACACGGTCCGGCCGGATCGGCGTGATCGGCACCGAGGGCACCATCCGGTCGCTGGCATACCAGGAGGCGTTCGTCGCGGCGCGGGACGTGCGGGTGACCAGCGTGGCGTGCCCGCAGTTCGCGGACTTCGTGGAACGCGGCGTCACCAGCGGCCGGCAGGTGCTCGGCCTCGCACAGGGCTACCTGGAGCCGCTGCACCGGGCGGACGTCGACACGCTGGTGCTCGGCTGCACGCACTACCCGCTGCTCACCGGTGTCATCCAGCTCGTGATGGGGGAGTCGGTCACCCTGGTCTCCAGCGCCGAGGAAACAGCGAAGGACGTCGTCCGAGTCCTGACCGAGCGCGACCTGCTGCGCGACGCCGACACACCGCCGACGCACGAATTCCGCTGCACCGGCCAGGAGCAACCGTTTGCGCGCCTCGCGGAACGGTTCCTGGGCCCTTCCGTGCCCTCGATCCGGGACACGCTGGCGCGGTGGCCCGACGCATCGCATGGTGCGGTCGTCGGCGAAGCACTCGTGTCAAGCTGATCACCGTGCTGCTCACCGTCCTCGGCTGCGCCGGTA
Source organism: Pseudonocardiaceae bacterium (assembly GCA_036269975.1). GTDB lineage: Bacteria > Actinomycetota > Actinomycetes > Mycobacteriales > Pseudonocardiaceae > DATEPR01. Next base: position 12,886 of record DATBDL010000065.1, on the reverse strand, counting down.
GTGCGCCCGGCCCGAACACCGCCGCATCCGGCTACCTGATCACGGCCGGCGACACCCGGTTCACGGTCGATCTGGGCAACGGCACACTCGCGGCGCTCCAGACGGTGTGCGACCCGTTCGTGCTGGACGCGGCGCTGTTCTCGCACCTGCATCCGGATCACTGCGCGGATTTCAGCGCGCTCACCGTGCTGCGCAGGTACCACCCGGCGCCGTCCCGCGATCCGCGCGCCAACCGGCTGCCCGTGTACGGCCCGTCCGACGCGTCGGACCGATTCGTGGCGGCCTACGCCCCCAACGCGGCGGAAGCCGCCGAGACGGATCTGACGGACGTCTACACATTTCACCCGTTCAATACCGAGCCGGTCACGATCGGGCAGTGTGAGGTCACCGCGGCCCGAGTGGCGCATCCGTGTGAGGCGTACGGCATCCGGATCGAGCGCCGGGGCCGTTCGCTGTGCTACACCGGCGACAGCGGGCCGTGCGCCGCTCTGGTCACGCTGGCCGGTGGGGTGGACGTGTTGCTGGCGGAGGCTTCCTGGACCCACAGCCCGGACCGGCCGCCCGACCTGCACCTGTCCGGCCGGCAGGCCGGCGAGTTGGCCACCGAGGCCGGCGTCGGCCGGCTCGTGCTGACCCACGTGCCCCCGTGGACCGACCGCGACGCGGTGCTGGCCGAGGCGAAGGGCGCGTTCACCGGCGACGTCGTGCTGGCCGAGGCCGGCGTCGACTACCCCGTCTGATGTGCCTGCCCTTGATGTGCCCTTGATGTGCCCTTGATGTGCCTTGCCCTTAATGTGCCTTGCCCTGCCACACCATCTGCGCGCCGGTCGTTCCGATCCGGATCACGTCGACCGTGGTGATTCCGGCCATGCCGATCACCAGTACCGACGCCAGTACCGAGATCCGTCGCCACGTCGTGGAAATCGTGCTCCGGCGGTCCGGGCCGCTGTCCGGTGCGGTCACCGGTTCGGGGCGTGCGCTGGCCGTTCGTTCCCGGTCCGCCAGCCGGCCGGCGACCAGTAGCAGCACCACGGTGACGCCGAAACCGAGCGCGTAGGGCAGTAGCTGCCCGCCCAGCGCGGCGTGTCGGGCCAGCAGCGAGGGGTCGGGCGGCGATGTGAGGTGATCGCGCAACTGCTGCCCGCTGGCCTCGGCCAGTGGCACCGCCGCCACGGCCACCGCGGCCAGCACCAGCACCGGCACGCCGAAGCGACGACGAGCCCCGTTGTGCACCGCGAGACCCACCGCGCACACGGCTGCCAGCGGCAGCAGCACGGCGACCGCGGCCACCACCAGCGGATGTGCTGGCAGGCCGGCGACGGTGAACAGTCCATTCACGAGCGGCACCCTGTCTGGGGGATCGATGTCCAGGTCGCTCTAGGCTAGCCGTGTGCTACGAGCCGATGGACGAAATGATGACGCTCTCCGCGAGGTCCGGATCACCAGGGGCTTCCAGAAATGGCCGGCCGGTTCGGTACTGGTCGAGTTCGGCAACACCAGGGTGCTGGCCGCCGCCAGTGTGAGTGACGGCGTGCCGCGCTGGCGCACCGGTTCCGGCCTCGGCTGGGTGACCGCCGAATACGCCATGCTCCCTTCCGCGACGAACACGCGGTCGGACCGTGAGTCGGTGAAGGGCCGGATCGGTGGTCGAACCCACGAGATCAGCCGGCTGATCGGCCGCTCGCTGCGCGCCTGCATCGACCTCGCCGCCCTCGGTGAGAACACCATCGTGATCGACTGCGACGTGCTCCAGGCGGACGGTGGCACGCGAACGGCCGCGATCACCGGCGCGTACGTCGCACTCGCGGACGCGATCACCTGGCTGGGCGCCGCCGGCCGGCTCGCCGACCCGAAACCGTTGTCCTGCTCCATTTCCGCGGTCAGCGTCGGCGTCGTCGACGGTCGGGTGCGGTTGGACCTCCCGTACGAGGAGGACTCGCGGGCCGAGGTGGACATGAACGTCGTGGCCACCGACACGGGGACGCTGGTCGAGATCCAGGGCACCGGCGAGGGCGCGACGTTCCCGCGGTCGACGCTGGACCGCATGCTGGACCTGGCATTGGCGGGCTGCGCCGAGCTGACCAGGTTCCAGGCGGCGGCACTGGCGCAGCCGTATCCGGGTGAACTGCCGGAGCCGGCGAGGAAGGGCAGATGAAGCTACTCGTCGCCAGCCGGAACGCGAAGAAACTGGCTGAGCTGAACCGAATCCTGGCCGCCGAGAACATGTCCAGCCTGACGGTGGTCGGCCTCGCGGACGTGCCGCCGTTCCCGGAGGCCCCGGAAACGGGCGCCACCTTCGAGGAGAACGCGCTGGCGAAGGCGAGGGACGCGGTCGCGGCAACGGGATTGCCCACGGTGGCGGACGATTCGGGCCTCGCGGTGGACGCGCTGAACGGCATGCCGGGCGTGCTGTCCGCCCGCTGGGCCGGCGGCCACGGCGACGACGCGGCGAACCTGGATCTGGTGGTGGCCCAGCTACGCGACGTGCCGGACGAGCGGCGGGGTGGCGCTTTCGTGTGCGCGGCGGCTCTTGTCACCGCAGACGGCACGGAAACGGTGGTACGCGGTGAATGGCGCGGCACCCTGATCCGCGAAGCACACGGCGCCAACGGTTTCGGCTACGACCCGATCTTCGTTCCGGACGGTTACGACGTCACGTCGGCGGAACTGGAGCCGGCCGCGAAGGACGCCCTGTCCCACCGCGGCCGGGCCCTGCGCCTGCTGCTGCCGACGCTGCGCACGCTCGCCGACCGATAGCGGCCACCGCCAGAGCCCCCGCCGACCGATAGCGGCCACCGCCAGAGCCTCGCCGGCCCGGTAACGGGGTTCCGTCAGGCCGCTGTCAGCTCCTTCAGCAGCCTGGCGACGTGGCCGGTCGCCTTCACGTTGTACAGGGCCGTGCCGATCGTGCCCTCCGGGGTGACGACGAACGTCGAGCGGATCACGCCCATGATCGTCTTGCCGTAGTTCTGCTTCTCGCCGAAGGCGCCCCACGCCGTGAGCACCGACTTGTCGGGGTCGGACAGAAGTGCGAACGTGAGCCCCTCCGCCTCCCGGAACTTGGCCAGTTTCGCCGGTTTGTCCGGTGAGATGCCGAGCACGTCGAAACCGGCGCCGTTGAGCTGCGCGAGGCTGTCGCGGAAGTCGCACGCCTCCTTCGTGCAGCCGGGGGTCATGGCGGCCGGGTAGAAGTACACGACGACGGAGCGGCCCCGAAAGTCCGACAGCGACACCGAGTTGCCGGCGTCGTCCGTGAGGGTGAAGTCCGGCGCCTTGTCGCCGACGGCGAGGCGAGTCTGTTCACTCATGAGCGGCACGCTAACAGCACCTGGAAAAGCGACGTGGGCGGTGCCGACGGCACCGCCCACGGGCAGCCCTGGCCGCCGAGAACGACGACGTGAGGCAAGAGCGCGCCGGGGGGCTTTGCGTGCTCATTTCCCCCATCGGTGGTAACCCGCTCGGTGCAACACCCGACTAAAGATTACACCCGTTTGGAGTAACGGCAGAGTATCAGGTCGCGACCGCGAAAAACACCACGAATGCGCTGACCGTGAGCAGCCATCCCGCGATCAACCAGCCGAAATCCCGCCAGGTCGACAGCGACCGGCTGTCCTCACCGGGCACGTACACGCCGCGCGACTCGAACCAGTCGACCCACCGCACCGCCCAGTACAGCGGGTTGGCCCTGCTGTGCACGGCGCCGTCCCCTCCCGTGCCGCTCAGTCCCACTTCGGGGCGACTTCCGGCAGGGTCGGATCGATCTTCCACGCGCAGAACTGCCACGCCCGCGCCTGGTTGTACTGCACGCCGGCCGAGTCGAAGTCGATCAGCGGCGGAGTGCGGACGTGCGCGGCCCGTGCCCTGGACATCATCTCGGCGGCCGCGTCGATCAGCGACATCTGCCGTACCAGTTCGCTGGCCTTCTCGTACACGTCCGCCCGGCAGTTGGCCAGTGTCTCGCCGAACAGGTCGCCCTTGGTGTGGTTCTTGATCGCGGTGCCCCGTGCCGCCTTGGCGTAGTCGGCGAACACCTGCGGGAGGTCGGCGGGCTCGGGGATGGGTTCGGGCGCGTCAACACTGAGTTGGGCAGCAGCCGGCTCCATCGTGACCTCCCGCGTCGCCCATTGTTCGTCGGGCGAGACATGACGATAGCGCGGGTTGGGCCGTACGGACGGAACTGTCACCCAGTCGCTGTGTGCCCACCCGGTGCCGGCGGGTGACACCAGTGCCTACCCTGAAGTAGCCTTACTCGTCGGTAATCGGGAAGGTGGGTCGTGATGCCCGCGTTTCCGCTGTTCACCAGCCCACTCGACCTCGGTTACACCACGCTGGCCAATCGAGTCGTGATGGTTCCATGCACACCGGACTCGATGACAGGGCGCGCGATTTCGACCGGCTGGCCGTGTACTACGCGGAACGGGCGCAAAACGGCGTAGGTCTCATTGTCACCGTGGATTCGCGCCGAATCGACAGGGTTGGCCGCTGCCGTTCGCCGCGAGCCTGCGCACCCCACAACAGGCCGGTCGACATCGTCCGGTCACCGACGCCGTGCACGCCGAAGGTGGCCGGATCGCGCCGCGGATACCGCACGCCGGCCGGTACGGCTACCTCACGCTCGCCGTGTCCGCGTCGAGCCCCGCTCGCCGGTCGGCCCGTTCCGGCCGCGAGCGTTGAGCACGGCCGGAATCGTTGCGGCGCAACGGTGTCGCGCTCCTGCCCGGCGTGCGTTACCTCGGCGTCGACGACGACGGCCCGCGGATCGCGGTGGTGGGCACCGAACGGACGCCGGCTGTAGGGCGCCCGGCTACTCGGTGCCCGAGTAGTACACCTTGTCCGTCGAGCTCATCGACTGCGGGTTGACCTGGACGAGCATCGGGGTGGGCGACGGCGGCATGTTGAACGCGATCGGGTACGAGACCGTCTGGCCGGGCTGGATGTCCTGGGGCAGCCCGCGGACGTTGTCGTCGTAGACGTGGCCCACCGGGACGCCGCCGACGATGCCCTCGATGTCGACGCCGTTGGCGATCAGGGCGGCGTTGGTGTTGTTCGTGATCGTCGCGATGAACTCCACCGTGCGCTGGATGGTGCTGCCGTCGCTGACCTCGGGCATGCCGGCCGGCGTGTACTGGTCCGGCCCTGTGATCCGCACCGTGACGTTGTCGAGCTGGTAGGTCTGGCCGAACGCGACGAGGGGACCGCCGAGCGGGGTGGTCGGCGCGACCGGTCGGGCCGCGGTCCCAGCGGGTGATGTCACCCGCACCCGTACGGGTGGCGACGCCGCCTCGGTGGTGTGGTGCGGGCCGCGCAGCACGTCGGTCGTGCCCCACACCCCGAGCACCAGCGCGACGACACCGCCGACCACGCCGATCCAGGCGGCGATCTCGCCGGCCGTCGAGCTGTGGTGCTTGCGGCCGACCGACAGCAGGCCGCAGGCGAGGGTGACGAAGGCCAGTCCGATCACGGCGAACCACGCGTACGGCAGGAAGACGCCGACGGACGCGATCATGAGTGCGATCCCCACCGTCAGCACGCCGATGACCAGCGCGGCCACCGCCAGGCCGCTCCGGTTCGACGGCGGCGCGTGGTGCGTCGAGGGCGACGCGAGGGGCATGGCACCTCATTTCCGTGAAACCGGCTTGAGCTGTCCGGTTATCGGATCATTCGTGTGGATGTTGCGTACGGTTACCTTCAAAGTCAAGGTTCACCTAGACAGACCACCTAGCGGAGGCAATAGGTAGCCCGCAGTAGTCAGTTCGGCCTAGTTTTCCTTACGCGACACGCCATTCGAAGACCCCTGGCGCCGACGCCGCCGACCGGGAAGGGTGGGCGGAGGCGACAAGGAGGTCGAGATGGCTGTGCGGGAGTCCTTCGACTACGTCATCGTCGGTGCGGGCAGCGCCGGATGCGTGCTGGCCAACCGGCTCACCGAGACGCCGGACGTCACGGTGCTGCTGCTGGAGGCCGGCGGCCAGGACGACGCGGACGAGATCCACATCCCGGCCGCGTTCTCGGCGCTGTTCAAGACCCGCTGGGACTGGAACTACGAGACCACGGAACAGAAACAGCTCGGCGGACGGACGGCGTACTGGCCGAGGATGAAGGCACTCGGCGGCTGCTCCTCGATGAACGCCATGATCTACATCCGGGGCAACCGCGCCGACTACGACGGCTGGCGGGACGAACACGGCGCGACCGGCTGGGGTTTCGACGACGTCCTGCCGTACTTCCGGCGCGCGGAGCACAACCACCGCCTCGCCGGTCCGCTGCACGGCACCGACGGCCCACTGCACGTCGAGGACCGCCGCTACACGCACGAGCTGTCGCGGGCCTGGGTGGACAGTGCGGTGGCGTGGGGCCTCAAGCCGACCGACGACTTCAACGGCGAAGAACAGACCGGTGCCGGGCTCTACCAGGTGACGTGCCACGACGGCCGTCGCTGGTCCACCGCGGACGCCTACCTGCGGCCGGCGCTGGACCGCGCCAACCTCACCGTCGTCACGGAGGCGATGGTCAGCCGGATCACGCTGGACGGCGGGCGCGCCACCGGCGTCGCCTACCTGCGCGAGGGCGTGGCACACGTCGTCCGCGCCGAACGCGAGGTGCTGCTGTCCGGCGGTGCCGTCAACTCACCGCAGTTACTGCTGCTGTCCGGCATCGGCCCGGCGGAGCACCTGCGCGAACACGACATCGACGTCGCGGCGCACCTGCCGGGCGTCGGCGAGAACCTGCACGACCACCCGGCCGCCGGCATCATCTGGCACACCAAGGGCACCACCGACCTGACCGACTACCAGACGCCGAGCCGGTTGTTGCAGTGGCAGTTGGCCGGCCGAGGCCCGCTGTCGTCCAACGTCGGCGAGGCAGGCGGTTTCATGGCAACGCTGGACGGTCTCGACGCCCCCGACATGCAGTTCCACGTGGCGCCGACCCAGTTCGTCGACAACGGGATGCGCGAACCGACCGGCCGTGGCTTCACCGCTGCCGCGACCCTCGTCGACGTGGCCAGCCGGGGCCGCCTGCGCCTGCGTTCCGCCGACCCGAGTTGGCACCCCACCATCGACCCGGCCTACTACGCGGAACCGGCCGATTGGGACGCCATCGTGGCCGGCTGCCGCACCCTGATCGACATCGGCCGCCAGCCGTCGATCGGCCGGTTCCTGGCCGGCCCGAACCTACCGTCGCACCTGGACGGCATCACGGACGACGAGCTGGGCGAGCACATCCGGCAGTACAGCCAGACGCTCTACCACCCGGTCGGCACGTGCGCGATGGGTAGCGGTGAGCAGGCCGTCGTCGACCCCGAGCTGCGGGTACGCGGCATCGAGGGTCTGCGTGTGGTGGACGCGTCGGTGATGCCGAAAGTGGTGCGGGGCAACACCAACGCGCCCACGATCATGATCGCGGAGAAGGCGGCGGACCTGATCAAGAATTCGTGATCAACGCTTACCGTGTAGCAAGGTGACCAACTTCGCGACCATCTTGTCGGTCTTCGCCTCCCGCGCGAACGTCGTCAACCGCAACGGTGCCCGGAACCGTGGCCGTGCGATCGCCTTGGAGCGGGCGAACTCGCGCAGGCCGTCCGGGCCGTGGATGCGCCCGAAGCCGGACTCGCCGACCCCGCCGAACGGCAGGCTCGGGATGCCGGCGAAGCTGATCACCGAGTTGACGGCGACCATGCCCGACCGCAGCCGCCGCGCCACCGCGACGCCGTTGCGCTTCGAGAACACGGTGTTGCCCAGGCCGTAGCGGGTGGCGTTGGCCTTGGCGACCGCCTCGTCCATGTCCTTCACCTTGGCGATCGTGATGGTCGGCCCGAACGTCTCGTCTGTGACGGCCTTCGAGTCCTCCGGCACGTCCACCAGCACCGTCGGCTGCACGAACCGCTCACCGACCGAGTCGACGCCGCCGAGCAGTGCCCGGCCGCCCTTGGTCAGCGCGTCCGCGATGTGCGAGCGGATCACGTCGAGCTGCTTGGGCATCGTGATCGGTCCCAGCTTCGCGGCGGCGTCCGAGCCGGCCCGCAGATCCGAAGCCTTCTCCAGCACCTTCGCCACGAACTCGTCGTGCACCCGCTCGTGCACGTAGACGCGTTCCACCCCAACACACGTCTGGCCGGCGTTGAACATGCCGCCCCACACCGCGGCGTCGGCAGCCTCCTCGATGTTGGCGTCCGCGTCCACCAGCAGCGCGTCCTTGCCGCCGCCCTCGATCACCACCGGCGTCAGGGTTTCCGCGCACGCCATCATGACCCGTTTGCCGGTCGCGGCCGAACCCGTGAACGCCAGTTTGTCCACTCCGGACCGACACAGCGCGGCGCCGGTGTCGCCGAAGCCCGTGATCAGTTGCAGCACCGGCTGTTCCGGCACCACGTCCTGGAACGTCCGCACCAGCCACGCGCCGACTCCGGGGGAGTACTCGCTCGGCTTGAACACCACGGCGTTGCCGGCGGCCAGGGCGTAGGCGATCGAGCCCATCGGCGTGAACACCGGGTAGTTCCACGGCCCGATCACACCGACGACGCCCAGCGGCTCGTACTCCACCGTCGCCGCGTAGTTGGCCATCAGCAGGCCGGGGGAGCGGCGCTGCCGGCCGAGGATCTTGCCGGCGTGCTTGCCTGCCCACGCGATGTGTTCGATGGCGAGCACGATCTCCAGTTGTGCGTCGCTGTGCGGCTTGCCGGTCTCGGTGTAGACGACATCGGCGAGCTGCGCCATACGCCTGGTCAGCACGCCGGCCCAGCGCCGCAGCCGTTCCGCCCGCCCCGCGAAGCCGAGGCCGGCCCACCACTCGGCCGCGATCCTGGCCCGGTCGACGGCCGCGTCGACGTCGTCCGTGCCGTGCACCGGGTAGCTGGCCACCACGTCGCCGGTGCTCGGGTTCAGGGAGTCGAACGTCGTGACGGGCGCAGCGGAGCCATTCGTGCCAACGTCGACATGGGAAGTGCTCACCGGTGCCTCCAGAGGAGTGATGTGTCGCACCGACCATCATTACTCACCGGTCACGTCCTGGCTATACCGATGAGTAGCTTGACCTGGAGCGCACTCCAGCGTGTTGGCTGGGTACTGGTAGAACCACGCGAACGGAGACTGAAGATGCTGCAAGACAAGGTGGCACTGGTGACGGGTGCCTCCTCCGGTATCGGCGCGGCGACAGCGGAGGCGTTGGCACAGGCCGGCGCGTCCGTCGTGCTGGCGGCCCGGCGCACCGACCGGCTGGCCGAACTGGCGGAGCGCCTGACGGACAAGGGCACGAAGGTGCTCACGGTCGCGCTGGACGTGACCGACGAGCGAGCATGCCAGGAATCCGTCGCGACGACGGTGGACGAGTTCGGCGGCCTGGACGTACTGATCAACAATGCCGGCGTGATGCTGCTCGGCCAGATCAACGGGGCCGACACGACGGACTGGACCCGAATGATCAACACGAACCTGCTCGGTTCGATGTTCATGGTGCACTCGGCGCTGCCGCACCTGTTGGCACGCAAGGGCGCCGTGGTGCAGGTGTCGTCGGTGGCCGGCCGGGTCGCGCGGGTCGGTTCCGGTGGCTACAACGCCAGCAAGTTCGGAATCGGCGCGTTCACCGAGTCGCTCCGGCAGGAGGTCACCACGCAGGGCGTGCGGGTGATCCTGATCGAGCCGGGCGTCGTGGACACCGAACTGCGCGAGCACATCACCGACCAGCGAGCCGCGGCCGCGCTGGCGGACCGGATCAAGGACAACCACAACCTGCAGTCCGAGGACATCGCGAACGCGATCCTGTACACGCTGGAGCAGCCGCAGCACGTGGCGATCAACGAGGTCCTGGTCCGGCCGACCGAACAGGGCTGGTAGGCGGGGCTCCCCTCCGGAGGCGCGGTACGGCTGGTGGGTGGCCTCGAGGCAGGGAAGTGATCGAGCAACCCCAGGCTTGTCTGCTTGTTCGGGTTATCCCGGCAGGTTGGGTCTTGCTGGCCTGCTGTGGGTTGTGGTTGCGGTGCTGTGAGCCTCTCGCGTTGCTGGGCGGCGGTTGAGGTGGCGGGTCGGCTCTGCGGTCCGTGGCGGGTTGTTGCGCCCGTCTGCTCGGCCGGATTGAGCCCCGGCCTTGGCGGGGCCGGGCCGTTTCGCTACCCGCCGCCGCCCGCGTGCGCGTTCTGCCGTGCTGACTTCACGCCGCGCAGCACCTTGCGCACGGCCGGCGGGGCCTCGTCGGCACATGCCGTGACTCGCTCGCCGTATTGCTTGCGCTCCTGGCGCGACAGCGCGCTGCGCAGGTCGCCCGCCGCGACCAGCGCGACGACGGCCGCGTCCCATTCCGACATACGCCGGCGGCCGACCACGACCTCGTGCAGTGCCTGGTGCGCTGCCAAAGCCGCCGCCGGATCGGTCACCGCGACCCTGCGGCCGGGGAAGATTCCCAGCCTCCGCCGCTCGTCGACGCTCGCGATCCTCGCCGACGCCAACTGGTCCTGCACCGCCGCCAGGGTGGGCCGTGCGCCTCTGCGCACCCACGCGCCCCACGAGCGCGGCCGGTCCTCGCCGATCTGGCGGAGCACGTCGTCCAGTACCCGGTCGCCGGTCCGCTTCGAGCCGGACGCCCTGACCTTGCCCTCGTCGTCGGACAAACAGCCGCGCAGGCTCAGGTCGACCAGCGCCGCGCCCCGCACCACGTAGCCCAGCTCCTGGCCCTGCGTGAACCGCTGCTTGTCCGCGTCCCAGCCGAGCAGGCACAGCCTGGCCGGCAACGTGTCCGGCGGTGTCCTTGCTGCCATGTGAACCTCCCCAAACCCCAGCCTAACCGGCGAACAGCGCACCTGGCGGGCTCGGCGATCCGGTCGCCGACCGGTCCGTCATCGGCTTCGCGCCGCCGGTGAACCGGTCCAGTGCCGGACCGTGCAACACCCGGCCGGGGAACGGGTCGGACGCTGTGCGGCGCACGTAGCCGTCCACCGGCAGGAGCACCTGGCTGGCCGCGAGCACGATGTTGCCGAACCGCTTGCCGGCCAACACCGTCGGATCTACCAGCACGGCGACCTTGTCGAACACCGACCGCACGGTCGCCACCAGTGCCCGCGCGAACGTGAGCCCACCGCCGTCGGCCGTGTTGAGTGCCAGCGTGCCGGCCGGGTGCAGTGCCCTGGCAACCAGCGCGACGAATTCCGTCGAAGCGAGACTCGCCGGCATGCGGCCGGCCGTGAACGCGTCGACCACCACCACGTCGAACGCCAGCGGGGGTTCCCTGGCCAGCACGTCCCGCGCGTCGCCGATGCGTAGTCGCACCCTGGCCGTTCGCTCCAGCGGCAGTTCACGGCGGACCAGGTCGGCGAGCGCTCGGTCGATCTCCACCACCTGCTGGCCGGAGCCGGGCCTGGTCGCCGCTACGTAACGCGGCAGGGTGAGGGCGCCGCCGCCCAGGTGCAGCACGCGCAGCGGGCCGGGTGGCGCGAGGTCCACCACGTGCGCCAGTCTGCGGATGTACTCGAACACGATGTGCGCCGGATCATCGATGTCCACATGGGACTGCGGAGCGCCGTCGACGTAGAGCGTCCGGCCGCCGGGGCGGTCGGGATCGGTTACCAGCTCCGCGATTCCGGTGTCAACGGCACACCGCAGCCGGCCGGCGGCGCGGCGTCGCATCAGCCGGTGAAGTAGCGCCGCAGCTCGGCGGCGATCGTCTCCGGCGCGTCGAGTTCCGGCGCGTTGTGCGCACAGCGCGGCAGCACACGGTGCGCGGACCGGGGCATGACCCGGTCCAGCACCTCGGCCACCCCGCGCAGGTAGCTCGGGCCGCGTTCGCCGGTGATCAGCAGGGTGTCCACGGTGACGTCGGCGTAGCGGTCGCCGTCGGAGTCCAGCCCGATCGCGGTGACCACCTCGGCGTGCACGGTCGGCAGCAGTGCCCGCATGTCGTCCATGACGTCCCTGCGCATGATCACCTTGGCCATCGCCCGTTGCAGCCGCGTCGGGAGCTGCGTGAACGGCCCGAGCAGTTCGAGTCCGCGCATGACGCTGATCACGCCGTCCTCGATCCGGTCGTCGGCCACCGCGCTGTCCAGCTCGGGCAGCCACGATCCGCTGTACGCGCCGCCGATGCTGACTGCTGGCTCGTAGACGGCCAGCCTCGTGATCGGCGTCGCCCGGCGGCGTGCCAGTTCCAGCCCGACCAGGCCCCCGAAGCTGTGGCCGAACACCATCGTCGCGCCGGTGTGCGCCAGTACGGCGGCCAGGTCGTCGCATTCGGTGTCGATGTCGTAGCCGGCGCCCTGCGGGCCGCTCGCGCCACGGCCCCGCCGGTCCATCGTGTAGACGGTGAAGTCGTCGGCCAAGGCGGCCGCCATGGCGCGATAGTGCCGCGCGGCGCGCAGGGTGCCGTGGACGACGACGAGTGCCGGCCCGCTGCCGGTCACCTCGCAGCCGATGGCGGTGCCGTCCCCGGACACCATGCTCTCGACCACGCCGCTGATCATCCCGCGCTGCTCCCTGGCTCGCCGAACCGACGAGACCCCAGGGTAACCGCGATGCCGTTCAGCCGACCTCGCTGACGCCGAGTGCCGCCAACAGCCCACCACGCAGCGCGCCGAATTCCGCCGTGTCCGCGCGCCTCGGCCGGGCCAGGTCGACGACGGTGTCGTTGCCGAGCGTGCCGTCCGTGCCCAGCACGACGATCCGGTCGGCCAGCACGATCGCCTCGTCGACGTCGTGCGTCACGAGCAGCACGGCCGGCCGGTGCCGCGCGCAGAGCTGCCGCAGCAGGTCGTGCATCTTGATGCGGGTCAGCGCGTCCAGCGCGCCGAACGGCTCGTCCAGCAGCAACAGCTCCGGCTCGCGCACCAGTGCCCGAGCCAGCGCCACCCGCTGCGCCTCGCCGCCGGACAGCGTGGCCGGCCACGCCCGCTCGTGGCCGGTCAGCC
>DATBDL010000064.1:0-12404 GCA_036269975.1 Pseudonocardiaceae bacterium | reverse complement strand
GTGCACAACCAGCGCCTCGGCCGCCGCTCCAGCCGCCGCGCCAGACCGCCGCCGATGGCCGCGCCGACCACGAACCCGGCCACCGCCACCAGCGACGCCAACGGCGAGAGCCCCGATCCTGGCGCGAGCGCGAAGCCGAGGAAGACGACGTTGCCGGTCATGTTGGCGACGAAGACGTGCCCCAGGCGCAGGTAGCTGACCGCGTCGATCAGGCCCGTGACCGCGGTGAGCGTGAGTAGTGCGGCAACCAGCCAGCGCGTGCGGATCGGCGGTGTCACGGGCAACTTGCCGGCCCTCCTGCGACTCCTGCAACGTACGGTGTGTGCCGTTCCGTCCCAGAAGTACACGGCAGGGAAGGGCGGGATCGACATGAGTAGAGCACGGCAGCTCGGTTGGTGCGTGGCAGCGGGGGTGCTGGCCGTCACGGTGACCGGCTGTGCGGCCACCGTCCAGTCCGGTGGGCCGCCGGTCCTCGACACGACGCACGAGAGCCCGCCGGTGGCGGCGTGCCCGGACAACCGGTCGGTGAAGCTGCCGGACGTGTCCGGATCGACGCTGGTGCCCGGCACGCCGATCATGGCGTTCGGCTGCCGGTACGAGGGCCTCAACGATCCGCACCCGAACGCGCTCGCGCAGTCGGCGCAGATCACCGGCGCGCAACTGGGCAAACTGGTCACGGCGCTGAACTCGGCGGGTCCGTGGCCGCCGGGCCGCTACTGCCCGATCGATGTCGGCCTTTACGACCTGGTCGTCTTCACGGACAAGTCCGGCAACCAGACCGACGTGCAGGTGGCCGTGGGCGGCTGCGCGTCGGCGACCAACGGCCACAAGACCGTCGAGGCGAACGCCGATCTGCTCGGCCAGCTCACGTCGATGGTCGGCGCGTCGCCGCCCATGAGCAACTGACCGCTCAGCAGCCGGGGGACTGGGTCGTGTCGATCGGCGGCAACGGTCCGGGGTGGTGCAGGACGAGGTAGCCGTCGTCGGCAAAGACCTGTTGGTAGCCGTGGGACTCCAGGTAGGTGACCTGGTCGAGCTGGTCGGCGACGCCGCAGAACGGGAATGTCGGCCGCCGAACGTCGGCCACCACCCACGGCGTCCAGCGCGCCTGCCGGTCCCACAGCAGCACGGTGGTCCGGCCGGTGAGCTGCGGCCCCAGGTTGTCGGCGGCGGCGACGGTCACCCCGGACGGCACGTGGTCGACCGCCGCCGCCGCTGCCGGATTCCGTTGCCACGACACGGAATGCAGCAGCGGGTCGAACGCGTACTCGTGCACGGTGCCGATCGCGATCACCAGCACGGCGCCGGCCCACAGCGGCGTGATCCACCGGTGCCACGGCCACCGTCGCGTCCAGCGGGCAAGGCGTGCCACCGCGTCCACACCGCCACACAGCACCGGGATGATCAGGAACGCGTTGTAGTGGAAGTCCATGCCCCACCAGTGTGGCTGGTCGGCCAGCATCCGGTCGGCCAGCACCGGCACGACGACCAGCAGCCAGGGCGACAACAACCCCAGGAACGCGGCCAGCCCGACCAGGCACACCATCGTGTGCACTTTGTCCGCCGGACTGACGAACGTGTTCGCGGTGAGTAGCGGGTGGGTCAGTATGTCCCACGCCGCAGTCGGCACGGTCGGGCCGAACTGTCCGTACTGCCAGTAGAACTTCGGATTGCTGCCGAACGCGGGCAGGATCACGTCGGTCGTGAGGACGATCGCCGCCAGTCCGCCGGCGACGAATCCCGCCCCGAGCAACCTGGCTTGTCCTGTCTTGATCGATTTCAGGAGCACCGCGAGTCCGAAGCCGGCCACGAGGAGCCCCATGTCCTCCTTGACCAGCAGCAATCCGATCGCCGGCAACACGACGTGCCACCACAGCGCCCGGCCACGCCGGTAGGCGGACCACCGCTCGAACAGCAGGGCGGTCAGAACCGGCGCGAACGCCACCTCGTGAAAGTCGAACGAGACGGCCTGCGCGACCGGCCACGAGATGGCGTAGCCGATGGCCACGCAGTAGGCCGCGAACCCGCTGTCCAGTTCACGCCGGACGAACACCCAGAGCGGCGCGATGGCGGCCGCGAACAAGAGTGCCTGCGCGACGAGGAGAGTCTGCGGTCCGGAGTGGATCCAGTACAGCGGCGCGAGCAACGCGAGAATCGGCGAGAAGTGGTCGCCCAGCACGGCGAAGTCGGTGCCGAAGCCACGGTGCACCCCGGCCGCGATCGACACCGGCCAGTGGAAGTGGCTGTAGGAGCGAACGGCCTGGTCGAAGATCACCAGGTCGTAGGTGCCGGACCGGAACGTGTAGTACTGAAGGAATTCACAGGCCCCGTACAGAATCGCCGCCGCCAGACCGAGCACGGCGAGCGCCGTTGGATGCCGGTTGCGTCGCTTGCTCGCCGGCACCGTCTCGATCGTGTCCAGCATCGTCACTCGGTCGGTCGATGCCATGCCGAGACGGCCGCGGTGGCGAGATCGCCGACGGTCATCAACACACGGGACACCAGCGCGATGGCCGTAGCCCCGCCGGTGCCCAGAACCGGCCCCAGCAGGGCGACCAGCAACACCTCACGCACGCCGGCCCCGGCCGGGGCGAACACGACGAGGAAGCCGACACTCCAGGCGAAGGCGAACCCGCCGGCCGCGAGCAGCAGGACGGTGCCGGTCGACGAGCCGTCGGTGACGCCGATACGGGTCGCGAGGAGCCAGATCTGGAGGCCGTAGAGCACCCAGGAGACAAGGGACCATGCGAGCGCGACGGAGATGGCGCGACCGGTCAGCGGTCGTTCCAGGGGTGGGCGTCTGGCCAGTTTGAGCAGTGCGGTCAGGATCGGGTTGAGGATTCTCGGGTGCAGCGCGGCGAGGATGACCGGGGCGGCGACGAAGGTCCAGAGGTAGGGCGTCGGGCCGCCGGATCGTCCGATCACGAACGGCAGGGTGAACAGAGCGGTCAGGAGGCCACCGAGAAGCGAGACGAGCATCGTGAGAACGGAGGCGGTGGCCGAGCGGGTGCGTGGCACGTGGTGCGCGGTGGCGAGTTCCATCTGCGCGAGGACCGGCCAGACCGAACCGGGCAGATACTTACCCAGTTGCCCGACGAACACGACACGCGCGGCCGCTCTGACGGGGAGTGGAGACCCGAGCGCGGCGAGCAGGACGCGCCAGATCTGCATGGCGGCCACCATGGCGACGAGCACGGCGCCCAGGGCGGCGATCGCGGCCAGCGGCCCGATGTCCACGAGCGCGGTGCGCACGCCGGACCATTCCCTGGCAACGGCCCAACCACCGAGCCCGATGGTCGCGGCGACGAACCCCCAACGCACCGGCCGCCCGGTGACGATGCGGCGCAGGGCGGTGGTCCGGTCACGCCGAGCACCCGCGCTGACCTCAGGAGGCGCTGCGACGGGCTGGTCCGGCATACCTGGAGCGTAGATGAGGGGACTGGCCAGGCCACGTGGTGGCTGTCGGAGGTGGCATGAGATCCCGGCCGGGCTCGGGTTAGGGTTTTGGCCACCATGCGCGTTCTCGTCTTCGGGACCTACGACACCTCGATGCATCCTCGCGTCGCGACCATCGCCGAGGGGTTGCGCGGGGCCGGTCTCGACGTCGTCGAGTGCAACGTGCCACTCGGGCTGGCCACCTCCGACCGGGTTGCCGCCTTGGCCCGTCCGTCCCGGATTCCCGCGCTCCTGTGGCGGATCGCGTCTCGTTGGGCCGCGTTGGCCCGGCTGGCTCGCAAACTTCCGCAACGCCCCGACCTGGTGCTTGTCGGGTACATGGGGCACTTCGACGTGCATCTTGCTCGACTGTTGTTTCGTGGGACGCCGATCGTGCTCGATCATCTCGTCGGTGCCAGTGACACCGCCCGTGATCGGCGGCTGGACGGCGGCCTTCGCGCTCGGCTCACTCGGCTGATCGACTCGGCCGCGTTGCGGGCCGCCGATGTGATCGTCGTCGATACCGACGAACACCTCGCGGCCCTTCCCGCGAACCGTCGGGGGAATGCCGTCGTGGTGCCGGTTGGCGCGCCTCGAGGGTGGTTCGTGTCCGAGTCGGCTCCGACACGAACCACCGGGCCGTTGCGGGTGGTGTTCTTCGGGCTCTACACGCCGTTGCAGGGGGCCCCGGTCATCGGTGCCGCTCTCGCCGGTCTGTCCGACGTCACCGTGACCATGGTCGGCCACGGGCAGGACGAAGCAGCCACCAGGTCCGCCGCCGCCGGTAATTCCGCTGTTACCTGGCTGGATTGGGTTCCCGCCACCGACCTGCCCGCCCTGGTCGCCTCACATGACGTCTGTCTCGGGATCTTCGGCACCGGTCCCAAGGCACTGCGCGTCGTGCCCAACAAGGTCTTTCAGGGTGCCGCCGCCGGGTGCGCCGTCATCACCTCCGATACCGCGCCGCAGCGGCGTGCGTTGGGCGACCACGCCTTGCTGGTGCCACCAGGGGATTCCGTCGCGCTTGCCGACGCGTTGCGTCGACTGATCGACGATCGGGCCGAGCTCGCCCGGTTGCGGCATGCGGCGCACCAACTCGCCGTCGACCGGTTCTCGCCGGACCACATTGTCGAACCATTGTTGACCGCTATCGACACACGGGTGAGGAATTGACGTGGCCGGAACCAATCTGGACGAGGTCGCTCCGCTGACTCCGAACGCCTGGTTGCGATTCGACGTGGTCGAGCGGCTGTTGCCGGCCGGTGTCACGGACGTACTCGAGGTCGGCTGTGGGCAGGGGGCGCTCGGGGTGCGGCTGGCGTCTCGCTACCACTATCTCGGTGTCGAGCCCGATGCGTCGTCCAGTGAGGTGGCTCGGGGGCGGATGGCCGCGGCGGCCAACGACGGCGAGATTCGCAACTGCACCGTGGCCGAACTGGGCGAGGAGCGGTTCGATCTGGTGTGTGCCTTCGAGGTTCTCGAGCACATCAAGGACGATTCGGCCGCACTGCGGGAATGGGCCGATCGGCTTCGGCCAGGTGGCTGGCTGCTGATGTCCGTGCCGGCCCATCAACACCGCTTCGGGCCGGCCGACGAACTCGTCGGCCACTTCCGTCGTTACGATCCGCCGGCCATGACCGCGCTGCTCACCGAATGCGGCTTCACCGACACCACGATCCGCCTCTACGGCATGCCGTTGGGCTACCTGCTCGAAGCCGGTCGCAACGCGGTCGGCCGGCGGCGACTGGCCGGCGTGGCCACCACGTCCGTCGCCGAGCGTACCGCCGGGTCCGGCCGGTTGTTGCAACCGTCGTCGGGCAGCCTTCGTGGCACCGCGACCCGCTGGGCCACCGCACCGTTCCGGATGGCGCAGCGGGCGTTTCCGGCTACCGGCCCCGGCCTGGTCGTGCGCGCACGAATGGGCTAGTCCGGGCGTGAACGGACGATCAGGTCCGCCAACAGCGCCAGCGATCCGATGATCAAGCCGGTGAGGAACACGAGCACCGTGTTCGTGGCGAGGCGGACCGGGTGGATCGCGATGTCGACCGCGCCCTTGGCGACGCCGATGGTGATCAGTGTCAGCGCGAGCGGCATCAGTGCCTTGAGTGGATTGAAGTACATCACCATCCGCAGCACCTGGAGAATGTACCGGTACGCGTCCTTCACGAACTTGAACTTCGACGTGCCGGCCCGCTTCGCGTAGTCGATCGGCACGTAGAGAACGTCGTGCTGGTTCGACAGGAACGCCACCGTGATCGTCGTGACACACGAGAAACCGGCCGGTAGCAACCGGAGATACGGTGCGGCGACATCCTTGCGGAACGCGCGCAGGCCGGAGT
Organism: Pseudonocardiaceae bacterium; assembly: GCA_036269975.1. Lineage (GTDB taxonomy): Bacteria > Actinomycetota > Actinomycetes > Mycobacteriales > Pseudonocardiaceae > DATEPR01. The sequence continues at coordinate 6,630 of DATBDL010000064.1, read as the reverse complement.
TCAGGTCCGGGATCTTCTCTTCGGTCAGCCATTCCGCGATCTTGCGGATCAGCCATTTCGCGGGCACGCGCAGGAACTTGTACGTGCCTTCCTCGGTCTTCCGCGCCCCGACGACCTGGTCGATTCCCTGGTCGTCGTCCAGCATTTTGACCAGTTCGGGAATGCGCTCGTTCGGATACGTCATGTCGGCGTCGGTCCACACGACGATCTCGCCACGGGCGATCTGGGAGCCGATTCGCCGGACCGTGCCGGAACCGCTGTTGCGGCGGAACGGCACCACCTTGAGGTGCGGGAAGTCCAGTTCCGCCTTCTGGAGCACGTCGAGCGTGCCGTCGGTCGACGCGTCGTCCACGGCCAGCAGTTCGTAGCCGTGACCGGAGGCGTCCATCGCGGCGCAGATCCGTTCGATCTCCAGCCGGACGTGCGCCTCCTCGTTGTAGCAGGGCAGCACGATCGTCACATGCGGCGGCGGTGAGTCGTCGCCACCGGCATTCAGGTGGAACGCCAGGCTGCTGGGCGAGAACGACGACTTCTTCGGGTCGACGAGCATCCGGTACGACTCCCATCCTGGCTGCCGCGATCGCGGCGACGTCACCGAAGCAGGATAGCCGCTACGGTCGGGCGGCCCAGAACTGCAGGAACAAAGGCTGCGTTCCGGACGCCCTGTGCAGGAGTTGTTGCTGGTCCTCCTGGGTGTGCAGGTCGATCACGTTCGTCGCGATCAGCCCGAGCGGCGCGGGGCTGTTCACCTGCGAACCGGCGATCACCGGGGTCCGGCCGGCCTTCTTGATGCTGGCGACGACCTGCCGTACCGAGACCGGTGACGCGTCGCGCAACTGCGCCACGGGCAGTCCGCACTGCGACCGGATCACCGGCATCCACATCGGATCGATCAGCACCACGCTGTCGTTGGGCCGCAACACCGAACACACGGCGTAGCTGGCGATCACCTCGCCCTGCTCGGTGCGCAGCGCGGCGACCGGCGTCAGCGCGATGCCCTCCGGCACCAGGAACGCCACCACCAGCACGACCGCGAGCACCCGCGCCAGGCCCGGCCGCCGCCACCGTGTCGCGACCAGCTTGGCCAGCGCCGCTGTGCCTCCCGTGGCCAGCAGCACGAAGCACGGCACCACCTCGACGACCAGTCGCCGGTCCGCCCACGGGTGGTCCGGCGTGATCCCCGGCCGCAGCAACACCAGCACCGTCGAGCACAGGAAGATCAGCAGGATCGGCAGCCACCGCAGGTCACGGCCGCGCAGCACCCGCCATGTCAGGTAACCGGCCGCGAGGAACGCGATCGCGAGCAGTGGCCAGCCCAGGTACCAGGCCACCCAGCGCAGGCTCAGTTCGGCGTAGCCCCGGCTGCCGTCCACCGGCAGGTTCAGGCTGCGCTGGATGTTCGACACGTAGGCGGCCACGCCGACGTCGGTGGTGGAGTGGTCGATCAGCACCCACGGCCGCACGACAAGGCCGATGCCGGTGACGGCGACGATCGCGACCCCGACCTCCGGTACGTACCGCCACCAGCGCAGCGTCACCGGTGAACGCCCACCCAGCAGCACCATGGCGAGGACGGTGGCCGCCGTCGTTCCGCCGAGCAGCAGCAGCTCCAATCGGACCGCAGTCCAGTTCGCCGTGACATACGGCGACGTGATGGCCAGGCTGTCCCACACCGCGAGCCCGGCGCCGATCAGCGCACCGCCCAGGAACGGCAGGACGCCCGGCCGCCTGGTGTGCCACAGCCAGCCGAGCACCGGCACCACCAGCGCGAAGTCGACGGCGACGTCCAGCCGCACCAGCTCGCCCGCTGCCAGCACCAGGCCGGCCGCGAACGTGTGCCGGTTGATCCGCGCTCGCAGACCGTCGGCCTTCCTCGCCTGCATCCAGTCCACCAGCAGGCAGGCTCCCGCCACCAGCGTGAGCAGCGCGAGCGGCTCGGACAGCGTCTCCTGTGACGACCGCAGCATCGGCCACGCGCCGGCCGTGAGCAGCGCCGCCAGTGGCGCCCACCTCGCCCCGACCAGCCGCGCGGCCAGCCCGCCGACGGCCACGATCGCGCAGCCGCCGACCACCGTCGGCAGCAGCAGCAGGCCGGTCCAGCCGCCCACCCAGTCCGCCCCGGCCAGCATCGTCGGCCAGCCGGTCATGAACTGCGGGATCACGCTGCCGCCCGGCTGGTAGAAGGCCGGGCTGGCAAAGCTGAGCGGACCGGCGGACGGGCCGAAGGCGGCCAGCGGCACCGGGTAGAGCGGGCTGCCGTGATGGGCCAGCCAGAAGCCGATCTGGGCGTACGAGCCGGCATCCCGGCGCGGAATGGTGTGGGCGCTGTGGCTCATCGCCGCGAACACGGTGAACCCGAGCGCGACGACGCCGGTGGCGGCCACCGACCACCACGGCGTCCGTACCGCGACCGCGGCCTGCCGGACCAGGCTCAACCCCAGCGGCACCAGCACCGCCGCGACGACGACGAACAACGGGATCGCGGTCGCCGGATGGAACCAGCCCAGCGCCGCCAGCGGGAACGCGGCCACCACCCACGCGGTGGCCAGCAGTGCCGGCAGCAGCGACGCGACGGACAGCACCCGGCCGGCCCGTTCGCCGGCCGGCCGGCGCTCCGGCGCCGGGGTCACGGCCGCGGTCCCGGTCTCGGCGAGCACGTCGGCGCCGGACACGATCACCCCTCATTCTCGTCGTCGTCCGCGCCAACCGGCTGAGACTTCCCAAACAGACTTCCCACGCAGGCCAACGATCGTATCTGGCACCTGTTCGGTGACTGAGATCGACGTATCTCGTCACCCAAGGTGCAAATGATCTCGATCCAATTCCCTCTTTCGGACGTATCCAGAACAGGTCCGGTTGATCACGAGCAACCGGGGACTCGCGGTACGGAGGAGACAAGATGAAGCGATCGCACTTCCTGTTCCTGATGGCTACCGGTGCCGCTGCCGCGGTGATCGGGCTCGCCGGGTGTGGCAGCAGTTCCGGTGGCGGCCTAACCAACAGTGGCAGCGGTGGCGGCGCTCCGGCGAAGGCGTCGAACGCGGCGCTGTCCACCGCCCAGTCCGCGTCGCTGGGCACGATCGTGACCGACAGCAAGGGCATGACCGTCTACCTCTACACGAAGGACACTGCTCACCCGTCCGTGTCGAACTGCAGCGGGCAGTGCGCGCAGACCTGGCCGCCGGTGCCGTCCAACAGCGCGGCCGTGCAAGGTATCGACAAGTCGCTGGTCGGCAGCATCACGAGGGCGGACGGCACCAAGCAGATGACACTGGCCGGCTGGCCGCTGTACGAGTACGCGAGCGACACCGGCCCTGGTGACACCAAGGGCCAGAACGTGGGCGGCGTGTGGTTCGCCGTGACCCCCAGTGGCGGCAAGGCAGCGGGGGCAGCGAGCGGCGGCGCCGGCGCCGGTGGTGGCGGAGGCGGCGGCTACTGACGCGGCTGGCGGCTGGTCGATGGGTCCGACCGGCCGCGACGCCGGGTTTAGGGTGAGCCCGGCAGATTCCTTTCTTCGGGGGGACCGATGTCCGGTCGGCGCGTCGTGTTGTACGGGCTCGGCGGCACGATCGCGATGGCGGCGCGGTCCGGCGGCGGTGTGTCGCCGGCACTGTCGCCATCGGACTTGTTGGCCGCCGTGCCTGGGCTCGTCGACACCGGCATCGCTGTCGACGTCGTCGACTTCCGTCAGGTCCCCGGCGCTTCGGTGAGCTTCGCCGACCTGCGCGCACTGGCCGGCGAAATCGCGTCCAGCGCGGCCGACGGCGTCGTGATCACGCAGGGCACCGACACCATCGAGGAATCGGCCTACCTGCTGGATCTCGGCCACGCCGGCGCCATGCCGATCGTGGTCACCGGCGCCATGCGCAACCCGACCCTCGCCGGCGCGGACGGCCCAGCCAACCTGCTGGCCGCGATCCAGGTCGCCGCAAGTCCGGCCGCGCGTGACCAGGGCTGTCTCGTGGTGTTCGCGGACGAGATCCACGCGGCGCGCCGCGTCCGCAAGACGCACGCCACCAGCATCGCCACGTTCGTCTCACCGAACGGTGGCCCGCTGGGTTACGTCGTCGAGGGGCGCCCGACGCTGCTGACCGTGGTTCCACACCGCACGGTCGTGCCCCTCGTTCCAGTTGGCGCCAACCCGGCCAGGGTCGCCCTGGTCACGGTGACGCTGGACGACGACGGCTCGGTACTGGACGCGTTGTCCCACCACGTGGACGGCCTGGTCGTCGCCGCGTTCGGCGCCGGGCACGTGCCGGTGGCGATGATCGAGCCGCTGGCCGAGTTGGCTCGTCGGGTGCCGGTGATCCTGGCGTCGCGCACCGGCGCCGGCTCGACCCTCACGTCGACGTACGGGTTCCCCGGCTCGGAGCGGGACCTGTTGGGGCGTGGGCTGATCGGGGCCGGTCTACTCGATCCGTTCAAGTCCCGCCTGCTGCTGCGGTCCGCGTTGGCCGCCGGCGCGGACCTGGCCACGGTGTCGGCCGCGTTCGGCGTCGCGGGCGGCTACCGCGATCCGAGTGACTGGCCCTGGTGATGCCGCTGCGGAATCGCGTCCTGCCGACCGGCGAGATAGTCGCCGATCCGGGGCGTGGGCTGCTGATGGGCAACCGGGGGTGCATCCACGGTGTCGACCGCACGCTGGGGACGTCGCGCTGGCGTTCCAAGATGTGGATCTGCTGTGTGCTGTCGTGGCGGGACGTCCGGCGGGACGTGATGCCGCCCGGCCGATGGACAGCGCTGTTCTTTCTTGATGAGGCAACGGCTCTTGCCGCAGGTCACCGCCCGTGTGGATATTGTCGCAGGGCCGACTACCGGTGGTTCACCGAGAGCTGGCGCGCAGCGCGTGATTTGGCCGAACGGCCCAGGGCCGGCGAGATGGACACCGTGTTGCACGCCCAACGCGTCGACAGCCGCACCCGCCGCCAGCGCACCCGGCAAGCCAGGGCAGGCGAACTCCCGGACGGCGCCGTGGTCTCACATGATGGGACAGTCGGCCTACTCAATGGGAGTCGTCTGCTGCCGTGGTCGTTCGAGGGTTACGGGCAGCCGACAGCGGTGTCGCCGGCGGCGGCAGTCGAGGTGCTGACGCCACCGGCGATCACCGCGGTACTGAGGGCCGGTTACCGGCCGCTCGTACATCCCAGCGCGGCGGCCGGCAACCTGCGAGAATTCAGTTGACCGGCAGCGGTTGCCAAGTGTGGCCGCCGTCGAGCGTCCGGTAGATCACCGGCGGCGAGCCGAACGTGTTGGGCTGACCGACCTGCACGAAGCCCACCTTCGGCGTCACGAACGACAGGTCGCCGAACACGACGCCACGGATCTGGTCGTCGGCCAGCGTCGTAGTCCACGTGGCACCGCCGTCGAACGTGCTGTACAGAAAGAAGACGTCGCCGCCCTCGGCCGAGACGGTGGCGCTGCTCGGCGACGCGACCGCGAAGTCGGTGGTCTCGCCGCCCAACGGTGCCTCGCCACCGAGCGTGAACGGCCGGCCGATGCCCGGCGCGCTGGTCCACTGCTTGCGATTCAGTCCGGGCGCCGGATCGCCGCCGTCACCGACGCACAGGGCGACCACCCGCTGCGGCGTGATGCTGCCCAGCATCACCGAATTCGTGACAGGACAGGGTGCGGGCGCGGTCCGGAAGTGGACGCCGTCGGTGGACGTCCAGTAGTGGGCAGTCGCGAAGTCGGCGCCAAGATGCACCTGCACCACGCCGCCGCTCGTGCTGACATCGCCGTAGGAGAAGCCGCCGGCCGCGCTGACCGTCAGGCCCGGCACGGGGGTGAGTGCGTTGGCGTGTAACGAACCCGAGTAGAGCGTGGTGGCGCCGTCGGTGCCGAACGTACTGGCGACCGCGAACAGCCGGCCGTGTCCGGCGGCAAGCCGGAAGATGAAGCCGGAGTCGGGGAAGCCGGGAATCGCGATCGGGGACCAGTGCCGTGCGCCGTCGTGGGTGATCTCGATGCGGTCACCGTCGGTCGCGACGGCGTCCTGCCGGTCGATCAGCTTGATGTCAACCTGGTTGCCGTTGTCCGGCAACGGAATCGGCGGCGGCGTCAAGGAGTGCCAGGTGCTGCCGGCATCGTCGGTGGCCAATAATGTGGAGCACCAGGTGGTCTGGGGGCATGGTGAGTAGCCGAGCACTACTCCGGTGGTGGGGCTCAACCAGCTAGTCGACGACGACTGGAAACCGGCTGGCACGGCGGACGCGGCGCTGGTCGGTCCGGTCGCTCCGGCCGGTCCGGTCGGAATGAGAAGGGCACCCAGGGCTGCGGTGACGGCGAACGTAAGTCTCTTCCATCGCATACCGGACAAGACGCGCGGCAAGTCGTCCAGATAGCCCGATTTGCGAAAACCACTCGAATGGCCTAGGCAGCGGCGGAGGGTGGTGGCGGGGGTGGGCGGGCAGTTCGCGGCGGGCCGGCCAGATATGCCTCAGCAGCGGGCCGGTGCCGCAGCAGCGGGCCGGCCGATGAGCGGCCGGATGAGCGGACCGCAGCCATCGGGGGTCGTGTTTTCCGTTGTTCGGGTCGGTATCCGATTGGCTGGCTTGCCTCGATGTTCGGGCTTCCTGCTGCTTCACTCCGATCCTCGATTGTCGTAACGGTCGGTGGTGTGTTGTCAAGGGC
>DATBDL010000063.1:0-4369 GCA_036269975.1 Pseudonocardiaceae bacterium | reverse complement strand
TCCAGCGGGTTGCCGCCGACGGGCAGGCCGACCGGTGTGTGGCCGATCCAGGCCGCCTCGCCGTCGACGGCGGTGAGCGCCGCCTCGCTGCGCACGCCGACGAACGACCACCGCGACCACGACTGCCCGTTCTCGGCCGATTCGAACAGGAACGTGTTCGGGCGGTTGCCGGCCAGCTTGCGGTAGACGCCGACCGGGGTCTCGTCGTCGGCGAGCAGCCGCCGGACCACCGGGATCACCCGGCGATCCGTGGCGAGCGCACGGAACTCCGCCCGGCTCGGCGTGACAGCGCCGAGGCCGGCGCGACGAATGCCGTCCGGGTGCAGGGTGTCGCGTCCAGCCATGGCCACCATTCTGCCTGGCTCTGCCTGGCCGGTTGACCGAGGTCGGCATCGGCCCTATATTTCATCCACCGTTGAATTAAGGAGCGGGTATGGCCGCCATCGACATCGACCAACTGGTCGTCCGACGCCGTGGCAACACGGTCCTCGACCGCATCGACCTGGCCGTCCGAGAGGGTTCGGTGACCGCGCTGCTCGGCCCGAGTGGCAGCGGCAAGACGACGCTGCTACGCGTGCTGGTCGGCGCCCAGCGCACGACATCGGGCACGGCGCACGTGCTCGGCCGACCAGCCGGACATGCCGTGCTGCGCGGCGAGATCGGGTACACGACACAGGTCGCGTCGGTCTATCCGGACCTGACCGCGCTGGAGAACGTCCGCTACCACGCGACCCTGCACGGCGCCGGCCGAGCCGCCGCACTGGCCGCCCTGGCCAAGGTGGATCTCGCCGACTACGCCGACCGGCTGGTGCGGGCGCTGTCCGGTGGCCAGGTCAACCGCGTGTCACTGGCGTGCGCGCTGGTCGGCCGGCCACGGCTGCTGTTGCTGGACGAGCCGACGGTGGGCCTGGACCCGGTGCTGCGACGTGACCTGTGGGCGCTGTTCCGGGCCGAGGCCAGCGACAACGGCACCACACTCGTGGTGTCCAGCCACGTTCTGGACGAGGCCGCCCACTGCGACCGCCTGCTGCTCCTGCGCGACGGCAGGCTGATCGCCGACGACACACCGGCCGGCCTGCTCCGGGCCACGGCGGCCGCCGATCTGGACGACGCGTTCCTGACGCTCGTCACCACGCAGGAGGTGCCGGCATGAATCCACGGCTCACCATCGCCACCGCCGGTCGGGTGCTCTCCCAGCTCAGACGCGACCCGCGCACGATCGCGCTGGTGCTCGTCATGCCGTGCGTGCTGTTGTGGCTGTTCAAAGAGGTTTTCTCGGCGGAGCCGACCGTCTTCCAACAACTCGCGCCGGCCCTGCTCGCCACCTTCCCACTCATGATCATGTTCCTGGTCACCAGCGTCGCGATGGTCCGCGAGCGGTCCGGCGGCACGCTGGAACGTCTGCTCACCACCCCGCTGGGCAAGGGCGACCTCATGCTGGGCTACGGCATCGCCTTCGGCGCACTCGCGCTGGTCCAGGCGCTCGCCGCCAGCGGCGTCGCCCTGCTGCTACTCGGGCTGGACCAACCGGCGTCGGTGCCGGTGCTGCTGCTGATCGCGGTGGCGGACGCGGTGTTGGGCACCGCGCTGGGGCTGGGGGTGTCCGCCCTGGCGGCCAGCGAGTTCCAGGCGGTGCAGTTCATGCCGGCCGTGATCCTGCCGCAGTTCCTGCTCTCCGGGCTGATCACACCGACGTCGTCGATGGCCGGCTGGCTGGACGCCGTGAGCCACGTGATGCCGTTGCGCTACGCCGTGGACGGCATGAGCCGGCTCGCGCACGTCGCGACCGTTTCGGCGACCGTATGGTGGGATCTGGGGGTGATAGCTGGGTGCGCGGTGCTCGCACTGATCGTCGGGTCGACCACGTTGCGCAGGACGACGGCATGACCGCCGAACCCGCCAGGCCCGCGGCACCCGCCGCGCAGAGCGGCCGGCGGCGGGGCAGGCGGGCCGGCGGCGAGGACACGCGCGCCGCCCTGCTGACCGCCGCCCGCGCCGTGTTCGCGGAGCAGGGCTACCAGGGCGCGACCGTACGCGCGATCGCGGCACGAGCCGGTGTCGACGCCGCCATGGTGAACCACTGGTTCGGTGGCAAGCAGGGCCTGTTCGCCGCCATCGTGGAACTGCCGTTCGACCCGACCGAGACGATCGACCACGTGTTGCGGGGCGGACGGGACTCGTTGGCAGAACGGCTGATCCGCACGTTCGTACCGATCTGGGACGCACACGAAGGCGCGTTCGCCGCCCTGATGCTCAGCGTCGCGAGCCAGGAGGTGGCCGCCAGGATGATGGGCGAATTCCTCACCACCACGGTTTTCGGCCGAGTTGCCGAGGTGATCGGCGTCGACCAGCCGGAGCTGCGGGCCGGGCTGTGCGGGAGTCAGTTTCTCGGGTTGGGCCTGATCCGCTATGTGTTGAAACTGGAGCCACTGGCGTCCGCCGACGTGGACACAGTGGTCACGATGGTGGCACCGAACCTACAGCGTTATCTGACCGGAGACATCGGCACGATTCAGTAGGCCACCGTGGTCCATAGTGGACACCACGTCGTTGTCATGAATCCTGCCGTGACCCCATTCCGTGCAAGTCGTTGACCTGCGCGATCGCAGCCGCAAAGAATCCGTCCCACCAGTGTGCGGATTCGAGGGGGCGAGTCGGTGGGTCGGGTCATGGTCGCGTTCGACGGCGACGGCGAAGGTGTCGGCGAACTGACGTGGTCGCAGGCCAACCTATGGCAGGGCATGACGCTGGACGGCCCGCCCATCACCATGGGCGGCATCGTGCAGCCGCCCGACGGCATGACGGTCGAGCGGATCGAGGACCTGCTGCGGTTCGCCGTCACCCGGCACCAGTCGTTACGGACGCGGTTGCGGTTGCGTGGCGACCGGCCGCCGTTGCAGGTCTGTGTCACGTCCGGCGTGGTGCCGCTGGACGTCATCGACGCAGGTGACGACGATCCAGCCGCGCTGGCCAAGGCGATCGAGGCCGAATACAAGCGGAAACCGTTCGACTACGAGAACGAGTTCCCGGTCCGGATGGCCGTCGTCCACCGTGCCGGCGCCGCGCTGCGGATGGTCGGGACCTACCTGCATCTGGCCATGGACCAGGGCGGTGTCGACGCGCTGATGCGGGACCTCGACGCACGTGATCCGGTGACGGGCGCCGCCGCCGGCCCTGTGACGTCGGTGCAACCCCTGGAGCTGGCCAACAAGCAGGCCGGCGCGCACGCGCAGCGCAAGTCGGCGGCGGCGATGACCTATCTGGAACACGTTCTCCGCGTGATGCCGATCCGTCAGTTCGGCGAACCCCGGTATCCCGACGACGGCAGGCGGATCATCCGGTTCCGTTCGCCGGCCACGGCGCTGGCCATCCGGCGGATCGCGGCCCAGGAGACGACGAGCACGGCGTCCGCGCTGCTGGCGGCCTTCGCGGTCGGTGTCGCCCGATTCTCCGGCCACCCCAACATGATGGCGATGCTGTTGGTGCACAACCGGTTCCGGCCCGGCCTCGCCGACTCGGTCAGCCCGGTCGTGCAGATGAGCCCGTGCCTGATCGAGGTGCGCGGCGCCCCGTCGCTGCGCGATGTGGTCGCGCGCACCGGCGCGTCCGTGCTCACGGCCTACAAGCACGCGTACTACGACCCGTACCAGCAGGACGTGGTGTTCGACCGGGTCGAGGCGGAACGTGGCCCGCTCGAGTACTGGCACTACAACGACCGTCGCGACATGGAGCGGCCGCGCACGGACGGACCGCTGCCCACCGACGACGAGATCCGCGCCGCGGTGGCGCACTCGGAACACAGCCTGGAGCCCAACGAGAGCGCCACGACGAGCGGCATTTTCCTGAGCGTTCTCGACGAGCCGAACGGCGGCGTCGATTTCGTACTGGACGTGGCGACCCGGTATCTCTCGGAAACGGAGATGGTCGCACTCACGGCGGAATTCGAGGTGGCCGCCGTACGGACCGCGCTGGAGCCGACCGCGCCGACCGATTTCGCCGCCGACTCACCGAAATACGGTGAACATCGTCCGGACCGGGAGGTGATTCATCATGCGTAAGCCACTGAAGTCAGCACGTAAGCCGCTGAAGAAGGTCTGACCGATACCGGTGATGGGCGCGCGTGCCGCGCTCATCCCGTTGGTCCCGAACGAGTATCGCGGCGGGAGGTGACCAGATCATGCGTAAGCCACTGAAGCCGTGACGCTGTCCCGTTCGGATCGATTTCCAGTCGGACGGGAGGTGACAATGATGGCAAAGCCGCTCAAGCCGCCGGTCAAGCCGAGCTTCAAGCCACTCAAGCCGGTACAGTCCTGATGAACGACAACTGCGGGGGTGGGTGCACGTCAGCCACCCCCGCGCTCGGGTTCAT
>DATBDL010000062.1:0-8313 GCA_036269975.1 Pseudonocardiaceae bacterium | reverse complement strand
CGCCGGCGGGACGGGACGGAACTCGCCGTCCACGAGTGCCGCCTGCCCGCGCACTTCCACCGTCCGCTGGCCGACCCGTAGCCGCGTCGCCCGCGCCGGCAATGCGACCGCGAGCGTCCGTACCAGCGCGCCGATCCTGGCCCGCTCCGGCCGCACGACCGGCACCCCGAGCCGGCTCAACGGTCCCGCCGTGATGTCGCCGACGCACGCTGCCAGCACCTTCGTGTGCAGGGCATCGACCAGGCTGTCGAGTGTTCCCATACGCGATGCCGTTTCCAGCACGCTCAACACGGCCGGCGCGCTGGTGAACGTCAACGCGTCAACCTGCCCGCCGAGCACGGCGTCCACCAACCGCGTGACGCCACTGGGATCGGCCGGCTCGATCCACCGGTACACCGGCACGGCGACCACGTCCGCGCCCAACGCCCGCAACGCGTCCAGGAACCAGGTCAGCGGTTCACCGTGCAACTGGACCGCGATGCGCCGACCGGCCACACCGGACATACGAAGATGGTCCAGCAGGTCCTCGCTGACCTCGGAACCCGGCGTGAACGTCTCTACCAGGCCGGCTGCGCGCACCGCGCCGCGTGCCTTCGGGCCGCGCGTGAGGATGGTGCTGCCGCCCAGGCTGCGCAGCAGGTCCGTGCCCATGCCCCAGCCGTCGGCCGCCTCGATCCAGCCGCGAAAGCCGATGCCCGTCGTCGCGACGACCACGTCCGCCGGCTCGGCTACCAGCGCTTTCGTCACGGCAAGCAGTTCCGTGTCGTCGGTGATCGGGACGATTCGGAGGGCGGGGGCGTGCAGCACGCTCGCGCCGCGACGGGCCAGCAGGGCGGTGAACTCGTCGGCTCGCCGTGCCGCGGTCACACCGATGGTGTAGCCGGACAGCGGCGGCACGCCGGGTTCGGTCACGGCGCCCCGACCATGACCATTCCGTCGACGACCGTGGCCGCGAACACCGCGACGGCGACCCGTTCGTCGTCGAGGCACCGGCCGGTGCCCAGTTCGAACGCCTGCTTGTAGACCGGCGACACCACGATCGGCGTGCCGTCCCTGTCCCCCACGATGCCCCTCGCCAGCACGGCGGCACCGCTGAACGGGTCCACATTGGACAGCGCGTGCACCTGGCCGTCGTGGGTGCGGAACACGGCCACCTGGGTGCCGTCCGGCAGCAGTACCGCGACACCCCGTTCGGCCAGCAGGTCGGCGAACCGGCACACGGTCGTCATCGGCCCACCACCTGCGGAATCGGCACGAGTACCGGCACCCGCTGGCCGCGTTCCTGCCGGAACGAGATGGTCGGATCCGGGGTTCCCGGCGCGTTGACGAACGACGTGAACCGGGCCAGTTTCGCCGGATCGGCGAGCACACCCTGCCACTCGTCGGTGTAGTCGGCGACGTGACGCGCCATCGCGGCCTCCAGGTCGGCGCAGATGCCGAGGCTGTCCTCGACGATCACCGCACGCAGGTGGTCCAGGCCGCCCGGCATCGCCTCGATCCACGCCGCGGTGCGCTGCAATCGATCAGCCGTGCGGACGTAGAACATCAGGAACCGGTCGATGAGCCGCACGAGGGTCTCGGTGTCCACATCGGACACCAGTAGGTCGGCGTGTCGTGGCGTGAAGCCGCCGTTGCCGCCGACGTAGAGATTCCAGCCGTGCTCGGTGGCGATGACGCCGACGTCCTTCGAACGTGCCTCGGCGCATTCCCGCGCACAGCCGGACACGCCGGCCTTGATCTTGTGCGGCGAGCGCAGACCGCGGTAGCGCAGCTCCAGTTCGACGGCGAGACCGACGGAATCCTGCACGCCGTACCGGCACCAGGTCGAGCCGACGCAGGACTTCACCGTGCGCAGCGCCTTGCCGTAGGCGTGGCCGGACTCGAAGCCGGCGGCCACCAGCCGACGCCAGATGTCCGGGAGCTGGTCGATCGTGGCGCCGAGCAGGTCGATGCGCTGGCCACCGGTGATCTTCGTGTAGAGCCCGAAATCGTGCGCCACCTGGGCGATCACCATCAGCCGTTCCGGCGTGATCTCGCCGCCGGGGATGCGTGGCACCACCGAGTACGTGCCGTTGCGTTGCAGATTGGCCAGGAAGTGGTCGTTGGTGTCCTGCAACGCGGCGTGCTCGCCATCGAGAATGTGGCCGGCGCCCAGCGACGCGAGGATCGACGCGACGGCCGGCTTGCACACCGCGCAGCCCCGTCCGACGCCGTACCGGTCGATCAGCTCGCCGAACGAGCGAATCCCGGTGGCCAGCAGGATCTCGAACAACTCGGCCCGCGACTGCCCGAAGTGCTCGCACAGCGCGGTGGACTGCTCGACGCCGCACGCGGACAGCAGTTGCCCCAACGCCGGCACGCACGAACCGCAGGTGGTGCCGGCTCTGGTGCACGACTTGATCGCGGCCACCGTTTCCGCGCCGCCGTGGATCGCGGCCTCGATCGTGGCCCTCGTCACGGCGTTGCACGAGCAGACCTGGGCGTCGGCCGGCAACTCGACCTGGACGCCCGCCAGCAAAGCCGCGGGTGCCGCTGGCAGCGGCCGGCCGACGAGGGGACGCAGCATGCCGTAGCTGGACGCGTCGCCGACCAGGACGCCACCGAGCAGGGTCCGTCCGTCGTCGCCGACCAGGAGCTTGCGGTACGTGCCGGCCACCGCGTCGTGCACGACGACGGCGGAGCCGGCATCGCTGTGCACATCGCCGAAGCTCGCCACGTCGACGCCGAGCAGCTTGAGCTTGGTCGACATGTCCGCGCCGGTGAACTCGGCCGTGCCGCCGAGCAGCCGGTCCACCACGACATCCGCCATCGCGTAACCCGGCCCGACCAGCCCGTACACCCGACCGTCGACGCACGCGCACTCGCCGACCGCGAACACCGCCGGATCGGCCGTCCGGCAGGCACTGTCCACGACGATGCCGCCGCGCGCACCGACCGGCAGCATGGCAGCGCGGCCCAGTTCGTCGCGTGGCCGGACGCCGGCCGAGAAGACCACCAGGTCCAGGTCCAGTTCGGTGCCGTTGGACAACAGTGCCAGCAGTCGGTCGCCGTCCGGCCGGATGTGGGTGGCCGAGGTACCCGTGTGCACGGTCAGGTCCAGCCGCTCGACCAGGTCGCGCAGCAGCCCGCCGCCGCCGTCGTCGACCTGGAGCGGCAGCAGGCGCGGCCCCAGTTCCACGATGTGCGGCGACAAACCCATGCCGCGCAGGGCATTCGCGGCCTCCAGCCCGAGCAGGCCGCCGCCGACCACCATCGCGGCCCGACGGCCAACCCCGCCGGGACCGGCGGCGGCGCGGATGGCGTCCAGGTCGTCGATGGTCCGGTAGACGAAACAACCAGCCAGGTCGTGGCCGGGCACCGGCGGCACGAACGGCGCCGAGCCGGTGGCCAGCACGAGCCGGTCGTACGTCTGGACGAAGCCGCCGGCCGTGGTGACCGTCGACGCGGCCCTGTCGATCGCGACCACCGGGTCGCCGAGCCGGACTTCGACCGTATCCGGCAGGTCGGACAGGGCGAGCGACCGGGCGTCCCAGTCGTCCACATAGGACGTCAGCGACACCCGGTCGTAGGCGGGCCTGCGCTCCTCGGCCAGCACCACCACCCGCCATTCACCCCCGGCGTCGCGCTCGCACAGCTCCCGCGCGACCCGGTGGCCGACCATGCCGTAACCGGCGACGACCAACGTCTGCATGTGCCCATGCTCCGTACCGGCCGTGTCACGGTCGGGTCGAACGCATTGCGGCCTCGTTACGGCTTGCTCTCACCGCAGGTCACGACCACGTGAACGCTCAGATCCGGACGCTCACCAGTTCGCGCGTCACCGGCGCGGGCGCCTTGCGCAGGTAGACGGCCCACGTGACGGTGAAACACACCGCGTAGAAGACCAGGAAACCCACCACCGCGGGGGTGCCGGACTTGGCCGCCGCGAACGACTGCCGGAAGGCCAGGTTGATGCCGGCACCGCCCAGGGCGCCGATCGCGCCGGCGATTCCGATCAGCGCGCCGGACAGCCGCCGCGCGGTCAGCAACGCGGCCGTACCGTCCATACCGGACTCGATCTGCGTCTGCGCCTTCGCCCGGTAGATCGCGGGGATCATCTTGTACGTGGAACCGTTGCCGATACCCGAGAACACGAACAGCGCGACGAACACCACCGTGTAGAACACGAGCGACTGGATGTTGCCGGCCACCACCAACAGCGCGGCGCACACCGCCATCAGCGCGAAGTTCGTCGCGGTCACCCGTGCGCCGCCGTAGCGGTCGGACAGCCAACCGCCCAGCGGCCGCGACAGCGAGCCGAGCAGCGGGCCGAGGAACGTGACGGCGGCGGCCTGTACCGGCGTGCGGTGGAACTGGTTCTGCAGCACGAGACCGAATGCGAAGCCGTAGCCGATGAACGAGCCGAACGTGCCGATGTACAGCAGCGACATCACCCAGCCATGGCCGTCCCTGATCACCTCGCGCATCGCCCTGGTGTCGTTGCGCGCGGTCGCGAGGTTGTCCATGAACAGCGTGGCACCCAGCGCCGCCAGCACGATCAGCGGCAGGAACACCCACAGCACGATGCGCGGCTGAAGGACACCGGCGGTGCCCAGCACGAGCAGGCCGACGAGCTGGATGACGGCGACGCCGAGATTGCCGCCGCCCGCGTTCAGGCCAAGCGCCCAGCCCTTGCGCGACTCCGGGTAGAACGTGTTGATGTTGGTCATCGACGAGGCGAAGTTGCCGCCGCCGACCCCACCGACCGCCGCGACCAGCAGGAACGTGCCGAACGACGTGCCAGGATGCATCACGACGGCGGCCAGCGTTGCCGGGACGAGCAGCAGCAGCGCGCTGACGATCGTCCAGTTGCGCCCGCCGAAACGGGCGACCGCCAGGTTGTACGGAATCCGCAGCACGGCGCCGACCAGCGTCGGCGTCGAGGTGAGCAGGAACTTGTCGGCCACCGATATGCCGTACTTGGGGCCCATGAACAGGACCATCACCGACCACAGGCTCCAGATCGCGAACCCGACGTGCTCGGCGAAGATCGAGAACACCAGGTTGCGCGCCGCGATCCGGCGGCCGGTGGCGGCCCAGAACGTCGGGTCCTCCGGCGTCCAGTGTTCGATCCACCGATGCTTCGATTCCGTTGTGGACATGTCTGTTGTGGACATGGGGCACCCTTCTGTTCCTGGAACGGAGAACCGAACTCACGCCGGCTGGTTGGCGCCCAGCCAGCTCACGATGTCGGCGACCGTGTTGCGGCAGCTACCGCAACCGGTGGTGGCTCTCGTCGCGGTGGCCAGCGCCGGCACGTCCCGCGCACCGTCCCGCCACGCCGCCACGAGCGCTGCCTTCTGCACGGTGTTGCACCGGCAGACCAGCGCGTCGTCCGGCAGGTTCGCCGCCGACGGCCCGGTCTGCTCGGCCGGTAACGCGCGGCCCAGCAGCAGCGCGAGCCGGTCACTCGGGGCAGGCGCGCCCGAGTCGTAGAGCTGCGTGATCGTGGCGGCCGAGTCCGGCAGGCCGAGCAGGATCGCGCCGATGACATGGTCGTCGCGCAGCACGAGCTTGCCGTAGCGGCCACGCGCCGAGTCCTGCACGCACACGACCTCGACACCGGGCGGGTGGTCACCCGCCGCGTCCCAGTGCACGTCACCCATGGTGGCCAGATCCACGTCGTGTGCCTTCAGCCGGGTCACGACCGGCGTGCCGTGATACCGGGCGGCCGGGTCGACGCCGGTCAGCCGGGCGGCCAGCACGGCGGCCTGGTCGAACGCCGGCTGCACCAGGCCGGCCTCGGTGGCCGGGTGCTGGGCGCAGTCACCGATGGCGTGCACGCGGGGATCGTTGGTGCGTAAGGCATCGTCCACCAGCACACCGCGATCGACGGCCAGCCCCGCGGCTCTGGCCAGCTCGGTCTCGGCCCGTACGCCGGCCGACACCACGACCAGTTCGGCGGGGACGTGGCTGCCGTCGGCCAGTTTCAGGCCGTCGTCGGGCAGGTAGCGCACGGCGGTCGTGCCGACACGGAACTCGATGCCCATCCGTTCCAGCACGCGCCGCAGCAGGTGGCCGGCGGCCGGGTCGAGTTGGCGGTCCAGCACGTGGTCGTTCGGGTGCACGACGGTGACGAGGCAGCCCCGGCCGGCAAGGCCACGGGCGGCTTCGAGGCCGAGCAGGCCGCCGCCGAGCACCGCGACCGGCGTGCCCGGCCGGGCGCCGTCCACTATTCGCGCACAGTCGTCCCTGGTGCGGAACGCGGACACACCGGCGGCCGGCGAGCCGTGGTCGGTCAGCAGTCCGTCGACGTCGGGCAGCCACGGGCGGGCGCCGGTGGCCAGGACGAGCGTGTCGTAGCCGACCGCGGTGTCGTCGGCGAGCCGGACGCTGCGCCGCACCCGGTCCACCGAGGTCACCGCGATGCCGAGCCGCAGATCGACCTGCTGGCCGATGTCCTGCATCCGCACGGCGTCCAGGTCGAACGAGCCGGCCAGCACGCCGGAGAGCAGCACACGGTTGTAGGCGGCGTGCGGCTCGTCGCCGACGATCGTGACGTCGACCCGTTCCGCGACCGGATCGTGCCGCCGCAGCTCACCGGCCAGCCGCGCACCCGCCATGCCGTGGCCGATCACGACCACCCGCCGGGCGCCGCGACATGGTTCGCTCGCAAGCTCGCTCACGGTGCCACCTCGACCCGGACCGCGCACGTCTTGAACTCCGGCATCCGGCTGGTCGGGTCGAGCGCCGGGTTGGTCACCAGGTTCGCGCGCTGCGCACCGGGAAAGTGGAACGGCACGAACACGACGTCCCATCGCATCGACGCGACACATCGCACCCTGGCGCGCATCCGCCCGCGCCGCGACGTCACCCACGCGAAGCCACCGTCGGTAAGGCCCGCTCTGCGGGCGGTGGCCGGGTTGATCTCGACGAACACCTCCGGCGCCGCCGCCATCAGCTCGGGCACCAGGCGGGTCTGCGCGCCGGACTGGTAGTGCTGCAACACGCGGCCGGTGGTGGCGTGCAACGGGAACTCGTCGTCCAGCGGTTCGGCGTGCCCGGTGAAGTCGACCGGCGCGAACCGGGCGCGGCCGTCGGCGTGGCCGAAGCGGTCGAGGAACATCCGTGGCGTGCCTGGGTGTTCCGTGTTCGGCACCGGCCAGTACAGGGCCTCGCCGGCGCGCAGGCGGTCGTAGGTCACGCCCGAGTAGTCGGCCGGACCGCCGGCGGATGCCCGGCCGAGTTCGGCGAAGACGTCGACCGGCTCGACCGGGAACCGCTCCGCCGGCTGGCCGAGCCGAATCGCCAAGCCCCGCAACACTTCCAGGTCACTGCGGACGTGCTCGGGCGGGTCGACGGCCCGCTGTCGCAACAGGACCCGGCCTTCGAGGCTGGTCATCGTGCCGTCTTCCTCGGCCCACTGCGTCACGGGCAGCACGACGTCCGCGCTCGCGGCCGTGTCCGACAGGACGACATCCGCCACCACCAACAGGTCCAGTGCGGCCAGCCGGTCCGTGATGTGGCCGGCGTTCGGCGCGGACACCGTGAGGTTCGAGCCGAAGACCAGCAGGGCGCGCGGGCCGCCCCGCGTTCCGATGGCGTCCAGCAGCTCGTAGGCCGAGCGGCCCGGTCCTGGCAGGCTTTCCGTTGGTACGCCCCAGATCCGCGCCACGTGCTCGCGGGCGGCCGGGTCGTCGATCTTGCGGTAGCCGGGGAGTTGGTCGGCCTTCTGGCCGTGTTCGCGGCCGCCCTGGCCGTTGCCCTGGCCGGTCAGGCAGCCGAAGCCGGAACCGGGTGTGCCCGGCAGGCCGAGCGCGAGGCACAGGTTGATCCACGCGGACACCGTCGCGGTGCCGTTGGCGTGCTGTTCGGTGCCGCGACCGGTGAGCACGTAGGCGTTGCGGGCCTCGGCGAGCATGCGGACGCACGCCCGCTGGTCGGTCACGGACACCCCCGTGACGCGTTCCACCCGCTCCGGCCACCAGCTGGCGACCACCCGCCAGGCGTCGTCGAAGCCGGCCGTGCGGTCGCGGACGTAGTCGGCGTCGACGTGGCCGTCGGCGACCGCGATGTGCAGCAGGCCGAGCGCGAGGGCCAGGTCGGTGCCGGGGGTCGGTTGCAGGTGCAGGGCGGCCCGCTCGGCGGTGGCGCTGCGGCGCGGGTCGATCACGACGAGCTCGGCGCCGGTCAGGTGGCCGACGAACGGTGGCATCGTCTCGGCGACGTTCGCGCCGGCCAGCAGGATCACGTCGGCGTCGTCCAGGTCGGTCACCGGGAACGGCATCCCACGGTCGATGCCGAACGCCCGCACGCCGCCGGCGGCAGCGGCCG
>DATBDL010000061.1:0-5362 GCA_036269975.1 Pseudonocardiaceae bacterium | reverse complement strand
CGGGGTTACCCCGTGCCGGGCCGACTGACGCAGCGCGCTGTGGGTCACGTCGACGCCGACGTGCCGGTAGCCGAGTTCGGCCAGGTGCGGTGCGGTCAGGCCGCCGCCGCAGCCGAGGTCGACGAGCACGGCGCCGGGCCTGCTGGCCGGTGGGACCAGCGCGGCCCGCGCCGCCGCCAGCCAGTGCAGCATCGCGAACTTCCCGCGCGGCTCCCACCACTCGGACACCAGGTCGTCGTACTGCGTGGGGTCGTTGCGGCGGACGGCGTGGGTGGACACGCCGTCCAGGCTCGCACATCTCGGCGGCGGGCGGGTGGCCCGTGATCGTCAGGACCGCACGACGCCCGCGACGAACTCACGCGGTGTCACCGGCTGCCGGCCGGTCAGCTTGACCAGGTCGTCAGATGGCACGTCCATGTCGCCGCGGGCGAGCGACTGGTAGAAGTCGACGATCAGCTCGACCAGGTGCGCCGGCACGCCCGCAGCGCTCAGCCCCGCGGTCGCCGCGTCGTCGTCGACCTCGGTGTAGGTGATCTCGCGGCCGGTTTCCGCCGAGACGGCGTCCGCCCAGTCGGCATAGCCGTAGGAGACGGGGGCGCCGAGCTCGTAGGCGACGTTCTGGTGGCCGTCGGTGGCCAGCACCGCCGCCGCCGCTCTGGCGTAGTCGGCGCGGGCGACCGGCGCGAACTTGCCACCGCGGCTGGACGTGGCGATCGTGCCGTTGGCGAGCGCGCCGTGCACGGTGCCCAGGTCGTTCTCCAGGTACCAGTTGTTGCGCAGGAACGTGTACGGGATGCCGGTGGCCTCGATGGCCTCCTCGGTCGGCCGGTGCGCCCGCGCCAGCGCGATCTTCGCCGTGTCGGCGGCCGTGATCGACGTGTAGACGATCTGCCCGACGCCGAGCTCTGCCGCTGCCGCGACGGCGTGGATGTGTTCCTTGGCACGGGCTTCGTTGCTCTCACCGGCGGGTGTGGAGACGATCAGCAGCTTGTCCGCCCCGGCGAACGCGGTGCGCAGTGTCTCCGGCCGGTCGTAGTCGCCGTGCCGTACCTCGACGCCGAGATCGGCGGCAGCGGCGGGGTTGCGAGTGCTGGCGACGATCTGGTCGGCCGGGACTCTCGTGCGCAGGTCCTCGATCACCAGCCGGCCGAACTGGCCGGTCGCTCCGGTCACCACGATGGTCATCACTTGCCTCCAGGGGCTGGCGTGCTGGTACGACCTGGCCAACTTGGCCGCACAGCCAATAATTCCGATACGAAACCAATATCTTCGAAGTGCCATACTCACCGTGGGGAAAATAACGAGGTCAGCGGCTGCGCAGCCACAACTGGCTGTTCGTGGCATCGGTGGTGGCCAGCAGCAGGCCGGCCGGCAGCTCGCCGACCCTGACCTCGTCCGCGCCGATCGGCAACGGGATGTCCCGCCATCCGGTGCAGTCGCGACCCGTCGACTCCAGCACCGCCCGGTTGTCCACCCGCAGTGCCACGAGCGCCTGGGCGCCGGCCAGCAGCACCTGGGAGACCTGCATCGTCGTGCCGCTCGGGCCGGCGGTGCCGGGGCCCACAGCGCCAACAGCGCCGCTGTGCGTCGGCCAGCACATCGCGCGCCACGGGCTGCCCAACGCGATGCCGGCCACCACGCAACCACCGGCGTCGCACGCGGCCCGGTTGGCGGTCGCGCCGCCGGCCGGCGCCGTCGAAGGTTGGGACGGCACCGCGACGCGGTGCCACACCACGCCGTCCGGTGAGGTCCAGACCAACGGGCCGAGCAGCGCGCCGTGCAGGGTGTCGCCGACGACGAGGAATCCGCCCGGCCCCGCGGCCGCGCCCAACGCGCTGGTCTGCTCGCCGACCGCGGACGCCAGTGCGGGATCGTCTGCGTCGCGATGCCACGTGCTGCCGTCCGCGGACGTCCATACCGCCGCACCGTAGCGGCCGCTCGCGCCGTCCCACTGGCCGACCAACAACGCGGTGCCCGGCAGCGCTGCCGCGTCGTTGACCGCGATCGCGTGCGGACCGCCGAACGTCTCGAACGGCTGCTCGTGCTCGACGAGGCCGGCCGTGCCGCCGCTCCAGATGGTCAACCGTGGATTGCTGTGTGCGCCACCGAATGCCTGCCCGAGCGCCATCACGTGGCCACCAGCGGCGCCGACCGCCACGAGCTCGGCCTGACCTGCGTATACCGTATGCGGCTCGAGCGGCACCGGTTGCCAGGACGAGCCGTCCGTTGTGGTCCACGCCGCCGGCGCCCGGCCGGCGGGGCCAGGAACAGATCCGAGTACGAGTAATCCGTTGCCATCGGGCACGATCGTCAGAACCCTTGCCTCGATCGATGGCATCGACAACAGGCGCCAGCCGTTGACCGAGGAGGGCGCCGCCGAACTCGCGGTGCAGCCGGCCGCCAGCGCCGCCGCCACGAGGACCGGCGCCAGTCGGGCCCAACGGGAACGGCCGGCCATCCGGTAACTGTGCCAGAAATTCACCAGATACGACGACGACATCCACCGCACACCGCCAATTGGCTGAGTCCGCGCGTTCGTCATGTCACAAGCTGTCAAGAGTCAACAGCGCAGCGCCACCTCTGTGCCATCCCTCATACGGCATACCGCATACGCGCAAGGCGGCCGCGGATTTCTCCGCGGCCGCCTTGCGCCAGCGACCAGGTAGCGCCGACCACCTGGGCGCCGACCGGTTTCCGGTCAGCCGATCACGCACCCGCGCGCGGGACCGGTGCCTCGCCGGCCGAGGGCTGCCGACGGAAGGAGAGCCGGATACCGAACCTCGAGGACGACGCCGACGTCGCGCCGAGCAGGACGAGGGCCCCGGTGATCAGGACCAGGTTCTTCAGCACGAACTCGCCATTCATGTTGAGCAGTAGTGGATTCGCGTTGTGCATCATCCAACTGGGAGCATCGATGAACGTCAAGAAGGTTCCGGCCAGATGGCCCATGATGCCGACCAGCACCAGGCGGCGGAACCTGCCGACGAACAGCCCGATGCCGAGCAGGATCTCGATACAACCCAGCATCGGCACGAACCAGTGCGCGTCGAACCACGGCACAGTGGCCTGGACCAGCCCGAACACATCGGATTTGCCGGTCACCTTGAGCACGCCGAACCACAGGTAAACCAGCGCCAGCACACAGCGCAGCACGGTCAATGCGTTATTGGCCGCGAACCCGGACAGCCAGTCCATCGCGTTGGCTGGTACCCGGACCAGGAAATGCTGGCGTTCTGACGTGGTATCGGTATCGAAGGCGGGCGCGGCAACGGCCGGTTCGGTGATCTTTTCACGGATGGGCTCCGTGTTGGTCGACGGACGATTGACGGGCTGTGTGGTGCTCATGTTGGCATCCCAAATAAGGTCGAATGGAAACGGTGGCGACACACCAGCGCGGATCCTGCGGTGGTCGGATCCAGATCGGTAACACGTCGGAAACACACCGACGGTCTAACCTGATCCGTTTGGCGCCGCGGTCACGACACTGGCAACCACGCGGCGCGTCCTGGCCGACTGGACAGCACTCATCATCCCGCGTGCTCCACCTCGCAGGAGCAGCGGTTTGTGCTGTTCAGAGCCGTTTCAGACTGTCAACGCTGACGATGTCCACCTACGGCGGCGACAGGACAATGGGCGATCTGGGGAACCAGAAACAGCAGTCGGCCCAACGGCCGACGCGATTCGTGGAGGGCATGCGGCCTCGCCTCCCGGTTGTTGTGCCTGCAATCGAACGGTAAGGCCAACGACAGTGATCGGCCAATGACGAACCGTACTTAGGTCCAGGGTGGGCGAAATTGGACCGCCGGCCGGTGTGCGGGTTTCACGGCCGACACCGTGGACACTTCCAGCGCATCGTCGCCGTTCGCCCCCCGTGTGCCGCCACATTGCCGGGGCGGCGACGTGATCGTGCGTGTCAGGGGTTTCTCACCGGTAACCCCTAGTGGTCGCATACGCCGAATGGCCCCAGGCGACTAGTGATCGACCATGCCCGTTCGTACCGCGTGCAGCGCGGCCTGGGTGCGGTCGGCGACGCCGAGTTTGCTCAAGATTGCACTCACGTGCGTTTTCACAGTTTTCTCGGAGACCGCGAATATCCGGGCTATCTCGCGGTTCGACCTGCCACGCGCCAGTTCTGCCAGCACCTCGCGTTCGCGCGCCGTCAGCGCGGTCGGCGTAGCGTGCGAATCGCCGGTGGACAGCAGACGCGCGACGTCGGGATGCAACAGGACGTGCCCTGCGTACACAGCGCGGATGGCTGCCACCAGTGCGGGCGGATCGACGTCCTTGTAGACGTAACCGGCCGCGCCGGCCCGGATCGCGGGCAGCACGGCCCGCGGTTCGGTGAAACTCGTGATGACCAGCACCCTGGCCGGGTTGCCGGTCCGCCGCAGCTCCCGGAGTGCGGCAAGGCCGTCACTGCCCGGCATCCGGAGGTCCAGCAGGATGACATCCGGCCGGCACCGCTGCGCGGCTGCGACACACGACTCGCCATCGGCGGCCTCGCCGACGACGGCGAGATCGTCCTGCACGTCCAGGAACGTGCGAATCCCTTGCCGGACAACGGGATGGTCGTCCACGACGAGCACCCGGATCTGCTCAGTCATCGGTGCCTCCCTCGACCGGCACCGTGAGGCGCACCGTGACACCGCCGCCCGGCCGCGAGCTGACCGACAACCGCCCGCCGACGGCCGCCGCCCGCTCCCGCATCGACGCCAACCCGAGCCGACGGGTGGCGGTCGTGCTGGGATCGGCGGCGACAGCCGTGCTCGTCTCGGTCCCGAAACCCGTTCCGTCATCGGCGATTTCCAGCACGGCCGTGCCGTTCGCACTGGTCAGGGTGACCACGACCTGGCCGGGATCGCCGTGGCGCAAGCTGTTGTGCAGCGCCTCCTGCGCGATCCGGTAGGCCGCTTCCTGCCGCGCGGCGCTCAGCCCGGCCACCGGCTCACCGGTGAACCGCACCGTCGCGTTGTGCACCCGGCCCAGCAGGTCGGCCTGTTTGCGCAGCGCCACGTCCAACCCGTCGCCGGCCAGGTCGGCCGGCCGCAGCCCGACCATGATCGCGCGCAGCTCGCCGGTCGCGTCGGCGGCGAGCTGCCGCACGGTGGCCAGTTCCGCCGCCGCCCTTGCCGGATCGCGATCGATCAGGGTAATGGCCGCGTCCGCCGTGAGGCGAAGGCTGAACAGCTTCTGCGTCACCGCGTCGTGCAACTCGCGTGCGATCCGGTTGCGTTCCTCCATAATGGACAGTTCGCGGCTGCGTTCGTAGAGCCGCGCGTTGACCAGGGCGATCGCGGCGTGCGTCGCCAGGAGGTGCAGCAGTTCCTGGTCCCGTTCGGTGAAGCCGCCCTCCTGTTGCTTG
>DATBDL010000060.1:0-13677 GCA_036269975.1 Pseudonocardiaceae bacterium | reverse complement strand
GGCCCTTGAGGCGGTGTGCTCCGGCTGGCGGTTGTGGTGACCGGATTGCGTCAGCGACGGACGCGGTAGCGGATGTGCGTGGCCTCCGGTGTGTCGACCACTCGAACGATCTCCAGCTCCACGTGTTTCGGCAACACTTCGAACAGCCGGCGGCCACCACCGAACAACACCGGGACCTGATGGATCTGCACCTCGTCCAGAATGCCGGCCTCGAGTGCCTGGGTCGCCAGGTTCCCGCCGTGCACGAGCAGGTCGTGCTCCCCCGCGGCGGCCATCGCCGTCGCCATCGCCGTTTCGAGGTCGTCGTTCAGGTACGTCACCAGTGGGTATTCCGCGACCGACGGGTCGGGCGGCCGGTGGCTGAGCACGAAGATCGGAATGTCCACGCCGTGGTGAAGACCGCGCCAGTGACCGGCCTGCTCCGCGGTCCGCCGCCCGGTCAGCACAGCGCCGGTCGTGTTGATGTCGTCCATCAGTTGTGCGCCCGCGCCGGCCGGCTCGATGCCCCATTCGTGCAGCCGGATGAAGCCGTCGCCGCCGGGGTTTCCCGGTTTGTCGTTCGGGCCGGCGATGAACCCGTCGAGCGAGATTGACATGTTATACACTGATACAGACACTTCGATCTCCCTGTCGTCTCGATCCGTTTCAATGTGGTCGGACTGCGCTCGGTAATCGCAACTCGCTCATGGACGTTCCCGTCATCCGGTGCGATCGAATTGTCCAAGCCAACGTAGCGAACCACCCGGTCCGACTCCAGTTCGGGGCGCAAACACCGCACCCAGGAAGATGTCTCCCCCTCGGGTTGGTGTGATGCTCGGTTCTGACCCAGGTCCGGGGAAGGGATGAGCAGAACATGACAGTCGCCAGGATTGGACCAGCGAATGGCTACCCGTCCCCGCCGGAGCCGGGACTGACGCCGGACGAGGCCGTCTCCCGCGCAGAGCGGATCGCGGCAACGCTGGTCGACCGGCAGGCGGAGACCGAGCAGCGCGGGTTCTACGCGCTGGACACGCACAACGAGTTCCTCCGTGCGGGCCTGTACCGGCTCCTGGTGCCTCGGCGTTACGGCGGCTACGAGTTCGACCTCGGCACCAACCTGCGAGTGGTGTCCGCGCTCGCCCGCGGCTGCCCCTCCACCGGGTGGATGTACGCCTTCGGCGCGACCCACGCCCATCTCGCCGCCACCCTGTTCGGCGAGTCGGCACAGGACGACCTGTTCGCCGACGGCGACTTCATCAGCCCGGCCACCGTCACGCCGGTCGGGTTCGCCGAGCGGGCGCCGGACGGCGGCTGGATCATCGACGGCGTCCACCGCTACAGCTCCGGCTCGCCCTACGCCACCCACTTCATCGGTCACACCCTGGTGGCCGGCGGGGACGACGAGCCGCCGTTGCCGATGATGTTCGTCGTGCCGCGGGCGCAATGGCGGCGGTTGGACGACTGGGGCGCGCAGTTGGGCCTGAAGGGCAGCGGCTCGCACAGCGTCGAGATCGAGAACGCGCACATCCCCGAGTACTTCGGGCTGCCCGGCATGCACATGGGCCTGGCGACCGTCGTCGAGGGCACGGCCGGACAGGAACTGCACGGCAATCCCATGTACGGCGGCGGGGTGCTCAGTTCGCTGCAGTTCCAGCTCGGCGCGCTCTCGGTCGGCATGGCCACCGGCGCGCTGGACGCCTACGCCGACCTGATGCGCAGCCGCGAGACCATCTTCCCGCCGATCGTCCTGCGCGCGGAGGACCCGGACTACCAGTTCCACTACGGCGAGGCGGCAGGCCGGATCGCGGCGGCCGAAGCCGCGCTGATGGGCGCCCGACAGCAGTGGGAGAAGACCGCGGCAGCCGGAGTGGGAGCGTTCACCCGTGAGGTGGATCTACGACTCGCCACGATCTGTCGCGAGGTCGTCCGGCTGTGCTGGACCGCGGTGTCCGAGCACCTGTTTCCGACCGCCGGGTCGAGCGCGGTACGCGCTGGAGCGCGCATCGAGCGGGTCTGGCGGGACATGTCGACCCTGCACAGCCACGCCGGGGTCAGCATCTTCCTGAACACGGTGGCCAACCGCGAGCTCACCAAGGCGGTCTTCGACGTGGCGGCCTGACCAGAGCGGTGTGAGTGCCGACGGTACGAGGCGAGAAACCCCGCCGGGTAGGGCTGCGGCGGGGTTTCGTCGATCAGGCGGCGGTCGGCCGGTGTCCGTGGTGCACGGCGTCATCTCGTGGCGTAGCGATCAACGCGCCGCTCGGTGCGATCCAGCCACCACTTCACCACGAGCAGGTTGGTGAGCCAGCCGACCCAACGGATCAGCTCCATCAAGTAGGGAAGATTGGTCTGGTTCGGCGTTATCACCATGTCCAGGAACCAACCCCAGAAGACGGCGGCGCACATGGCGAAGCTGTACAACATCCAGCGGCGGTGCCGGGCCTCGTTGCGCTGTCGCATCGCGATGTAGCCGATCAGCGTGGTGAGGAACCAGACGCCACCCTCGACATAGGCGCCGACATTCGCGAACCAGCCGCTGCGCAGGTAGTTGATGGCCAGCGTGCACAGCGAGGCGGGCAGTGCGGAGAAGACATACGCTCGGCCGATCCAGCGGTGCACGGCCATGTGTCGGATTCGCAACCACGGCCAGACCGCCAGACACACGGTGACGATCGCTATCGTGCCTGTCAGGACGTGCGTCACGAGCAGGAAATAGTTCAGGGCGGGCACACGTGGATTGAGCGGCGCGATCGACTCCGTTGCCGGGTCGAACGTCAGGAACGGCGGGGCGGACTGGAGTATTACGATGACCAACACCACGGCGATCGGGAGTAGCCAGGCATTCTGCCACCAGCCGATCTTCCGTCGAGAATCGATTCGGATATCCTGGTGCGTCCTGTCGATCCCTTCCTCGGCGACCCCGGTGACACGCACGTCACGCTGAGTCCGCCCGAGATCCTGAGACATGTTCCGTGTCCCTTCCACGAATCCTCTGGCAGACAGCGCCGAAGAGGACGCGGCTGGCTAGTATTTGGGCAGTATGTTTGGTAACATCCAATTCTTTCGCCGACCTGGCCTGTTGACAACTCTATTGTTGCGTCGACGGCACCGAAATCGGCATGGTGGGAGATGCCATGGACGGCGCCGGCGAGTCATTGTCGTGATGTCAGCGTATGCGCGTGGGAGGCTGGTTGTGAGCGTTTCGGAGACAATACCGACGGGTGCCCCGATTTCGTCGAATCAGCAGCTCTTCTGCATGTTCGACAAAGGAAATGACCAGGGCGCGTTCGGTCCTCGGCATATCGTGGCCTACGGCTGGCGGATCGCCGGCGCGGTCGACTCCGCCGCGTTGCGCGCCGCCCTGCTGGATGTCGTCGTTCGGCACGAGGCCCTGCGCACCTCCATCGTGCGCGACGTCGACCAGCCCTACCAGCTCGTGCATCCCCCGCAGACACCGGAACTCCTGGAGTACGCGCTGGACGACTCGGACCAGCGACCACGGGACGTGCTGGCGCACCTGTTCGTCAACCAGATCGAATCCGGCCGCTGCCCGGTGGACGAGCAGCCGCTGCTGCGGGCCGCGCTGGGCCGCTTCGACGACCAGGACGCCGTGTTGGTCCTGTACGCCCACCACACCGTCAGCGACGGATGGTCGTTGCAGTTGATCGTGCGGGACCTGGTCCAGTTCTACGCCGCCCGCCGCGGATTCGGGCCGCCGCGGCTGCCTGAGCTGACGCAGTACCAGGATTTCACCGCATGGCAACGAGAAGAGTTGAACAAGGACCACATAGCGGTAGCCCGCGGGTACTGGCGGGACAAGCTCGCCGGGGCGGAGTTTCTGCCGGTGCCCACCGACCGGACCAAGACCGACGACACCGGCGTCTACACGGCGTACCGGTTCACCATCGACCACGACATCACCTCGGCCACCCAGCTACTCGCCAAACAGCTACGCAGCTCACCGTTCATGGTGCTGCAGGGCGCGTTCAACCTGTGGGTGCACAAGATGACCGGCGTGACCGACGTGGTGGTGCCCACCATCTCCTCCGGCCGCGTCGATCCCAGGTTCTACGACACCGTTGGGCCATTGCTCAATTTCGTGCCGCTGCGCACCGACCTGTCCGAGTGCCGGACATTCCGCGATGTGCTCGCCAGGACCCGCGCCACCTGTTTGGAGGCATACTCCTACGAGATCCCGTTCAGCGAGGTGTTCGCCGAGGCACCAGGAGTGTTCGGGACGTTCGCGGACCAGGACAGCGCGGTGCACGCCCTTGAGGTGTTCCAGTTCCCGGTCGGTGCCGACGGCACCCTCGTCGGTGACATCAAGGTCTCGGAAATGCGGCGACGGTTGGTGACCGACCCCGACACCTCCGACATTCCCGATGGTGTCCTGTGGGCCCTGGACATTCATCCCGAAGGCGACATGGTCGGCAGCGTCCGGTTCAACGGCAACGATGTCGACCAGGCAACGGCAGTCGAGTGGGTCGACGACTACGTCGCCCTTCTGCGTGGCGCGCTCGCCGCCATCGACACCCCCATCGGCGAACTGCCTGAACCGGCACGAGCACCCGAACCACGGTGAAACACCGACGGCACGCCTGCTGGCAGGGTCACCGATTCACGCCGTGTCCGCCATGACGTCGTCATGGTTTCCGTCGTGAACTTCTCCGGCGGTGCTGGTGATTCCGGCACTGCCGATCTCATGATTTAGGTGGCACTGTGATGAGTACCAGCGAACTATCCAGCCAGTGTGGACATGGGTAAAGTTCGCACTGACGGAGATGCGGCCGTGTCGGCCACCGGGACCATGAACCGTGAAACGGGGGACGGTCGGTCGGGATTGGCTAATTCGACGATCGAGCCGATGGGAAACGACAATGGCTGATACCAGATGGAAGCTGGTCGTCGACCAGCAGGGCGTGACAATCTCGAACGATCGATTCCACCTCACCACCGAGAAACCCTCGGTCGAGGGCGTGAGCACGGTCGACGACATGGTGTTCGGCATCGACGGATCAGGGCAGATGGAAACCATCATCTCCGAGTTGGAGGCGATGACCAAACGGACCTACGGGCAGTTCTGCGGGCTCTCCCGCGCGCTGGAGATCGTCGGCGAGCGGTGGGCCCTGTTCATCGTGCGCGATCTGCTGGCCAGCCCCAAGACCTTCTCCGAGCTACGGCACGGCCTTCCCCGCATCTCCACGGACGTGCTCGTCGCCCGGCTGCGCGAACTGGAACACGCCGGTGTGATCCAGCGCCTGGTGCCACCCGGACCGCAGGACCCGCTCCGCTACGAACTCACCGAGTACGGCAACGAACTCGACGAGATCACGCTCAAGCTCGGCCGGTGGGGCGCGCGACTGCTCGGCGAGCCGAGGCCGGAGGAGATCGTCACCACGTCGTCGTTGATCATCGCGATGCGTGCCACGTTCCAGCAGTCGGCGGCCGCCGGGCTGACGGTGAGCTACGAGATCCGCATGGGCGAGATCGTGTTCCACCTGCTGATCGACGACGGCGCACTCAAGGCCCTGCCCGGCCCGATGCCCCACGCCGATCTGCGCATGGAACCGGGTATGGCGCTCAAGGGCCTGATGTCCGGCGAGATCAGCCCGGCCGACGCCGACGAGAACGGCATCGTCTACATCGGCGACCCGGCTCTGTTGGCGAAGTTCGCCCAGCTCTTCCGCATCGTGGGGGCGCCGTCACGCGACTGACCGAACCCACCCGTCATCCCGTTCGCCCGGCCGTGTCCGTGCGAACGGGATTTCTTGTGACCCCGGTGATCTACTACGCGGCGGCGGTCCAGTCCGATGTCGGTGGCCGCTGCCGGGGGAACGTGATGGCACTGTCCAAGAAGGACACCGTTGCGCCCTTCGGCGTCGGTGTGTCGCTGTCGTGCAGCACACAGCGCAGGAACACCGGGGCCGAGCAGGTGGCCACCTGACGGCGAAGCATCCGCACGAACGCGTCCTTGGTGTGCACCGTGTGCACCTGGGAGTAGCCGGCGGCCAGCGCCATGCCGCACAGGTCGGCCTTGCCGGTCTCGGCCGACGACGCACCGGCGCTGTCGTCCCGCACGTCGTCAAGAACGATGTGCACCAACGGGAGGTCGGTGAGCATACCGGCGGTGACGAGGCCCGCCAGGTTGGTCAGGACGCTGCTGTAGCCGTCAACGACGACGGTCGTGCCGCGAGTCTGGAGTGCCACGCCGATCCCGGTCGACGACGCCAGCCCGGTCGAGTCCGTCAGGTAGAAGTGGGTTGGCCGGTCCGCGATGTCACGGGCGATCCGGCTCAGCTCGCCGGACGTGAAGATGACCGGCTGGTGCCGGGTCGCCGTGATGATCGACCGGATCGCGTTCTCTCGGTTCATCTCCACCCATCCATGTCCAGCGGTACCAGCAGCGCGGCCGGCCGCAGTTCCACGCGCACGATGTCCCGCACCAGCCGGACCGGTGCGGCCACTCCTTCGGTCGGGTCGATCGTCACGGTCTGCACGCCGAGCTCCGCCATCAACAGTTCGGCGATTCGCCGCGAGTTCGGCCGCTCCCCCTCCGCCGGGCTCTCGCCAAGGAAAACGACGAGCAGCAGCGGGATGCGGTGCGTGGTGACGAGCGACGCGATCGCCTCGGCGCAGCCGCTGATGCCGCTGTCGGACAGCAGGACGGCCGGACACCCACTGGCCAGTGACACACCGGACGCGATGGCGATCGCGTTGTCGTCCCTCGGGACGACGAGCAGGGCGCCCCGGTCGTCGAGCGCCCTGTCCAGGGCCGAGAAGGTGTCCGACCGTGTGCGGACGAAAGGTGTGAATCCAGCGGCGATCAGCTCGTCGCATAACATCTTCGCCGCGTCGACGTTCTGGTTCTGGAGGAAGTGCGTCATGCCTTGCTCCTACCGATTCCGGTCGGGTGGGCGATCCGCCCTTGATCAGGAGGAACGCGTCGCTGGCGGTCGGACACCCGTGCCGACCAGTAATGACGTCACAGCTCGGTCGGCTTATCGGATCCTCCGTCATCGGCCGCTTCGCCCACCAGTGCCCAGTTCACCCGTACCGGTGTTCTGCTCACTGTTCGCACGGTGATGCTTCATGTCATCCGACGATGGTGACCGGCACGATCAGTTCCAGCACCGGCTTCTGCGGCATCCCGGCCATGATGAGCTGCTGCAGGACGTCCTCGGAGCGCTCGACGGTGTCCGTGGTGACCCGGCTGTACCTGGCGTGTGCGTACGCCGGCCGCCCGCTGGCCGACTCCAGGTCGAACATCTTCACCGCGGCCTCGCCTGGGCGCACCTCGCCCTGGTAGAAGGTCAGGCGGCGCTGGTCCGGCGTCATGAAGGTCTTGCTGAACTGGGTCGACGAGATCATCGTGTCCTGGTCGTCGACGAACGTGGTGTCGTCGTCGGTGGTGATCTGCATCGCCACCCAGGTCTGGTCGGTCAGGTTGGTCTCCGCCTTGACCACCGTCCAGCGGCCCGGCTCGGGCAGTGGGATCGACACCGACACGTCGTGATCGGTCGCGTCCACGGCGCCGGAGATCAGCAACAGCTTTCGTCGCACGTTCGCGATCGCGGTCATGGGAATGTCGCGTGCCCGTACCCGACTGGATACGTCGAGACCAGGAATATCCATTGCCGACATCGCGGCGCCTCCTCGAACTCGCACTATTCAGCGCGTCGACCTGCGACGCGCCGTCTGCCGGTCTCGACGGTACCGGCTCGTATCTGGGCTGACTAGGCGATACTGTCCAGGTTCAGATCCGGTGCGTCGTCCAGTGAGCCG
The DNA here is from genome assembly GCA_036269975.1 of Pseudonocardiaceae bacterium. Lineage (GTDB taxonomy): Bacteria > Actinomycetota > Actinomycetes > Mycobacteriales > Pseudonocardiaceae > DATEPR01. The sequence goes on along the minus strand of DATBDL010000060.1, from coordinate 5,916 downwards.
ATGTAGATGATGCCGAAATTGCTGAACGGATACATGCCGATCTTGAGCACCAGATTCTCCCGCACCATGACGAAGAACTCGTCCGGCCGCTGGACGTCGTCCAGTACCTTGTAGGCTTGGAAGAATGATCCGTCCGAAACCGCGAACAGCGCTTCGTAGATCGCGTTCTTCTCGGCCTGGCTGGCGTCTTCGGTCCATTTCTCCAGGAACGCCACGCCCACGTTGAGCCGTCGCCTACGCCCCGTCGCCACGGTGACGCGCCTCGATCCGGGCGATGACATCCTCGATGTCGTGCGATTCCCCCGGCTCCTCACGCTGCGCGGTCGCCACGACGTACGCGGGGTCGCTCTCCATTCTGACCGTCATCGTCAGGCTTTCCATGAAATGGTCGACGACCGAGGTGTCGCCGGTTCGCTCGTACCGCGAGACGACCTCGATCAGTCGCCGTAACACCTGCTGGTGGCCCCAGCTCGGGAGGTTGTTCAGCGCGACGACGATCTGGTCCAGTCGCGCGCTGTCCGCCTCGAACAGGCGCTCCTTCAACGCACGCGTAGTCGATGGCACGTTCCACTCCCCTTCCCGCACAGTGCACAAACCGCTCGGAATCCTATTCTCCGTGAGCGGGTGAACGGCGGGCCAGTGTCACGTTCACACCATGTCATATGGATTATTCATAGGCCGGCGCACGATATGAGAATTCGGGCGGTTTCGCCATCGCGCGTAACTCTGGCCCGACCTCCGGACGTTGTCCACTCCCGGCGTGCGTGGCACCCGGTGTTTGGGGCACCGTGGGAGACGACAGCGGATCTGGTCCGGCGCACGCTATGAGGAGTTCATATGTCGGAGGTGATTCGATCAGCGTCGCCCTCGTTGTCTCGTACCTGAGATCGCGGGGTTTCGCGTTCGGTCGCCGGGCCACCGAGAGGGCGGGTGAAGGCATGCACGGCGACGACCGCATCGCGATCATCGGCATCGGCCTCAGTTGTCCCGATGCCACATCGCCGGGCGAGCTGTGGGAGAACGTGCTGTCGGGGCGCGCCGAGGCCACCGCTCGCCCGGTGACACACGCCGAAACCGAGCTCGCGCTGGACGTCCTGACAGCGGCGCTGGCCGACGCCGGCTGCCATGCCGGGGAAGGGCTGCCGAGGCCGGCCACCAGCGTCGTGCTGGGCAGCACCGACACGACGCTCGCCGAGGGCATCTGTCGGCACTTCGGCCTTGGCGGCGGCGGACTCACGGTGGACACCGTGACCGCGCCGGCAGCGCTGCCGGTGCTCACGGCGGTCGCCGCGCTGGCCGACCGGACCGTCGACGTCGCGATCGCCGGCCACGTCGGCGTCGATGGCGCCGGCATGCTGGTCCTGATGCGCGAGGCCGACGCACTGGCCGGCGACCGGCGGATCTACGCGTTGATCACGGGCAACGACATCGGCGCGGTACGCCACATCGACGGCTGTCCGGCCGGGATCGCCGGCCTGATCACGGTCGTGCTCGCGGTGCACCACCAGGTGCTACCGCGAACGGCGGACGGTGCGCCGGCGCTGTGGCCAGCCGCTGGGCCGATCAAGGCCGCGGTGCCCGTCCGGGACACGCACCTGGTGATCGAGGAGGCGGCGGGCCGGCAGCGGTTCCGGGCCCTGCCCAAGCGGACGGTCGCGCTGGCCGCCGGCCGGCAGGACGCGGAGCTGCTGTTGCTGGACGCACCTGATGTGCGCGCGTTACGTCACAAGGTGGCCGACCTGGTGGCACGCGTACCGCGGCTGGCCGGCCCGGAGCTGACCGACCTCGCCGGCATCCTGGCGGCCGAGTTGTCGCGTCAGCCGGTGCGGGCCGCCGTCGTGGCCACCGACCTGGCCGACGCGCACCGCAAGCTGGGCCGCCTGCTCGACGCGCTGGACGCCGGTCGGTACATCCTGTTCGCACCTGAGGACGGCGTGTTCCTCGACGAGAACACGGGGCCGGCCAGGATCGCCTACCTGTTTCCCGGTCCGCAGGGGGCCGGTCGCGGCACGGTTGGCGTGCTCCGGCGCCGGTTCGCGTTGGTGGACGACATCTTCCGGATCGCCGGGCCGCCGTGTGTGGTGTCGGCCTCGCTGGCCGCCACGCGAGTGCTGTCCGCACTGGGCATCGACGCCGACATCGCGACCGGCGCCAGCCTCGGCCAGGCGACCGCACTGGCGTGGGGTGGCGCGCTGGGCGGCGGTGACCTGCTGCGCCTTGCGAAGACCGACTCACCGTTCGACGAACTGGCCGCCACCACACTGGCCCCACTCACCCGCCCCATCGTCTCCACCGCTCTTGACGACGATCCCGCGCTCGACGAGGCCGTGATCGCCGCGGTCGGCGACGCCGATCTCGCGATCGAGGTCGGGCCGTGGCGGGCACTGGCGGATCTGGTGCGCCGGATCGCGCCGGGGACGCCGGTGTTGTCCGTCGAGACCGACAGCGCATCGCTCGTGCCGCTGCTGCGCGCCGTCGGTGCCGCGCACGTACTCGGTGTCGACGTGGACACCACGGTGTTGTTCGCCGGCAGGGTGGTCCGCCCCATCGCGCCGGAACACCCCGCGAGCGGCGAGGAAGTACCCGGTGTCGCGCCATGGGTGTTCACGTTCGCCGTTGACCACGTGTTGGTCGACGAACCACCATCGCCACAACGCGGCGACACGGCATCGGGCACCTTGGCGGTGTTCGCGCCGGAAGGCCATCCGCTGGCCGAACCGCTGGCCACGGCCCTGGTGGCGGCCGGGATGGGCGACGGTGTCCTGCTGTGCCTGCCGGCCAGCGGCGCCGATCATCTCGCGCTGATCAGGGCGGCGGCCGTCGCACCCGGCCATCGGTTCGTCGTCGTGCAACACCGGTTCGGCGCGACCGCCGTCGCCCGCGCACGTCACGAGGCCGAGCCCGGCCGGCCGGCCACCGTGGTCGACCTGGCCGATCCGACCCCGGACGACCCGGTCGTCCTGGCGCTGGCGGTGCGCCGCGTTGTCGCCGAGGTGGCCGCGACCACCGGCTTCGCCGAGGCACGCTACGACGCCTACGGCAACCGCACCGTCCCACGCCTGCGCCCGCTGCCACGCCCGGCCGGTGTGATCATGTCGTCCCCGTTGGGCACCACGGACGTGCTGCTGGTGACGGGTGGCGGCAACGGCATCGTCGCCGCGTGCGCCCGTGAGCTGGCGCGGGACTCCGGTGCCGGCCTGGTCGTGGCCGACGGTGACATCGATGCCGATCTCGGCGGCGTCACGGCGATCATGTACGACGCGACCGACGGCGATGCCGATGGCCTGCGCTCGGTGCTGGACACGGTCGCCGTCGAGCGGCTCAAGCTCATCGTCACGTTCGGCCCCCCGGACGACTGGGCCGGTGAGCTGACCATCCAATTCGGACAGGATCACCCCAGGACGCGGACCGTCGCCGTCTCGTGTGCCGTACCGCTGTTGACCGACGACGTGCGGACCCGGCTGCGCCGGATTCTCGCCGACCCGTCGGCAGGTCCCCAACTCGTGGTCAGCGGCCGGGCATCGGGGCTCGCGCTCGCCCGGCCGCCCATGCCGGCGCGAGCCCGCTTCGTGCGGCGAGTCCTGGTGCACTATCCGGGCATCGAGCTGGTAACGGAAACCGAACTGCGCGCCGAGACCGATCCCTATCTCGACGACTACGAGATGACCGATGGCGAGCCGGCGTTCCCCGCCGCCATGGCCGTCGAGGCGATGAGCCAGGTGGCGGCGGCGCTGACCGGCCGAACCGGCCCCATGTCGCTGACCGACGTGGAGTTCGGTGCGCCGATCGTGGTGCCCGCGGGAGGATCGACCACGATGCGGGTGGCCGCGCTGGTCCGCGACACCGAGACGGTGGACGTGGTGATCAGCGGCCCGACCGGGGACCACCACGTCCGGGCCAGGCTGCGCCGGCCACGGCCGGACATGGCGGCCGGTCACCAGGAACACCGGTTCCCGCTGCCGGCGGTACCGGTCGACCCGATCACCGAGCTGTACGGCGGAATCCTGCGCCAGGGCAAACGGTTCCAGCGGTTGCTCACGTGCCGCAGGATCACCGCGTCGCGGGTCGTGGCGGAGGTGGCGACGACGGCACAGGCGCCGTGGTTCGAACCGTCACTGCCGCAGGACCTGGTGACGGCCGATCCCGGCACCAGGGACGCGGTGTTGCAGGCCGTCCAGTGCTGTGTGCCGGACGCCACCCTCGTGCCTGTCGGGGTCGCGCGCATCGAACCGTCCGCGCCACTGCACCAGCACACCGAGTACGTGCTCGTGGACGCTCGCGAACGCTGGTCCAACGGCGACATCCACCACTTCGACGTGGACGTGCTCGATCCGGCCGGCGTGGTGGTGGAACGCTGGGAGGGCCTGACCGTCCGCGCTGTCCGCGCCACCGGTCGGTCCGGCCCGTGGGTGCCGGCCCTGCTCGGTCCGCAGATCGAGCGAACGCTGCAGCGGGTACTGGGCGGTGACCGGGTCGTCGTCGTGGAGCCCGATCCGGTGCCACCGGAGCCGTACGCGGCCGACGGTGTCCTCCGGCGGGCCGATCTCGCCGCGAGCCGCGCCTTCGGTCATCCGGCGCGCCTGCGGTACTGCGAGGACGGTGCGCCGTGGATGGTGGGCACGAACGTCGCAGTCGACCACGGTGCCGGCATGACCATGCTGGTGACCGGACAGGGCCGGCTGGGCTGCGCGATCGCCACCGTGCCCGATGGCGCCGCCGTCGACAGCGACGCGTACGCGGGCCTGCGCGAGCATCTGATGACCGAATTCGGCGACACCGCCGCTGCGGCGGATGCCAGGGTGCTGGCCGCCGTACACGCGACCGGCGAGGACTCGCCGGTACTGGCCCTCGATCGTGGCCATCCCGACGGATGGGTGGCGCTACGAGCCGGCGACACGGTGGTCGCCACCTGGGTGACGAACATCAACGACCGGCCAGACCCCGTCGTCTTCGCTGTTTCGTCCGGGGCCGTCCCGTCTGGAGAGGAGCGCTGCCATGGCTGACTACTACGAGATCCGCCACACCGTGGGATTCGAGGAGACCAACATCGTCGGCAACGTCTACTACGTCAACTACGTGCGATGGCAGGGCCGCTGCCGGGAGATGTTCCTCAAGGAGAAAGCACCCAGCGTCCTGGCCGAGCTACAGGAAGACGACCTGAAACTGTTCACGGTCAAGGTGCAGTGCGAGTACATGGGTGACATCAACGCCTTCGACGACCTGTCGATCCGGATGAGCCTGGACGAGATCACCCAGACCCAGATCCAGTTCCGGTTCGACTACTTCAAGATCAAGCAGGGACAGGAGAAGATGGTCGCCAGGGGCTGGCAGCGGATCGCCTGCATGCGCGGCCCGAACACCAGGACGGTGCCCTCCCTGATACCCGCGGAACTACGCGCCGCGGTAGCACCCTACGCGGCGACCCCGCAAACCAGCGATCCGATCACACCAGTAGCGGCCTGATCGGGCCGAACGGAGACGAACGCGGCGAGGGCGCAATGGCCGCCCTCGCCGCGTTTCGCGTGATCAGATCTCCTTGAGCCCCAACTGGACCAGTCGGTCGCGCGTCCACGCCAGTTCCGCGACGGCGGTGTCGATCGTGTTGGGTTCGACGCCGCGGCCCACCTCGACGTGGTCGGTCTGCGCTCCGGTCCTACGGTCGAACAGCGCCTCCAGCGTGTCGACCGTCACGTCGACCGTGGCCGACGACGGCGTCGAAGGCACCGAGGAAACCGGCAGATGTACGTGCACGCGCCACGGCTGGTCCGCCGGCAGGCCACCGGCCACGGCATCGGCGAGACTGTCCACATCGTACCGTGTGCCGTCGGCGACGGCCGCCGCCTGTGCCGCCGGGTCCAGTGCGGCAGCGGCAGCGCCGGGCAGCTCGGCGGCGGCCGACACCTGTGCCTTCACCAC
>DATBDL010000059.1:0-24938 GCA_036269975.1 Pseudonocardiaceae bacterium | reverse complement strand
ACGGGATCGCGGCCGGCGGCGTGCCGCTGGCGTGTGGTGCCGCACTGTCGGCGAAGCTGCGCGAGACCGGTCAGGTCGCCGTGGCGTTCGTCGGCGACGGCGGCGCCAACCAGGGCGCGTTCGCGGAAAGCCTGACCCTGGCGTCGGTCTGGCACCTGCCGGTGGTCTTCGTGGTGGAGGACAACGGTTACGCCCAGGCCACCGGCACCCGGTTCCACCTCGGCGGCCGTGACGTCGCGCCGAGGGCCGAGGCCGTCGGCATCCCGGCCGCCGTCGTGGACGGCTACGACTACTTCGCCGTGCACGACGCGGCCGCGGCGGCCGTGACACGGGCGCGCGCCGGTGGCGGCCCGACCCTGTTGGACTGCAAGGCACGACGGTTCTTCGGCCACATGGAGGGCTGGGACCAGCAGGGCTACCGGGGCGCAGGCGAGGTCGACTCGCTGCGCGCGGAGCACGACTGCGTCCGGCTGTTCACCGAGCGGGTGGTCAAGGGCGGCTCGGTGACCTGGCGGGAGCTGGTCTCGGTGGACCGCGAGGTGCGGACGGCCGTCGACACGGCGGTGGCCACCGCCCGCGACGCGGGCGACCCGGAGATCGAGGAACTGCACACCGACGTGTACGTCAGCTACTGAGCGGGAGAACGACGATGAGCAGGATCATTTCCTACCTGGAGGCGCTGAGCGAGGCGCTGGAACAGGAACTCTGGCGGGACCCGTCGGTGGTGGTGTTCGGCGAGGACAACGTCGGCGGCACCGGCTGCGACGGCAAGCCGGGCGGCGCGTGGGGCCCGACCAAGGGCCTGCACGAGAAGTTCCCGGAGCGGGTCTTCGACACCCCGATCACCGAGTCGGCCTTCGTCGGTGCCGCTGTCGGCGCCGCGGCGACCGGCCTGCGGCCCGTCGTCGACCTGCTGTTCGTGGACTTCGCCGGCGTCTGCTTCGACCAGATCCTCAACCAGGCGGCCAAACTGCGCTACATGGTCGGCGGCAAGGCCAGCGTTCCGCTGGTGCTGCGGGCCATGTGGGGTGCCGGCATGCGGCGCGGCGCCCAGCACTCGCAGGCGCTGTACCCGATGTTCGCGCACATCCCCGGCCTGAAGGTCGTCGTGCCGTCCACCCCCGCTGACGCCAAGGGTCTGATGGCGGCGGCGATCCGGGACGACGACCCGGTGATCTTCTTCGAGCACAAGATGCTCTACTTCAGCCGGGGCGACGTCTCGGCCGAGCCCTACGAGATCCCGCTCGGCGAGGCCAAGATCGTCCGGCCGGGCGGTGACTGCACGATCGTCGCCGTCGGGCGGATGGTGTCCGAGGCGCTGAACGCGGCGGAAACCCTGGCCGAGGAAGGCATCGAGTGCGAGGTCGTCGACCCGCGCACGGTGTCGCCGCTGGACACCGAGACGATCTGCGAGAGCGTGCGGCGCAACCATCACCTGGTGGTCGTCGACGAGGCCAACCCGCGCTGCGGGTTCGCCGGTGACGTCGCGTCCGTCGTCGCCGAGCAGGCGTTCGACGCGCTGCGCGGCCCGGTGCGGATGGTCACGTCGCCGCACGTCCCCACCCCGTTCAACCCGAAGCTCGAGGACGCCTACGTGCCCTCGGCCGACGACGTCGCGGCAGCGGTGCGCGCCACCGTCCGCAAGTCCACCCCGAAGATGGCAGAACAGGAGCACACGTCATGAATCTCGAAGAGCACCCGCACATCCAGCTCATGCGCAAGGTCTACGCGGCGTTCGGTTCCGGCGACGTGCAGACGGCCGGTTCGTACTGGACCGAGGACGCGGTGCACCACTACCCCGGCAACAACCCGCTGTCGGGCGAGCACAAGGGCCTCGACGAGTCGATCGCCTTCGCCAACAAGATCTGGGAGCTCACCGAGGGCAAGCTGCGGATGGACGTACTGGAGATCGGCGCCAGCGATGGCCACGCCTTCGCGCTGCTCCAGACACGCTACGAGCGCAAGGGCCACGTGCTGGAGATGCCGTTCGTCAACGTCGCCCGGATCGAGGACGGCAAGATCGCCGAGTTCTGGACCTACCCCAACGACGTCTACGCCACCGACGAGTTCTGGAACCTGTGAGGAGTACGCGATGAAGATCGTCATCATCGGTGGCAGCGTCGTCGGTCTCGGCGCCGCCATCGCGCTGGCCGACCAGGGCCACCAGGTCGAGATCCTGGAACGGGCGGCCGAGCCATATCCGTCCACTGTGGACGAGTCGTTCGGCTGGCCACGGCCGACCGTGCCGCAGGCCGTGCACTCGCACGCCTTCGCGTCGCTGGGCTGCAACCTGCTGCGCGACCGGGCGACCGACGTCTACGACGGCCTGTTCGCCGCCGGCGCGACCGAGGTCAACCTGGCCGACTACCACCCGCCCATGCTGCGTGACTTCGAGCGCCAGCCGTCGGACGACGACCTGCGCATGGTGATCACCCGGCGCTCCACGTTCGAGTTCGTGCTGCGCCAGCGCGCGCTGGCGCGTTCGGGCGTGCACATGACGACCGGCGCCACCGTGCGCGGCCTGGTCACCGGCGCGGACGACAGGGTCACCGGCGTCCGACTGGCCGACGGCAGCGTCGTGGACGGCGACCTGGTCGTCGACGCGACCGGCCGCCGCACCGCTGCGGACGGTTGGCTGGCCGACGCCGGCCTGCCGACGCCGACCGTGACCAGCGAGAGCTGCAAGATCACCTACTACACCCGGTACTACCGGATGCTCACCGAGGCGCCTCCCGGCCCGCTCAACCGCGGTTTCGGTTCCGGCGGCCTGTGGGACAGCTACACCGCGGTGCTGTTCCTCGGTGACAACCGCACGTTCTCGATCTCGGTCGGTGTGCTGCCGGAGGACGCCGAACTGAAGGGCCTGCGGCACGAGGACGCCTTCACGGCGGCCGTGCGGGCCACGCCGCTGCTGGCCGGCTGGGTCGCGCCGGGCAACTCCGAGCCGATCTCCCCCGTCTACGCGATGGGCGGCCTGGACAACTCGCTGCGGCTGCCCGCCGAGGGCGCAGTCATCACCGGTTTCGTCGGCATCGGCGACGCGGTCTGCACCACGAACCCGTCCTACGGCCGTGGTGTCTCGCTCGGGTTGTCGCACGCCTTCCTGCTGGCCGACCTGCTGACCGAGCACGGCAGCGTCGACGCGGCGTTCACGGGCGAGTTCACGGCCCGCACCGCACGGCTGGTGCGGCCGTGGTACGAGGAGGCACTGGCCAACGACCGCGGCAGGGCCGGCATGTGGGAGGCCGCGCTACACGGCGCGCCGATGGGCCGCCCGCCGGCCGGCGTGGTCACCTTCGGTGTCGCGGTGGCGGCATCCACGATGGACGCCGACGTCTGGCGCCGGGTGGCCAACGTGATGATGATGCTGGCCGAGCCGGGTGCGCTGTACGCGGACCGGGAGATCGGCCAGCGGATCGGCAGGGCGCTGGCGAGCGGCCCGCCGCCGCAGTTGCCCGGCGCCAGCCGCGCCGATCTGGTCGCCGCCGTCAACGCGACCAACGCGGCCAACGCGGCTGGCGAGTCCCGCCCGATGGCGATCGCCGACTAACGGGGCGCCGGCCCCGTCATCGCAACTTTCGCGGTGCCGGGGCCGGCGTCAACAATCGCACTCAAACGGAGGGTCCCATGCGACTTGCCGTATTCGGGGCGACCGGTGGCACCGGCACCCAACTCATTCGCCAGGCACTGCGACGTGGGCACCGCGTGACCGCGCTGGCCCGCCGGCCGGACGCGCTGCCGATCAAGGACCCGCACCTGGACGTCGTGCGGGGTGACGTGCTCGTGGCGGGCACCGTGGACGCGGTCGTCGACGGTGCCGACGCCGTGGTGTCCGCGCTCGGTATCGGCATGCACCGGCACGCGACAACGGTCTATTCGGTCGGAACCGGAAATATTCTCGACGCTATGACACGGAACGGAGCTGATCGGCTACTCGTGGTGTCGACCAGTTCGCTGCGGATACCGGATCGCCGACAGTTCCCGGAGTGGCTGGTGACCAGGTTCCTGTTGCATCCGATGCTGAAACGGCCATATGCCGACATGGCCGCGATGGAACAGCGAGTCGGCGAGTCGGGTATCGAGTGGACCCTGGTCCGCGCCGCCCGGCTGACCGACCGCCCTGCCAGGGGCGACTACCGGATCGCGCTGGATCGCAAGCTGCCCGGCTGCTGGTCGATCAGCCGGGCGGACCTGGCCGCTTACCTGCTCGACCACATTCGCGATGAACACACGTACCGGCGGATAGTGGAAATCGCAAACTGAGAGTACTCGACCGGTCGAAATAATTTCGAATTAGAATATGGAGCACACGCTAGGAGTTGTCATCCGTAGTGGTTCGTCCGGCACTATGCAGACAGTCGTCCAACAACAACGACTGTCCGTGAATTTCTGCGTGGGAGGCCGGGGGCGGAGACATGGCGGCGAGCCGGGCGTTCGACGAACGCGGCCAGTCCTGTGGCTGGCCCGCCGAGGCACTCGTCCCACGACAGCGCGGTGTGCGCCGCGACGTCCATGTCTGCTCGCACTATCAGAACCTGCAGATGGTGCAACGAGACCTGCACGACCAGGTCGGCTCGTCACTGGCGGGCATGACCATGACGATCGACGTGGCCCGCAGGTCGCTGGCCAGCGACAGCGCGGAAGCGGACCGGGTACTGATCGAGTTACGCACCGACGTGACCAAGCTGATCGCGTACGTGCGGCAACTGCTGGCCACCAACGATGCGCAACCGCACGGCGGCAGCGTGGCGGTCGCCCTGCACTCGATGATCGGCGGCATGAGCCGCGCGGTCGCCGACCGGATGGTGATCACGCTGGACGTCGATCCACGCATCGGCACCGTGGACGACGACATCGCATGGGCGGCCTTCTGGATCGTCAGGGAGGCCATGACCAACGTGCTGAAGCACTCGTCGGCGCGGCACTGCGCGGTGCGGGTGACGGTGCGTGGGGACGAGTTGCACGTACGGGTCCAGGACGACGGCGTCGGCTTGGGCGGCGCGCGAGGTGGCCATGGTGCCGGCCTCGCCAACATGACATCGCGTGCGACCGACCACGGCGGCTGGTGCGCGATCGAGCCGCTGCGGCCCGGCGGTGTCGCCGTGACGGCCTGGTTCCCGCTGCACGCGACGGCGGCCCTGCCCAAGGAGCTGCGGTGACCAGCACGATGAACGACCAGGTCAGCATCCTGATCGCCGACGACCACCCGATCTACCGGTCGGGCCTGAAGATGCTGCTCAACGACATCGAATCGCTGCGGGTGGTCGGCGAGGCCGCGACCGGCACCGAAGCGCTCACCATGACGTCCGAGTTACGCCCGCAGCTCGTGCTGATGGACGTGAACCTGCCCGGTGTCACCGGGATCGAGGCCACGAAGATGATCGCCAGCCGCTGGCCGGACACGGCCGTCATCGTGGTGACCGTGCTGGACGACCGGGACGTGTTCTTCTCGGCCATCAGGGCGGGCGCCCGCGGCTACCTGCTCAAGGGCGGGCGCTCCGAGGACATCAGCATGGCGATCGGCATCGTCCGGTCGGGTGGCATGGTGTTCGACTCGCAGACGTCGAACTGGGTGATCGAGCACCTCACGAAGCCACCGGCGTCCGGCAAGCCGTTCCCCGAGCTGACCGACCGGGAACGCGCCGTGCTCGAACTGGTCGCCGACGGCAGGGGCAACGCCGCGATCGCACGTGAGCTCGGCCTTTCCGTGAAGACGGTGCGCAACTACCTGTCCCGCATCTTCACCAAGCTGCACCTGGTCGACCGGACCGAGGCCGCCGTGCGGGCACGCCGGGCCGGCCTTGGCCACTGAACGCACGCAGTACGACCAGCGACGTACCTCGCACTTGCGTTCCGTGGCCGATGTGCGTCGGCACGCCGTCGCGCACGATGTGGTCATGGCTGACAATTCCCGGCAGAACATGCGGGTCTCGGACGCTGACCGCGCCGCGACCGCACAGCAACTGGCCGACGCGCTGGCCGAGGGCCGCCTCACCACGGCAGAGGCGGACGAACGGCTGGCCGCCTGCTGGTCGGCCTGCCACGAGCACGAACTGGCCGACCTGACCGAGGATCTGCCAACGCCGGTGCCGGTGCCCGCCAACACCGCCCAGGTGGCGCGGAACGTCTGGTCGCGGCCGCTGTTGACGCACGCGGCGATCGCGGCCCTGGTCTCCACGCTGCTGATCGCGCGCTGGGCGGTCGTGCCAGACTTCGCCGGACGACCTGGCTTCGCCGGCCCACCGCAGTTCGTCGACCACTCGGGCTTCTTCTGGCCGATCTTCCCGATCTTCTGGCTTGCGGTCAGCGTCGTGGTGCACTACGGAATCCGCGTACGGCGCGGACGACAACTCGGAGGGTGACAATGCCGGCGGCACTGACGGACCGCGATCACGGTTTCCGACCGACGGTCGGCCGGCTGGCCGCCGCGCTCGCCACGTACTACCGACACGCCGACCGGATCGACCGCCGCTGCTACCAGGTCGCGACAGTGCTGTTCGCGAGCGGCCTCTTCCACCTGCTGGTCCAGCTTTTCGTTGGCGGGCCGTGGGACGGGCCGGTGTCGTGGCGCAAGCCGACCACGTTCGGCGTCGCGTTCGGGCTGACGCTGGCCACGATCACCTGGGTCACCACGTTCATCGCGACGAACCCACGCCTGCGCGCCCGGCTGCTGACCGTATTCGCGGCCGCGTGCGTCGTCGAGGTCACCGTGATCACCCTGCAGGCGTGGCGGGGGGTGCCGTCGCACTTCAACGTCAGCACGAAGCTCAACTCCGTCTTCGCCTACAGCGCCGCCGGCGGCGGCGCGATCCTGATCGTCACGACGATCCTGTTCGCGCGAGCCGCCTACCGCCGCAATCCCTCGGTGCCACCGAGCATGCGCCTTGCCGTGCGCGCCGGTTTCGTGGCGTTCCTGTGCGCGCTGGCGATCGGCGCCTTCATGATCTTCCTGGGGGTCCGGGAGACCAGGACGGTCTCCCAGGCCGCCGCGTACACCGTTGCGGTCGCCTTCAAGTCCGGCCATGCCGCCACGATGCACGGCATCCTCATCCTGCCGATGCTGGCCTGGCTGACGTCCTATGTGGACATGCCGGAAACGCGGCGGGTACGCATTGTCGCGCTGGCGTGCCTCGGCTACTTCCTGGCGGCCGGCGTGGTGGTCGTGGACACCTTCGTCGCGGTCGACCCGCTCGCGCTGACGCAGGCACCCCTGATCGACACCACGCTGGCCGCAGGCGGCATCGTCGCCCTGTTCACCGCGTACGTGATCGCGTGCCGCGGTCTGCTCCGCGCACCGACGACATCAGGGCTCGTCAGTGTGTCGTGAGGACCACCTTGCCGCGCACCGATCCCTGTTCCAGCAGGAGTTGCGCGTCGGCGGCCCGGTCCAGCGGCATCGTCTTGGCCACCGGCGGCGTGATCTTACGGTCGGCCAGCAGCCGCATGACCTCGGCCAGATCGCTCCGGTAGGCCGTCGGCTCCGACTTCTCCAGGCTCCACGCGTTGTAGAACGTGGTGCGCCTGCCGTTGGGCACGATCTTCGGCAGGAAGATCCCGCCGAGCATGCCGCGGGCACCGATCAGCATGTTCGGCCTGTTGTCCACCAGCGCGGCACTCTGGCCGTAGGCGACCATGATCCCGCCGCGCCCCAGCACCTTCGACGAGCGGTTGAAGTGCGCGCCGCCGATCGGGTCGAACACGGCGGCCACCGAACCGCCGGGCAGCGAGCGGATCACCCGGACGAAGTCCTCGGTACGATAGTCGATCGGAATGCCACCGTAGGCCGTCACGATCTCCCGCTTGGCCGAGGACGCCGTGCCGTAGCACTCGATGCCGGCCAACTGGGCGAGCTGGAGAAACGCGATGCCGACGCCGCCGGACGCGCCGTGCACCAGGATGCGCTGGCCGGCATCGACCTTCGCGATCCGGTGCAGCATCTGGTGCGCGATGAAGTAGTTCAACGCCACCGCCGCCGCCTCGACCATGTCGACCGTGGCCGGCAGCGCCACCAGCCGACTGGCCGGCAGGACCACCCGTTCCGCGTAGCCACCGACCTTCAGCAGCGCGGCGACCGGCTGCCCGACGGCGAACTCGGTCACGCCGGGCCCGATCCGCTCCACTTCGCCCGCGATGTCGAAGCCCGGCGTGAACGGCGGCTTCGGCCCGAACGGGATGACGCCGAGGCGCAGCAACAGGTCGCCGTAGGAGACGCCGGCGGCGGCCACCCGCACCAGCACCTCACCGGGTCCGGGATCGGCGACCTCCTCGGTGCGCACTGCCATGTTTTCCAGCCCGCCGATGCGGGTCACGCTGACATGTCGCGACTGCATGGATGCCTCCTGGGCGCGTCTCGTTGCCCAACCAGGTTCTCCCGCGCGCTTCCTGTCGGGCAGAGTCAGCCGTCCCGTACTTCTTGGGACGTGCTCAACAGAAGGAGAACTCGATGTCACCCCGCCCGTTCCGGTTCGGCGTCACCGCAGGTCACGCGCCCGACATCGAATCGGTGACCGCGCTCGCCAGGACAACGGAGGAACTCGGTTTCGACACGCTGCTGACCCCAGATCCGATCGGCGAGCACGATCCGCTCACGCTGCTGTCCGCGGTCGCCGCCGTGACGACCCGCCTGCACTTCGGCACGTTCGTGCTCGCGGTGCCCTACCGCGAGAAGCGGATGCTGGCCTGGCAGGCGAACACCCTGCACACGCTGTCCGGCGGCCGGTTCGAACTGGGCCTGGGCGCCGGTCGGCCGGGCGGCGAGCGGTACGCGGCACGGTTGGGCCGTGAGTTCGGCTCCCCGGCGCAGCGCCTGGCAATGCTGGCCGACACCATCGCCGAACTGGGCGTCCAGAAAGACAGGCCGAAGCTGATGCTGGCCGGGGCCGGCCCGAAACTGCTCGGTCTAGCCGCACGGGCCGCCGATATCGTCACGCTGACCTGGGCGCCCACCACGACCCCCGCCGACGGCGATCCGATCGTCGAACGCTTCCGGGCGGCGGCGGGCGACCGGGTCGACGAGATCGAACTGAACCTGAACCTGATCTCGGTCGGCGGCGATCCGGCGCCGTGGGTGGAGCGCTACATCGGCGTGTCCACCACGGAACTGGCCAAGGCGGGCGCGGTCACGGTGCTGCCGGGCGACGTCGACGAGAACGCGGCGACTCTCCTTCGGCTGCGGGACCGCTGGGGCGTGTCCTACATCACCGTCAACGCCGACTTCATGCACCAGTTCGCCCCCATCATGGCGAAACTGCGTTCCTGAGTGCTCGGGACCGCGATCCCTTGCCCGACTGGGATTCTGTCCCACGGATCTCGCTTGGCCCGTCGTCTGGCGTGACACTGACGGCATGATCACGAGACGAGAGTTACTCCGTGCCGGCATCGGCACGGCAGGCGTGGCAGCGCTCGGTGGTCCATTATGGACGGGTCGGGCAAGCACCCGGTGGGACACGCTGCGGTCGGCCATGACGGGCGATGTCGTGCTGCCAGGCGACCCGACCTACAACACGGCACTCCAGCTCGACAGCGGCTTCTTCGACACGATCCAGCCGGCCGCGATCGCGTACTGCGCGAACGCGACGGATGTGGCGGCCTGCCTGCGGTTCGCGCAAGCGCAGGGCATCGCCACCGCGGTACGCAGCGGTGGCCACTCGGCCGCCGGCTACTCCACCACCACCGGCCTGGTGCTGGACGTATCCCGGCTCAATCAGGTCTCGGCGGGACCTACTGTCACCGTCGGGCCAGGCGCGCAGGGCGTGGACGTCGTCAGCACGCTGAGCCCGGCTGCGCTGGCTGCGATCACGGGGAGCTGCCCGACCGTGTGCGCGGGCGGTTACGTGCAGGGCGGCGGCATCGGGCCGCTGTCCCGCAGGTTCGGTGTCGCCAGCGACCACGTGGTGTCGGCGGACGTGGTCCTGGCGGACGGCAGGCAAGTGCGGTGCTCGGCCGCGCACGAGCCGGACCTGTTCTGGGCGCTACGTGGTGGCGGCGGCGGCAACTTCGGCGTAGTAACAAGGTTCGAACTCCAGCCGGTCACGGTGCAGCGGATGGTCACGTTCAGCCTGGTGTGGCCGGGAGCGCAGGCGGCCGCCATGATCGCGGCGTACCAGCCGTGGCTGGCAACGGCGTCGACCGACCTGACGGCCAACGTGACGATCGTGAACCAGAACGCGGCGCCGGGATCGCAGCCGATCGCGCTGGTGTCCGGCGGCTGGCTCGGCGACCCCGGCAGTCTTGCGCCACTGCTGGACGAGCTGGCATCGGCGGTGGGTGCGGCGCCGTTGAACCGGACAGTGACCGACCAGTCGTACCACGACGCGATGATGGCGCAGTACGGCTGCGCGACACTCACCGTCGAGGCGTGCCACCGCATCGGCACCGACCCGGCGGCGCTGCTCCCCCGGCACAGCTTCGTAGTCGATCGAGGTCGTCTGCTCGACGCCGCTCTGGACAGTGGCGCGATCGAGGCGTTGCTGACGGCATACCTGGCCGATCCGGCCGAGGGTCAGTTCCGCGTGCTGAGCATCACCGGCCTCGGCGGCCAGATCAATGCCGTGCCTACTTCGGCAACGGCTTATCCGCATCGGTCCGCTTTGTTCTATTTGAACGTCACGGCCGGCCTGAACAGTTTCACGCCGACACCGGATCAGCAGGTGGCGGCACAGATGTGGGCGGACGGTGGCTTCGCCGTGGCCGCCCGATATGGCGACGGTCAGGGCATGGTCAACTTCATCGATCCCCGACTGCCGGACTGGCGCCGGGCCTATTACGCCGGCAACTACGAGCGTCTGGTCCGGATCAAGCAGCATTACGACCCGCACAGTTTCTTTCGCTTCCCACAGTCGATCGGCAGTTGAGTCGTTGTTGATTTTCTGGGTGGCTCGTTGTTTGGGTCTGCGGTCCGTTGCAGTTAGCGCGCCGTCCCCGGCGGCTCGTCGGCGATTCCCACGTCGCAAGGACACCAGACTCCTGCCCTGGGACCGCCGACGGCCGACGCTGAAACCCATAAGCCAGCACGGAGAAAGCAGGGACACAGCATGAGCGAGAGCCATGGGCCAGACGCCGCGGACGCGTTCGCGCTCTCGCAGTTGATGTTCCCGAGCGTCGCGGTGTGCATCTCGGTCGCGGCGCGGCACGGCTTGGCCGACGTGCTGGCCGGCGGGCGGCTGTCGGTGGCGGAGCTCGCCGCCAGGACCGACACCGACGTCGTGCAACTGGGCAAGGTGCTGCGCCTGCTGGTCGAGGAGGGCGTCTTCCGCGAGGTCGAACCGGACGTCTTCGAGAACTCCCGGCTGTCCGAGCTGCTGCGGGCCGGCGTGCCACGTTCGCAGTACTCGATGGCCCGGATGGTCGGCGAATCCTGGCTGTGGAACTCGTGGAGCAAGCTCGGCGACGGCCTCGCCACCGGCAAGCCGGCGTTCGAGCTCGAGTTCGGTATGTCGCTCTGGCAGTACATCGGCGGCCACCCCGAGGCCGGCGCGATCTTCAACGGCGCGATGAACAGCTTCTCGGAGGCGCTGAGCGACCAGGTTGCCGCGTCGTACCCGGAGTTCGGGCACAGCCGCGTCGTCGCCGATCTCGGTGGCGGTACCGGGACTTACATCAGCGCGATCCTGCGTGCCTACCCGGACATCGCGCACGGCGTGCTGGTCGACCTGCCGCCGGTGATCGAGCAGGCCAGGGCCCGTGACGACATCGCCGACCTGCTGGCGACGGACCGGCTGCGCACGCAACCGGGCGACTTCTTCACCGACGTGCCGACCGGCGTCGACACGTACGTCGTCAAGCAGGTCATGCATAGCTGGGACGACAACGCGGTCGTCAAGCTGCTGCGCCGCTGCCGCGAGGCATCGCCGGCCGCCGGTTTCGTCGCGGCCGAGTTCGTCCGGGACGACAAGACGTCGCGGTTCGTGAAGAACTTCGACCTGGTCATGACGGTGACCATGAACGGCAACGTCCGCACGGAAGCCGAATACGCGAAGGTATTCGCGGCCGGCGGCTACCAGCTCACCCGGCTCGTGCCAACCGACACGGCGTTCAGCCTGGTCGAAGCGCGGCCAGCACAATAAAGACGAGTCTGCTGGGCCGGCGCCGACCGGCCCAGCAGGCGCACTGCTCACCTCACCCCGGCAACCGTCAACTTCAGCGCGACCGCGTTTCGGAGGATCTGCCAGCTCGCCCTGCCCAGCCGTACCTTGGTGTGGCCGTGCCTGCGGTCCTCGAACCTGATGTCGTGCGCCATGATCCGGAACCCGTTGGCGCGCGCCCGGACCAGCAGTTCCAGGTCGATCGCCCAGCCGTCCGGCCGTAGCGTGACCCGCTCCAGTACGTCGCGGCGGATCACCTTCAGTCCTGATTGGACATCCACGTTCAGGCCGTGCAGCGCCTGGACCAACCGGTACGACAACTGGCTGCACCCGCGTCGCACCAATCCGGTCCGGTGCACCATCCGGTTGGCCACCACTACATCTGCCTGCCGCATGCCGACCAGCGACACCATCGCGGGGATGGCCTCCGGCGGATACTGTAGGTCGGCGTCGATCATGCACACTATGCCGCCCCTGCTGTGCCGGAATCCGGCCACCAGCGCCTGGCCCTTGCCGTGCTGGCCGTCGCGCCGCACCAGCACCACGGGATGCTCGCGGCCGAGTTCGGTGGCGACGGCCGCCGTGCCGTCGGTCGAGCCGTCGTCGACCACGACCAGTTCGTAGGACCAGCGGCCGGCCAGTGTCCGCCGCAGCCGTTGCGCGAGCGCCGGCAGGTTCTCCGCCTCGTCCCGCGCCGGGACCACAATGGACACTTCGGGATCGGAAGCACTGCGCACGATGTCCGTCACCGCCACGCCGGGCAACCGCCGCCGCCACGCCAGTACGGCACCGCCGGCCAGCAACACGAACCCGAGCAGCACCAACGAATCGGACAGCAACTGGCCACCGAGATCGTGCGGGGCCGCGAAGTAGGAGGTCCACGACAGCCACCAGCCCTGCGAGCCGGCGAACAACGCGGACGGCATGGCGCTGAAGCCGCCGATCCAGGTGTACGGGTGCAGCACCACGACGGCGGCCGTCACCACGGCCAACCCGATCCATCCCGCCGACCTGGACCGCACGGCGCCGATCACCAGCAGCACCAGCACCGGCACCAGCCACACCCAGTGGTACACCCAGGAAACGGGCGACACCAGCAGTGCCGTGACACCGCACAGCGCGACGCCTTCCCGATCCAACCCACGCCGACACAGCGCGACGCACACCGCCAGCCCGGCGATCGCGACCACGACCACGACCACAGCCCACGGCGCGACCGAGTCGTGGTGCAGCAGGCGGGCGACGGCACCGCGCAGGCTCTGGTTGAAGATCACGCCGGGCGCGCTGAACATCCGGTCGACGTCCCAGGCGTAGTCCGTCCAGTAGCGCCATGCCTGGCCGGCCGGCATGGCGACGAACCCGACGGCGACCGTGGTGACGAACGCGACCAGCGCGGTGACGGCAGCACGGTAGCGCCGGGTCAGCGCGAGATACAGGATGAACAGGCCGGGCGTGAGCTTGATCCCGGCCGCCAGCCCGACCCCGATTCCCTTGCCCCGAGCACCATCCCGCCGGCTCAGGTCGGCGATCACCAGCAGCCCGATGAAGACGTTGACCTGACCGGCCCACAGCTCCTGCCAGACCGGGTCGACCAGCAGCACCACCAGTCCCAGCACCGGGGACAGCAGCAACCATCGCCGGCCGAACCGCACGCCGGCCCAGCGGGCGGTCAGCCAGATGATCGCCTGTGCGGCGACAATGACACCCGCGAACCAGACGATCCGTAAGACCGTCAACGGGATGAGGGAGACCGGGGCCATCAGCAGCCCGGCGAACGGCGGGTAGACCAGGCTCATCTTGGCGCCGGGCAACCAGAACAGGTAGGGATCGTGGCCGGTCCGAATCGCATTGCCGCTGAGCCAGAACACCTGGAGGTCGGCGGTGGTCAACGGGCCGGTCTGGACGCGCGCCCGCACCACGAGGGCGACCGCGACCGCGGTCAGCAGGGTGGCGGCAACGGCGATGCCGGCCAACCAGGATGGACGGAGGGTGGCGCGCGAGCGCGAAAGGGTGGGAGGTTTAGCCATCGCGGGTAGGTCCTCTACAACTTGTGGGCGAGGCCCGCATCTCCGTTGATGCGGGCTCGCCGGCAAGTGTGGGTGGGACCTGATCCCAGGGTCGTGGGTCGCCAGTCTCGTCCGCTCGGGATTGTCCCGTCCAGTTGTCCCATATGGACATGCTTGTCCGGCTGACCTCGGCGGCCACGAGTCGCACCGGCCACTTCCGGCCGTAGTTCATGATCGTCGGCCCGAACGTGGCCGGACGTGGTGGCGGCGTGAAGGACCAGAGCGACTGCGCGAGCAGCCCGAACGTAGTCGGCACGTCCAATACGGTCACCGGTGTCGGCAAGGGCGCCTCGAAGATCGCGAGACTCCGGGACTCTGACCGGTGACGGGCCGCGCTGACGATCCCGTCGTCAGCGCGGTCGCCGGTCGCGCACCGTCACGGACGATCACAGGTTTCATTGGTCCGAACCACTTAACAGATCCCCGACTGCCGACACCGCTACCATCACCACCGTGAACGAGGTGTGGGTGCCCGAGTACATAGACGTGCACACGGCGAGCGTCGCGCGCATGTACGACTACTACCTGGGCGGCGGGCACAATCTGGAGGCAGACCGAGCCGCGGCGAGGGCGGTGATCGAGGTCATGCCGCTGATGGTGCCGACCGCGAGGGCCAACAGGGCGTTCCTGCAACGGGCCGTGCGCGCGTGCCTGGACCAGGGAGTACGCCAGTTCCTGGACCTGGGCTCGGGCATCCCCACGGTGGGCCACGTGCACGAGATAGCCCACGCGGTGGACCCGAACGCGAAGGTGGCGTACGTAGACACGGACCCCATAGCCGTCGCCCACACGGAGTTGTTGCTGGCGAACGTGCCGGCGGCCAGCATCACCAGAGCCGACATGACGAACCCGGCCCAGGTGCTGTCCGCCCCAGGGGTGGCGGACCTGCTCGACTTCGACCGCCCGGTAGCCGTGATCGTGGCGGCGGTGTTGCACTTCGTAGCGAACGAGCGGAACCCCAAGGCCATCTTGAACACGTACCGTGACGCGGCGGCCCCCGGCAGCCTGCTCGTGTTCTCGCACGGCGCGGTAAGCGACCTGGTCGAAGGAACCGAGGTCGGCGAGCTGTACCAGCGGACGAGCCACCCGTTGGTAGGCCGCACCGAAACCGAGATAGCGGAGTTGCTGCAAGGGTGGCAACTGCTGGAACCGGGCCTGGTGGAAGCCAACGACTGGCGCCCGGAAGACCTGGCGGAGCCGCCACTCCAGCGAACCCCCATGCTGGCGGCCGTGGCCAGCCGTCCATAAATCGGCGGGACCAGCGGTAGCCCGCCAGTAAACTCACCGCCCATGACTCAGTTGGATGAACAAGGACGCCCAGAGCCACCCCTGGCAGCGGACGAGGGGACGACGCTCCAGAGCTACCTCGACTACCAGCGAGCGACACTGGAGTGGAAGTGCGCAGGTCTGGACGCGGCCGGCCTGCGGACGAAGGTCGCGGCGTCGTCGATGACACTGGGCGGCATCCTCAAGCACATGGCGATGGTCGAGGAGACCTGGTTCTCCCGCTCCCTGTACGGGCAGGACCTGGGATCACCATGGGACAAGATCGACTGGAAAGCCGACCGAGACTGGGACTGGCACTCAGCAGCGGAAGACTCGCCAGAACAACTCCGCACACTGTGGCAGAACGCGGTAATCCGGTCCCGCTCCCAAATCAAGAAGGCCCTGTCCGAAGGCGGCCTGGACCAAACAGCCAAAAGAGGCTGGTCAGACGGCCAAGTACCGAGCCTGCGCTGGATCATGGTCCACATGATCGAGGAATACGCCCGCCACAACGGCCACGCGGACCTGCTGCGCGAATCGGTAGACGGCGAAACAGGCGAGTAACACCGAGCGGCGGACCGCACACGCGCTCGCAAACGCAAGAAGGCCCGCCCAACGCGCGACGAGGAGCGACGAGGAGCGACGCGAAGCGCCCTCGACAAACCACCACCGACCGTTACGACAATGAAAAAAATCGGGACGAGCAGACCAACCCAAACGATACGACAGAGACGCCCGGCCGACCGGGAGTCGAATTCGGTCGGCCGGGCTAAGCCCGCATTCGCACAGGTGCGGGCTGGTCAATGGGAATTATCGAGGCTGACTGATGTCAGTTTAGTCCTCGGCCATAGAAACGGCGACCGAATTTACCGGGACCCGCCGCCGCAGGTACGTGTCAACCGTGTACGTCACCGTCAGACACAGGACCAGCGCCAGGATGACAGCCACACCCGCGAACCGGGACCTGCCGCCCGCCTTCAACGCCGGCGGCGTCGGCGTCACCACGTCCTCGAGCACGATGTACGAAGCCGGTGGTGCGCCGACCGCCTGCTCGCTGCGCACCAACTGGTCCTCGGCGTAGCGGAACGCCAACTCGACCGTGGCCTCCGTCGAACCTGGGGTCAGTGCGTCCGCCGTCACCATGATGAACGGACCGTTCAGGTCACCTGAGCTGGCCGTGAAGGTCGCCGTGCCGCCCTTCGCGCCTACCGTCGCCACGGCCGCCGGGCTGTTCAGGGTCTGGATCAGCAGTGACGCGTCCGTGGTGAGGCTGTCGGAGAACGCCAGCATCGGGTTCGCCGGGTTGCCGGCCGGCGGCCCCTTGTCCTGGCCGGCGCTCGGCAGGCGCAGCACGACGGTGCCGGTGGACTCGTACTGGTGCTTCGCGGTGAGCGATGCCGCGGCCGCGAGGACCAGACCCAGCACGAACACCGGCACCGAGATGTACCACCGACGACCCACTACCTTGACCGTCTGCCAGAGATCCACTTTGCTTCTTCACTCCGGGGCGCTGCGGCGAGCCGGGTCGGGACCGGTCCCGGACCGTTGGGGATAGACCGGACCAGTGCATACCACAGTGAGTGTCGTGCCGACGCTACTCGCCGTTACAGTACTGCTGTCCGCGTGTGGCGGGCGCACGGCCGCACCCGCCCGTCCAGCACCGACTTCCCCGGACACCGCGCTGGTGAGCTGGGTCGGGGACTTCTGCGCGGCCGGCCACACGCTCGACCCCATGCCGCCGCCGCTGCCGAATCCCGGTCAGACGTCCGACGCCGACCGACAGCGCATCCGCACCTTCATCGCGACCGGCGAGACCACGCTGACCTCGGCAGAGCGGGCGTTCGACGCGCTGCGTGACGCACCGAGCAGGGACGGTCACGATCTGCTCGTGAAGTACCGCAAGAGCGTCGACGGAGCGCTGGCCAACAGTCACGATCTTGGCCATGAGGCGGCCGAGTTCCCGGCCGCCGACCTGGAGTCCGTGCTCGTCATCGCCGACGTCGACCTCGGCCTGTTCAATCCCGTCACCTACCCGGCGGCCGACTACGGCAGCCTCGCCGACTACGTCAGGGCCCACCCCGCTCTGGCCGCCGCCTACCGCATGGCGCCCGGCTGTCACACGTAGCGCTGCTTGGCGAACCGGTAGCGCACCTCCTTGCGGCTGACCGCGAGCAGCAACCCCACCAGCACCACGGCCTGCAGCCCCTGCTCGATCCGCATCCAGACCGGGTACTGGCCGGCCAGGATCAGGTACGCGATGCCGACGATGCCCAGGATGCAGAGGTAGTAAAGGCGCAGGTAGGCGCGCCGGGAACCCCTGCGCAGCGCGTACGCGCGCCAGATGTAGAGCCCTGCCACCAGCACCGTCGCGACCAGCTTGCTCCACAGCGCCGTCTGCAACGCCTGCCGGACGACCTCGATCTGCGCCGGCGTCGCGTCCGGCGGGAAGTGCGCGTGCGCCATCTGGTAGTCCAGCACGCTGCTCTTCAGCAGCAGCGTGACGATCGTGGTCACCACGCTGAGCCCGAGGTTGACGAACATGATGACGATGACGCGGCGCAGTGCCGTGTCGACCGGCAGCGCTCCCGGATCGGGCGGGAGCTGTACCGGTGGTGCGGGCGCGAACTGGCCCGGTTCGTTCGATGATGGTTGCACGGACGGATGGAACCACGCGCATCCACACCACATGACCGATTTTCAAATATATTGTCCGAATCTGAACAGCGATCGGTGTCCGCGCGGAATGCTGAAGAATTGGTAAACGAGGTCAACGGCCCACTCGTCACTGCTGCTCTGTTCGAGTGAATCTACGACAGTCGGGTGATTACGCAGTGACACCATCCTAGGGTGTAAACTTCGACACTCCGGCTCGAGTTGGAGGCAGCGAAGCGTGGCCACGTCACGTGATGGCCGGCGCTGGATGGGCGTTGGCCACTCAGCGCAACGGGATTCGCGAACGGCGGCGATAGCCGCGGGACAGGCGGCTCTCGTCGGCGACGATCCAAAACTGGTGGTCGTTTTCGCCGCCATCGACCATGATGCGTCCGCTTTGCTGGACGGCTTGGGCGAGATCGTCGGCGATGTCCCTGTCATCGGTTGTTCCACGCACGGCGAAATTGGGCCGAACGGGGCACAGGATGGCACGGTCGTCGTTACGGCGATCGGCGGACCAGGATTCTCGGTGTCCACGTCGGTGGCGACCGAGGTGTCCGGCCGCCAGCGCGAGGCCGGCGCCGAGGTGGCCCGCTGCGTCGACGCGGCGGCCGACCAGCCCTACCGCTTGTTGTTGCTGCTCACCGACGGTCTCGTCCGCGACCAGGAGGCGATCCTGCGTGGCTGCTACCGCGAGGTCGGCGCGAGCCTCCCGCTGTTCGGCGGTGCCGCCGCGGACGGCTGGCGGATGAACGGCGCGTACCTGCTCGGCGGTGGCCGCGTGCACTCCGACGCGGTGGTCGCCGCGGCCATCACGTCGGACGGCCCGTTGTCGGTGGCGGTACGGCACGGTTGGCACGAGGTCGGCGAGCCGATGATCGTGACCAGCAGCGGCAACGGCCGGGTGTACACATTGGACGATCAACCCGCGCTCGACCTGTACCTCGACCGGCTCTCCGCGCCACCGGCGGCGTACACCGACGCCGCCGCGTTCACCGAGTTCGCGCTCCCCCGGCCGCTGGGCGTGCGGCGCCGACGTGGCCTTGAGGCACGCAATCTGAGCACCGAGGTCGACATCGAGGGCAGGTCCATCGGCGGCGGCAGCGCGATCGACCACGGCAGCCTGGTGTGGGCGATGACCGGCGACGAGGACTCCATCGCCTGGGCCACCGAGGCCGCGTGCGAGCAGGCATTGGCCGGCCTCGGCGCGTACGAGCCGGTCGGACTGTTCACGCTGAGCTGCGCGGGGCTA
This sequence comes from Pseudonocardiaceae bacterium, assembly GCA_036269975.1. Lineage (GTDB taxonomy): Bacteria > Actinomycetota > Actinomycetes > Mycobacteriales > Pseudonocardiaceae > DATEPR01. The sequence goes on along the minus strand of DATBDL010000059.1, from coordinate 5,619 downwards.
CGGGCGGTGCTGGGCGAGGACGGCACGCAACGGGAGGCCGACCGGCTGGCCAAGTGGGCTGCCGGCGTGCCGTTCGCCGGTTTCCACACGTACGGCGAGATCGCACGCGTCCGGGGCATCGACGGCTTCCACAACCAGACGCTCGCAGTTCTGGCGCTCGGCTGACATGAGCGACGCGACCGAGTCACCCCACATCGACCTGCTCGAGTTGCTCGCCGTGATGTCCTCGTACTCGGACGAGGACACGGCCATGGGTGGGGCGGTCGAACGCGCGGCTCAGACACTGGAGGCCGAGGTCGCCGCGATCGTGGTCGGTGACCGGGTGACGGCGTGCGTCGGGTTTCCGGCCGGCGCCGTCCCGGCGGCCGAGTTGCTCGCGGTCGCGCGGCACGAGCGCTCGTTCCTGGAGGTGCCGGGGGCGGGGTCCTGTGTCGCGCTGTCGGTGGAGTGGGGTGGCGCGCATCGCGGACATCTCGTGGTCGCGCGGGCCGGGGACGGGTTCTCGGTCGAGGAGCGCAGCGTCGTACGCGGGATGGCGCGGCTGCTCAGCCTCACGCTGACGATGTTGCGGACGTTGCAGGCGGAACACGCGATGCGGCAGCGGAGCGAGTCGGAGGCGGCGGAGAAGGCTCGGCTGCTGGACTCGCTCCAGCAGCGGCAACTGTTGCTGGAGCACCTGTTCGACATCCAGCGGTCGATCTCCCGGCGGCGGCCGTTGGCGCAGATCCTGGACATGATCACGTCGGCGGCGCAGGACCTGCTCGGCGACGAGATGGTCGCGCTGTGGGTGTACGACGCGCGGGACACGAAGCGGGCCAAGCTGGTGTCGAGCGTCGGACTGGCCAGCGACATCGCGCGCCGAGGGCCGACGGTGCCACTGGCCGAGGCGGGTGCCATCGGTGCCGCGATGCTGACCGACGACGTCGTCGTCCAGGCCGGTTACGAGTCGGACGTGATCGCCGAGCTCACGGACGGGTTGCTGTGCGCGTCGATGGCGGCGCCGGTGCACGACAGCGGGTCGGTGACGGGCGGGTTGCTGGTCGGGTCGTACGACCCGGACCGGGTGTACAACCCGTCGGACGTGCAGACGCTGCGCGCGTTCGCGGACCAGGTCAGCCTCGCGCTGACGGACGCGAACACGGTGGACCGGATGTACCAGGCGTTCCGGGACTCGCTCACCGGGCTGGCCAGTCGCGGGCTGTTCCTGGACCTGCTGCGGCAGCGGATCGAGGACAGTTCGGCGGCGGCCGCGTTGTTGTTCCTGGACCTGGACCGGTTCAAGGACGTCAACGACTCGCTCGGGCACGCGGCCGGCGACGCGTTACTGGTGATGACGGCGAACCGGCTGACGGCGCAGTTGCGGGAATCGGACATCGTCGCGCGATTCGGTGGGGACGAGTTCGTCGTGATGCTGTCCGGTGTGTCGTCATCGGCGGAGGCGGCGGCGGTCGCGCAGCGAATCCTGGCCGTGCTGGCGGAACCGATGGTCATCGGGGGCAGGCGGCTCACGATCGGGGCCAGTATCGGGATCGCGCTGCACACGCCGGACGTGCCGGATCCGGACGACCTGATCCGGCGGGCGGACATCGCGATGTACCAGGTCAAACGGAACGGTCGGTGTGGGTACCGGATGTTCAGTTCGGACATGCAGCCGGCCGTGTCGCCGAGCGGGCTGGACTCGTCCGCCGCCGCCACGCGCGAGCTGTCCGGCTGAGCTTTCCCAGAAAGCGCTTCAGTTTTACACATTCAGTCGAGGTTCCGGAACCGCGACCAACTGCGCTGAATCGGTTGCGAAGCGCCTAAGATCCCGGCAACGGCGCAGGTAGCGGGCTTGACACGGCATTTCGGCACGAGCCATGCTCAGCCCACTGAGAGCGCTCTTAGTCCCGCTGACGGTGTGCTCTCAGCACCAACCCGCGCACATTTCGCTTTCCGCCGTCGAAGGAGAGCTATGACTTCATTCGCCTCCGTCGCACCGCCGCGACGGAGCACCCGCCGAACACTGCCCGCTGTGCTCGTCACACTCGTGGTGCTCTGCGTGGCCGCTTACATGATCATCGTCACCAGTCCGGCCGCGCACGCCGCCGCAAGCCTGCTGTCGCAGGGCAAGCCCACTACGGCGTCGTCCACCGAGAACGCCACGTTCCCCGCTTCGGCCGCCACCGACGGAAACACCGGCACCCGCTGGTCCAGCGCGTTCAGCGATCCACAGTGGTTGCAGGTCGACCTGGGTGCGACCGCCACCATCAGCCAGGTCGTCCTGAACTGGGAGGCCGCCTTCGGCAAGTCGTTCCAGATCCAGACGTCACCGGACGCGACCAACTGGACCACCATCTTCTCGACCACCACCGGCACCGGCGGCGTGCAGACGCTGACCGTCGCCGGGACCGGGCGGTTCGTGCGGATGCTCGGCACGGCTCGAGGCACACAGTTCGGCTACTCGCTGTGGGAGTTCCAGGTGCTCGGGTCGATGAGCACCGGCTCCGCGTGTAGCACTACCGACGCCGCGCAGAACCGGCCCACCACGGCATCGTCCACGGAGAACGCCTCGTTCGCCGCTGCCGCGGCGACGGACGGCAACACCGGCACCCGCTGGTCCAGCGCGTTCAGCGATCCACAGTGGTTGCAGGTCGACCTCGGGTCGAGTCAGACGGTCTGCGGGGTCTCGCTGAACTGGGAGGCCGCCTTCGGCAAGTCGTTCCAGATCCAGACGTCACCGGACGCGACCAACTGGACCACGATCTTCTCGACAACGACCGGAACCGGTGGCGTACAGGCGCTTTCGGTGTCCGGGACCGGGCGGTTCGTGCGGATGCTCGGCACCGTCCGGGGCACGCAGTTCGGCTACTCGCTGTGGGAGTTCGACGTCTTCACGACGGGCGGGACACAACCGCCGCCGCCGACTACGACGGCGACGTCCGCACCGCCGCCGCCCCCCGGTTCCGGTGAGCCGCCTGCCTCGTTCTGGGGTGACGTGAGCAGCATTCCCGCCGCGCACAACGTCCTGGAGGTCAAGATCGTCAACCAGACCAACGGCCAGTTCCCGGACAGCCAGGTGTTCTGGAGTTTCAACGGCCAGACGGAGTCGATCGCGCAGCAGCCGTTCATCGACATGCCGGCGAACTCGGCCGGTCGGATGAACTTCTTCCTGGGCACGCCGAACGGTCAGTTGTTCGACTTCATCGAGTTCACGGTGGGCGCGACGTCGATCAACCTGGACACGACGCGGGTCGACCGGTTCGGACTGAAGCTGGCGATCCTGACGCACGCGCACGACGGGTCGGAACAGGAGATCGGCGAGAACTTCGCCACGTTCCAGGAAAGCAGGACGGCGACGTTCCAGCGGTTCCAGAACTCGGTGCCGACCGAGTTCAAGGAACTGGCAACGGACGACGCGCCGTTCGGCATTCCGTCGCCCGGCAACGATCCCGCGTTCCAGCCAGGCGGCCAGTTCGCGAACTACTTCACCAGCTACGCGGCGGCAAACGGCGACACGAGCGACACGACGGCGCAGATATTCGGGTGCGGTGGCACGTTGGCCGCCAATCCACCGTTGTGCGCCGGCCTCAACCGGCACGTGGCACAACTGCCGGCGGCTCAGCAGTCCGACCCGACGCAGTTCTACAAGGCGGCACCGGCGAACTACTACGCCCAGTTCTGGCACCAGAATTCGATCAACGCAAAGCAGTACGGCTTCCCGTACGACGATGACGCCGGGCAGTCGTCGGACATCTCGGTGAACAACCCGCAGTACATGGTGGTGGCCGTCGGCTACTAGCCAGCCTGACGAAACACGAAACACGAAACACCGAACGGTGACCGCGGCGACAACGCCGCGGTCACCGTTCCATGTCCGGCCCATCGCGCCCATCAGGGTTAATAGGGCCGTGCTCACCTGTCAGCCTCGTCTTACAGGTGAACGAGCGGGCTGAACGGGGTGTGAGCGCTGATCTTCGATGAGCTGGCCGTCGATGAGTTGCTGGCGGTGCTCGCCGCCATTGGGCACGCTCAGCGGTTGCGGATCATCGCCGAGTTGGCCGGCGGGCGGGTACACGTCAGTGAGCTGGCCCGACGGCTCGGGTTGTCCCGGCCGCTGCTCTACATGCATCTCGAGCGGCTCGAGAAAGCCGGGCTGGTGGTCGGCCATCTGGAACTGTCCCCGGACGGCAAGGCGATGAAGTACTTCGAGCTCGTCCCGTTCGAACTGCGGCTGGCGGTCCAGACGATCGTCGACGCGGTGCGGGCCGTGGGCGAAGTGGACACAGATTCGAAGGGGAACCCCACATGACCGGCGCCGTCATCGCCATCGCCATCGTGTTGACCGCCATGGGCGGCATCACGAGCAGCGTGGTCGCCTACTTCCGGCTACAGCGCCATCGTGCCGACGCGGTCGCCATGGCCGGCTACCGCAAGCTGGCCGAACAGGCCGGCCGTCATTCCCCCCACGTCCCGGCCTGCGTGTAGCCGGTCGCGGTGCCGCTGAGGAAGTACTCCTGCTCGGTGTAGCCGGGCAGCGGCATCGGCGCCGAACCGAACGGCTGGCCGGCGATCGGACCGGTCACGGCGGGAACGGGCACCTGTTCCCGTGCGGTGGCTTCTCCCGCGTCGGCGGGGTCGCCGCCAGGATGCCTGCCGAGACGAGAGTTCCCACCAGCAGACCGATCGCCACACTCCGCATGGTTACGTCCTAATGGTTGGCGCGGTTGGGCGGCAACCCCATATCAGTTCGCCACCGGCTTGCGGTCGTACAGCCGCCGTGCCCAGAGGTAGGACACGAACGCGATGACCGAGCATGTGCCGACGGCGATGACCGCGTCGTGCCCGATCGGGGTGCCCAGCAGCAGGCCGCGCACTGTTTCGGTGACCGGCGTGAACGGCTGGTACTCGGCGAACCAGCGTAACCCGGTCGGCATCGACGCCGTCGGCACGAACCCGCTGCCCAGGAACGGCAGCAGCAGCATGAACATCGGGGTGTTGCTCGCCGACTCGACAGTCCTGGCGACCAGCCCCAGCCCGACCGACAGCCAGATCAGCGCCAACGAGAGCAGCGCCACCATGCCGGCGGCCCCGAGCCAGGCCAGCGGGTTCGCGGTGGGCCGGAAACCGACGAGCATCGCGACGCCGATCACCGCTGCGACGCTGACGACGGCCTGGATGATGCTGCCCAGCACGTGACCGGTGAGCACCGAGGCACGGGAGATGGACATGGTGCGGAACCGCGAGATGATGCCCTCGGTCATGTCCATGGCGACCGAGATCGACGTCCCCTGCGCCACCGACGCGACGGTGAGCATCAGAATCCCCGGCGCGACATAGTCGGCATACGCGGTGCGGCCGGCGGACAGGCCGCCGAGGCCGGCGCCGAGCGTGCCGCCGAACACGTAGACGAACAGCAGCAGGAACACCACCGGCATACCGAGCACGAGCAGGGTCAGGCTCGGATAGCGCTGCATGTGCCGGAGCTGCCGGCGCAGCATGGTCGCCGAATCGCTGATGGAGAGGGCCAAGGTACTCATGCCGCAGTGCCTTTCTCTGTGGTCGGACGGCCGGTGAAGGCGAAGAAGACGTCGTCGAGATCGGGTGTGTGGATCGAGAGGTTGTCGACGTCGATCGACGCCT